>JBNKHV010000047.1:0-117542 GCA_050290545.1 Polyangiaceae bacterium | reverse complement strand
CTTCACGCCGACGGAGGGTGCGGCAGTCGGTGCAGCCGGCACTGGCCTGGTTGCCTTTGCATCGGGCAAGCTGACTTTCGCGCGGGCCCGCCAGGCCATCTTGGCGACGGGTGCCAGCACCGCGATGATCTTCTTCATCGTGCTTGGCGCTGGTGTGTTCAACAGCTTCCTCGCGCTCACCCGTTTGCCGCAGGAAGCCGCGCTCTTCGTCAGTGGGCAAGATCTTGCCCCGTGGGTGGTGCTGGGCAGTGTGCTGCTGCTCTATCTCGTTTTTGGTTGCGTGATGGACAGTCTGTCCATGGTGCTGCTCACGGTACCCATCTTCTTCCCGATCATGCTCGAGCTGGACTTCGGTTTGACGCCGGAGGACTTTGGGCTCTGGTTCGGGGTTCTGGTTCTGATCGTTGTCGAGGTGGGCCTGATCACGCCACCCGTGGGCATGAACTTGTTCGTGATCAATTCGATGGCTCCGGATATCCCCATCGAGGAGACGTTTCGCGGGGTGTTGCCGTTCGTGTTGACGGACGTGCTGCGCGTGATCCTTCTGGTCGTGTTCCCTTCGGTCACGTTGGGGCTCGTCTGGTTGATGTACTGAGCGCGCGATCCTTCGGCGGGGTTGCGGCGCCACACGGTTCGTCGTGGACTCAGTTTTCGATGGTTGCAGCGCCATGCTGTGGGTCGTGGACCCGTTCTCGATGGCTGCGGCGACCGTTCTCCTGGACTCAGTTTTCGATGGTTGCAGCGACCGTTCGTCGTGGACTCAGTCTTCGATGGCGGCGACCGTTCGTCGTGGACTTCGTGAGGCTTTGCACGGTTGCCGAGAGTGCCGAACGTCGCGGGTCACTCTTGCAATACCGCTCGCAGGTCGTCCCAGAAGTGTGGGTAGAACTCTTCTGCCAAGGGCGAAGGGAACGACAGCCCGAGGTTGGTGAACGTCGCGACGGTCACGCCGAGCGTTGCATTGCGGTAGACGAGCGCTCCGGCACCGATCGTACTGCCGCTGTGGCCCTGCCAGACTTCGTCGTCTGCTTCCAGTCGAGCCAGACCCAAGCCGTAGCGCACGTCGGGCTCGCTCGTGCGCCGGAACTGCCGCATCTCGTCCAGGGATGATTGCGACAGCAATCGCCCCTCGAGCAGCGCGCTGAAGAACGTTGCGAAGTCTTCGGGCGAGGCGATGATTCCGTCCGCACCGCGCACATCTTCGGTGGCCTGCAGCTGGACGTCCGAGATGTTCTCGAGTCGACCGTCGCCCTTCTTTTCGAAGTAGTTGTTCGTCACGCACGGGGGCTCCGCGTAGCCCTCGACCCCGTGGTAGTACGTCTTGTCGAGGGCGAGGGGTTCCAGGATGTCCTCCGCTATTCGGGCTGCGTGGTCTCCGGTGACTTGGTCGACGACGAGTGAAAGCAGCATGTAGTTCGTATCGGCATAGGCGAAGTCGGTACCCGGTTCGAAGAGCGCGTCTGCCTGGTAGACGTAACTGATCCTCTTTTCGGTCGACATCGACCCTTGGGGGTCGTTGAAGGTGTCGACGAGGTACGGACCGAGGTCGTTGTATTCGGGGATACCCGAAGTGTGGTTCATCAGTTGGCGAATGGTTGCCCGCTCTCCGTTGGGTACGTGTCGGGCGATGCGACTGGGGAGGTGGTTGCGAATGGGAGCATCGAGGTCCAGCTCTCCGCGCTCGGCCAGAAGCAGCGCCACGGTCGCGAGGTACGTCTTGGCCAGGCTCGCGCCATGATGGACGTGGCAGGTGCTCATCGCGACGTCATCCTCGATGCTCGCGGCGCCGGCAGCGCCAAGCCAGCGGCCCTCCGTGTCGGAATCCACGAACAACGCGAGTCCAACCAGTCCACGTCGTGCGTAGCGGTCGAGCAGACGTTGCAATGCCTCCGCTCTTGGGTGGGAGGCGACGTCCGCTTCGCAGGAGCAGCGGCTGTCCGGGCGATGGAACTGCTCGCCGCATGCCACGAAAACGAGAGAGGCCGCCAATGCTGCAGCGTACATGTTCATCGTGCGGCTCCGAACTCGTAGCGAGCACCCAGCTGCAGTAGGGCATTGGGCAGCGCTGGGGCGCCGATGAAGCCGGGGATTTGAGGTGAGAAGCGGTAGCGAATGAACAGCGAGCACGGCAGCTCCGTCACTTTGCCGAAGTCGAAGCCTGCCCCAAAGCCAAGCGATAGCGTCAGGTGTGACGAACCCCAGTCGGTCGCCTCGACGTAGCCATCGCCGCGCTGCTCGAACACCTGTCGAGTGCTGAAGCTGTGCAAGTAGCCCGGGCCGAGCAACAAGGTCACGAATGGGCCGAACGACGCGGTGGAGCGGTAGACGAGATCGGCGTTGAGGAACCACGCCGTCTGGATCGGCGGCGAGCGGAACCAGCCCAACTCGCCGCCCACGGCGAGAGCCCCGAAGCGACCGCGTGTCAGATTGAACTCGCTGCCCCCAGAGATCCCGGGGTGCAGTGGCGCGAGCCGGCCCATGTCGCGCAGAGGCAACGCGTAGGAGTGGTTGAACACGGCGACCGAGACCGGGAGCCGCCACTGAGGCTCAGTGGTGGCCAGCTCTGGATTGGACGCGAGTGAGGCAAGCGCGAGAACTGAGAGCACGGAGCACCTTCCAACGGTTGAGCGCGGGGTGGCGACACATCGCCACCCTTGCGTGCCCGCGGGCGTTCCGGGCGTTCAATCTTTCTCGCGATGCACCGCCCGCCCGCCCCTTCCGCGTTCAGTATTTGGCGCGAGACGCTTCCCCTCGGAGCCGCTGCGGCTCTGGCGCGCGGGCTTTGCTGTCTGGTCGCCGGTCACTGGCGCGACGGAAGCTCCGAGCGCATGCGGGCCGCCTCGCCGCAGGCTAGCTTCATGCCGAGGGCGCAGGCCTTCTCGCTGTCCGCCAATGCGCCGCTCTTGTCGCCGCCGTGAAACTTCGCGCCGCTGCGTTCGCGGTACGCGCGTGCGTCGCTCGGATGCCTGCGAATGAATTCGTCCCACATCTCGACGATCTGGTCGAAACGCCGGTGCACGACCAGGGCGTGGTCCAGCCGCAGGTGAGCTTCGAAGTCGTCGGGTTTGGATCCCAGCTCCTTGCGCAGGTCCACGACGTCGTCGACGTCGAGCCAACCCAAGCGGGCTCTCAAGTCCTGATCGTGGGGGACCAATCTGAGCGCGAGCGTGAAGTACTTCGCCGCCCCCTCGCGATCGCCCCGTTTGCGCAACTGATCGCCATCGTAGCGCAGGCGCTGCACCATCCACGTGACACGTTTCGCAACCCAGGCGTCGCTTGGATCCAACTGACGCAGGAGGTTCAGATCTTCGGCCGCACGCAGATAGTCGTTGCGTTTCTCCAGCGCCACCATGCGCGGCTTCAAAGAGCGCTCACGCTGAGGTGAGATGCGGAGCGCGCGCTCGGCGAGGGGGAGGACGTCGTCGTAGCGTTCCTGGTCCTGCAGCAGTTGCATCTTTTCTTCCAGCAGACGCGGCTCATCACCGCGTGTCAGCGCCTCGTCGCACGCTCGATGTGCTTGCTCGAAGTCCTTCTTCTTGCGGTGTGTCCAGCAGATGTCGGCATCGACGAAACTCGCCACGCGGCCGAGCGCTGGGTTGTCGGCAATCAACGGAGTCAGTGTCGCGGCGTAGCGCTTCATCGCGTCGTGGGAGCCACCCCAGCGGGGGCGCAAGGACTGGATGTAGGCGATGCGGATCTCCACGCACGACGGGCACTGCTGCACGGCCTTGCGCATGAGGTCCCTCAACTCCCGGCGATTGGCGCCGTCAAACATCGCGAGCACCAGGCGCTGCACGTGCGCGACCAGCAACTTGGGCCGCAGTTGGATGGCCTGTTTGAGATCCTTCAACGCCGCTTGGTTGTGCGAGTGCATCGACACGAACTGCGCGTTCGACGTCTCTTTGACGGTGCCCGCGCCCCGCATGTACAAAGCGAGCGCCAGGCGGTGCACACCACGAGCGCCCAATGCGGCGTAGGAAGAAGGCATTGCCGCGACCCATTCATCCAAGGCCCTGCCCACCTCGGGATCCGCGATGGAGAAAGCCATCAGTGCGTCGTAGGGCCAGTACTCCTTGTGATGGTCAGCTTCGAACCGCTCCTGGTAGCCCGTGATGAAGCGTTCGAGCCGTTCGAACTGCCTTGCGCGCAGCAGCTGCAGGAGCGCGATTCGGTCGACGCGGCGCAGGGGGTAGCCTGCCACATCCGTCCCTGGCTCGCCAACGAACGGGGGATCCGTCGGTAAAGCCTGCTCCGCTAGTGCAGGGCCGACCACCTTTGGTTCAGGCGGCAGATAGCTGGCGGCAGGAGGCGTGGATTGCTTCAGGAGCCGCCGGACTCGAAGCGGCGCGTCGGTCATGATCAGCACGGCTCCCGCGCCCACGATGCCCAAGAACGCGAGTAGGACCCACGTCCTCCCTTCATTCGTTTCTGCCACAGTCTGACCCCGCTGTGAGCTTAACAGCAGGTGGCCGCGAGTGCTGCTGGGTTTTTGATGCCATGCGTCGCCTGTCGACCCAAGATCGAGGCTTCGACGCAACGCGGGATGAGAATTAACGCGTTGAGGCGGTGGGACACTGGGATCCGCCGGTGTTGACAGTTGCTCGCAGTTCTGGGTGAATACGACCAAGCGTCGAGCGAACTAGCGCTCCGCGAAGAGGAGGTAGTTGCGATGGTTCCTCACCCAAGCACCCCGATCGCCGTGATCGGCTTGCCACCGGCAAGTGAACGCGTCTCGGAGGCTTTTTCACGCATGGTCGTGTTCCTGCACGGCGTGATGCAGGCCGACACCAAGGCGCGCGCGATTCTCGCGGGCTACGACCGTGGCACGCACGCAACAGGGGTTTATCTAGCGGAGCACCTAGCCGGGCAACGGACCTTTTCCGAATGGCGCATACAGTATTCGCTGAGGCCCCCACGTGATCCGGATTTGCCGGAGCAAATCGCCGAGCTGGAAGCTTTCGCCGATCGGTGGAAGCCGATCGCGGCCCGCGCCGCGGCCACGCCGCCCGACGAGTTGGACCGAGAGGAATTGCAGGCTCTGCTGCAAGAGCCACTCGAAATACCGAGTCGGGTTTGGCGCGCAAAGCAGTGGATCCAGTGCCTGGAGTCTTTGGGAGCGGTGCCGGTGGAGTTCTACCGGGTTGCTTGGGCAGAATTGGTGCGTGCGGGTGTCGAGGAGGAGTTGGCACAAGTCCGCGAGGTGCTCAAAGTCGTTCAAGAGTTCATTCGTAACGCTCCCCTGGAGGCTCCCGAACGCGAGGATTTGGCACAGGCCCGCGAAGCGACGGCGGATGCCGCACTCGGCTGGCTGCGCGATCGGCGCCGACAACTGGCGGCGACGCTCGGTCCCGAAAACAGCACGATGCTCGGTCTCGGTGATCTGGTACCACCGCCGCCGCCCGACGTCCCGATCCGGGAGGTGCTTGCCTGGTCCGGCGTGGAGAACTGAATGGGCGAGCACGCTTGTCGGGCAGCTTCTCTTGCGCCCGTGGGGTGAGGGCCCGAACTGCGCCAGCACCCGAACGGCGCTCACACTCGACGTTGGGCTGCGTGTCGTCGGGCACCGCCGTCGGGCACCACCGTCGGGCGCGTACTCGCGTGCTGCCTACGGCAGCATCTCGTGGAACAGGCTCGTGTCGACGGCGTTGCCCATGGCCTCGTAGCCCGCGGTGTTCGGGTGCAAACCATCGTTGCTGAGCCGTTGCAGCAGCTGCTCCGGGTCGGCGGGATCGGCGACGGCTTCGTCGAGCCGAATCACGGTGTCGAAGCTCCCCTGGTTGATGACCCAGTCGTTGATGTCGTTGCGCAGCGTCAAGGCCTGGCCCGCGTCGTAGGAATGACCGCGGAACGGCGTGATGGGCGACCCATAAACCAAAATACCCTCCGCATGGCACAGCTCGACGATCTCTTGATAGGCGTCGGTGACCCGCCCGGCGATGCTCAGGTCGGTCTTTTCGCCGATGTCGTTGACGCCCATGAGCACGATCAACCACTTGATCTTCGGGTCCCCCAAGACATCCCGCTTGAAGCGATCGATGCCGGCGTCCATGTAGTCGGTGGGGGTGAGGAGCTCGTTGGCTCCCATGCCGAGGTTGAGCACGGACAGCTTGTCGGCGACCTCGGGATCGTCTTTGATCGACAGAGTCAAGTAGTCGGGCCAGCGTTGGAACGCGTTGAGCACCCCGTAACCGTCGGTGATCGAGTCGCCGAGCAGGGCAACGGTGTACGTGTCGGCCGGCGCCATCACGTCAATGGTGTTGATGAAGTACCAGCGATCGCGTGTGTCCGTCGCATTGAAGCTGGCGTCCGCGACCACGTCGCCATTGCCGATGTAGGCCGTGTTGCGCGCGCCCGGGTGTCCGGTGATCTCGTTGGGCACGCTCGAAAAGTGCATGGTCAAGGCCATGCGATCGAGCTCGACGATGGAGTAGTCGAGCGGATCGGACCAGATGGCCTCACCCGGCGGGATGCTCACGTCGGGGGTCCCGCCGAAGGTGAACTCCGCGTCCGTCGCTGGATCGATCTGCCCAGCGCCCTGCCCTGGTTTGGCGATGTGCACCTTGGTGATCTCCACCGGCGCCGTGCCCTTTTCGTTGCTGAGTTCGAGGCGGATGGTATCGCCCGAGAAAGTGACCCAGACGTACTGGCGTAGCGTCATGCCGCCGAGGGGGGGCGGCATGTTGCTCGGCTCCATGCTCTGGATGGAGGTACCCCACGAGGTGAGCCAGTCCTCCGTCGGGGGCGCGCCACCGTTGCCGTCGGGGGCTCCGCCCATGCCCCCTGCGCTCATGCCGGCTTCACCGCCGTCGTCGACGGTGCTGACGGGAGGGGCGCCTCCCGTTCCCCCGCTGCCGCTAGCGGGTTCGATGGGCGTGGCGCCACCTGCCGCGGGCTCGCCGCCTGCGCCGGGCTCTGTGGGCGTTGGCGTGGCTCCGGGCCCCCCGCTGCCCGCGGGTGTCGCTGCGGGATTGCTCCCGCCAGGGGTCACCGAGGTGTTCGCTGGAGGCGCGGAGCCCGTGCCAGCGACGCCTGGAGAGCCACCTGGGGTGGCGTTGACGCTGCTGCCCGGCATGCCGCCCACGGCGGGCGTCGTGGCGCCGCCACTCGGGCCGCCGCTGACGGCCGTGCTGGCTCCATCATTCGGCGCGTCCTCGCTCGCGCACCCCGCGAGGGCCCCCAAACAGCACGCGAGCAGAGCGATCGTGGAAAGTCGGAGTGCGAGTGCTTTGCTCGAAGAAGTGCTGACGCGGGCCTGGTGATGCATGAGTTACTCAGTGGGGACGATCGGCGGTAGCGAGCGTATCGTGGCTCTAGCGTTGGGGGTTTGGTCGGGTCAAGTGCGCCGCCAGTCGACGCTCGGTGTACTGACAACAGAACAGGCTCGTCCTACGCGAACGGGCGCGCGTTCGCCTGCGGAACCGTCTCCCAGCGTCCCAGAAATCCACGCCAGCGCCAGCGCCTTTGGTTCGCGGATCCCGACGAGAACAAGTTCCGCGAACTCTTGGCGGCGCGCTGGACGTCTACCGTCTCCACGCCCAGGGCGCGATCCGACGAAAGCCGACGTGGAGTCGACGCTGGACAGGGCTGCGCCAGAGTCACATCGGCTTCGAGCGGGACCCCGAGGGCCCAAGCGAGAGGGCGAGAGCCGCGAGGCGCCCGCGCTGCCGATCAATCGTCGTTCTCGTCCACCGTGTCTTCGATCGGATCGGGATCGCCAGCTGCGCGGCTGTAGCTCGGTGGGAAGTAACTCGCAAGGCCGGCGAGTTTGGGGCGTTGCGTCAGAGTAGCTCGTTCAGCGCTGTTAACGCGCGGCGGCATGGCCGACGAGGCTTCAGCGACGTCACTCCAGACGCTCAGGCACGCCCTCTTCGCCGGAGTACCACATCGCAAACAGGAACTCGGGCTCACTCGCATCGAACAAGAGGCGAGAGCCGGGCAGCACCGTCGACAAGTTTGCAGGCACCCAGCTTGGATGCTCACTGAAATCGAGGGATTCGATTTGGATCTCTCGTCCCAGTGCGGACTCGCCCAACGTGCACGGGAGATCGTCAGCGGTGCCCGTGTACTCCACGACCTCAGGCGCTTCGTCGATGCGTTCGACGCTGAAGGAAATCGTGACGCGGCACTCCTCGGTGGCGCCGACGGTGATGTCCTCGCTGAAGCTCAAGTCGACGAGCACGTGCTGCAATCGTTCGATCTCACCATCGACGTTGCGTCGTTCGAAGTAGTGTTCACTGCGCCAGGTTACGTCGTCGAGCGGAAGGTAGACGTGATGATAGAGCAACGGAGTGCCCGAGCTTTCGCCCAAGCCGATGTCGAAGCGCGTGGTTGCGCCGTCCTCCAGCGCGTACTCCAACGTTCGACCCTCCAGCGTGTAGGTGCCGCCGACCACCGTCGTGGCCCATTCTTCTTGAGGAATGCACGCGTCCTTGTCGTCGATGATGTATTCGACGCGACCCATGGGGAGGAAACGCAGGTATTGTTGGTTGTCGATGCAGTTGCCGATCGCGCCGCCTGCCAGCCAGTAGCGTTCCAACTCCGGCACGGACATGCCTGGGGCATCACCTTGGCCCAGCGGCACGTCGGCGGGAGTGGGCTCGTCGGGCTGCGTTGCGGGAGTATCGTCTGCTGCCACGGGCTCGCTCCCCTCCGTGGCGGGTTGGGTCTCCGCGCTCCCTGCGCCCTCCTCACTGCCTTGGGTGACCATGTCCGGAGTGGGCTCACTCGCAGCTTCGCCATCCGCGCCAGTGCCATCGCCGCTCTCACCGTCGCCAGCCGGGTCGTCGCTTGCCCCGAGAGGGGACCCCACGTCCGCGGCCTGTGGCGCCATCTCGTCAGCCCCAAGCGCATCATCGGCGTCCGCCGCAGCCTCGTCGATGCTCTCGGCCCCTTCTGCATCGCCGGTGTCGCCGCTCGCCGGCGACTCTGCGCCTGAAGACGTGCCCTCATCCTGCGAAACGTCCGCGTCCGCGTGCGTGTTCCCGGTTTGGCTCGTATCTGGCTCGGTCGCAGCGGAGGAGCAACCGAGCAGCATGGCGCTCAGGGCCACGAGGCGATGGGGTGACTTCATGCCCCCGAGTGTACGACGCCTCCGAGTGCACGGCCACGATGTCTTCGACGACAGCGGCGGGACCGTCCCGGCGTGTGGTCACCGATTCGGCTTTGGCTCCAACAGGGGACTCGCTGCGGATTCGAGGGCGAACGTCGACATCACCCGAGCAGCGCTGCAGCTGAACGGGGGAATAGCCACGGTGAAACATTGGCGTCACTGCTGATCTCCTACTGAAACCATGTTCGCCCTGCCGCCATTCATGCCGAGTGCATTGAGCGCGGGAGCGGGTGCTTCGGGCTGACGGTAGCTCGAGAACTGATTGAACGCGGCTTCGACGTGACGGTGCTGGGGGAGGCGGACAAACGACGAACGCCCCCGATGCCGCTGAGGGCACCGAGGGCGTCATGTCGATGTCAACCCGAGACGAGGCTCAGTCCTCGCACTGACACTCGATACCGGTCAGGACTGCATCGACCAGGTTCGAGCTGTCCGAACTCAGGGTCACGACGTTGCCATCGACACCCAGGCTGGCCTGCACGCCGGCGTAGTAACCCGTGACGTCTGCTGTCGTCGCGAACACGACGTTGGCGCCCAGGTCGTTGACGGCTGCGCCGACCTGTGTGTACGAGGGATAGTCCTCGTACTCGCTCATGATGGCATCGCCGTTGTTCGGACCTTCGGGGCAGCTTGCGAGATCGCAGTCACCGGCGACGTGATTCTGCGCGTCGGTGAGCAAGATGATGAACTTCTCCGTGTCCTCGGCCCAGCTGAAGTAGCCGTCGTTGGCCGTGTGCAAGATGCCGGTCATCTGCGACTCGGAGTAGTCGTAGCCGTTGCCCAGAACGAGCCCATCGACGGCAGACTGTAGTGTCGACAGATCGCTACTCAAGTCCGAAACGGGCTGGTACGAGTAGTCGCCGGCGACGCCGAATGGCGCGAATGGCTTGTCGATGAAAGACGCGACGCCAAAGTTGGCCTCCGCGACACAGTCGTTGACCGCCGCGTACAAGGGCGCCACCAAAGCGCGCACGTTGTCGATGTCGTCGTAGAACGAGCCGGAGAGATCCTGCAGCAGCACGATGTCCATCTTGGTGTCGGGATCGACGCACGGACAAATCGCGTCCTCACCGTCACAATCGTTGTCGATCCCGTCTTCACAGATTTCTTCTGCGCCAGGGTTGACGTCTGCGTCCTCGTCGTTGCAATCGCCGCCGTCGTCGACGTAGCCCGTCGTGTCTTCACCCGAGCAGAACTCTGCTTCTTCGGAGCCGTAGCCGTCGCCGTCCTCATCGAGATACATGGTGATGACGTCGATGTAGGCGAAGGCGTTGAGCTCGGCATGCGACTCGCTTGCGTAGCCCTCTGCCTCGAGCCAGTCCTCGATGCGCATGGGCTCTCCTTCGCTCACCAACTGGTCGTATACGGAGATGTTGAAGTTCACCTGCCCAGACTCCGAGCAGACGATCGTCCAGCACTGCTCACCGTCGTCGGGATCGCCGGCTTCCACCGTGCACGGAGCATCTTCCTCGAGCGTCAGCTCGAACTCGAGAGAGTCCCCGTCCGGATCCGACGCGGCAGCGCAGATCTCGCCTTCGGAACCACAGAAGAACTTGGAATCCGTGAACCAGACGTCGTCGAGGCTCGGCTCACGATTGAGCGCGGAGACGGCGTCGAGAGCGCCGGGATCGGTGCCCCGACACTGGTTGATCATGAAGACTTCGGTCGTCTCCCCCTCCAAAACCTCCACGCCCGTCTTGATCGCGGCGAAACACTCGGTGCTGGGTTCACCATCGGAGTTGAGTGGTGTCGTGGTGATGTTGTAGCAGCCCGCATCGACCACCTGGAACAGGTCGGAGAACGAGTGTTCTGAATCCGCCTCCAGTGGCGTGTCTGCGAACTCGGTCAGTTCACCGGGGATCACCTGATCTTCCAGTTCACGCACGACGACGATCGAGCTGCCGATCGGTGCCCCTCCGTCGCAATCGACCTTCTGAAGGTCGTATTCCATCCCCGTGACGTCTTCGCCATTCACGATCAACGCTTGGGCGGACACTCTGGTTGCGGCAGCATCGCCGTTCTCGTCGTTGCTGGCACTGCAGCTTGCTGCAAGCCCGGCGATGGCCAGACTTGCTAGGGTACGCTTGAACATCGTTCAGTCCTTTCGCTTGCGGGGTTAACGCCCCCGATTGCGTCCAGGCTACGGATGTGAGCGGTGTTGAACAAGACCGATTGTCTCCCATGTTTATATGTAAGTGTCGCTTTGGGAGTTTGTTTTGGTTTTTGTTCATGTGCGGCGGTGAGTCGTGAAAATGATGCCGGGGTGTTGGTGGAAGGCGATCACTTTGCCGGTGTTTCACTTGGTTCGCGGGTCGGAGTGAGTCGCTTTGTCGCTGTGCCTCGCCTGATGTTGACGCGATGCGTGAACGAGCGCGAAGGGTGTGGTGCGGGGGAACACTGCGGGGCTGCAGTGACTCTTGGAACGCGAGAACGTCGCAAAAATTGCGGCGGTTCGCAGCCACACCGGGCAGCAGCGAGCGCGACCCCGTGGGCGCCGGCGCGCGGGTGCGGCTCGCGCTGGTCGTGGTGCCGTCGAGGCTGTGTCAACTGGGTGGCCGCGCGCCGTCGCTCGTGCGACTGAGGCGGAGAGCGTTCAGCGAAAGCTGCAGTTCTCGGGCGTGCGGCGAGTGCCCGAGGGTGCACAGATTGCGCACGGCGTACTCGGTACGCCTAACCGATCCGAGTCAACGGCGATGAGGAATACTTGATAGATGCTCCCACGGTCTTCGAGCTCGACGGAGGTGTCGCTCCACGACTCGCCGCCGGGCAGTTCGACCAGAGGCCGGCCGTTTCTGAACACACGCGCACTGACTTCACCGAGGGGGGTTAAGCCGTCCAAACGCGTCGCGGGGAGCCCCCAGCTCAAAGCCACCGAGCCGTCGGGCTGGTAGCTGCAGCTCATGTCGATGACCGCGGCAGGTGCCAGCCCGGCATTCGTCGAGCTCGCCGTCACGTCGACGCGGTTCGCAGCAGCTGCGATGCCCGCCAGGGTGAGCGTGCTCAGGGTGAACGACGGGTACGACACCGCGTAGCCGCGCGTGTGGAGCGTGAGGCCGGGTTGCGCTCCGCTCGGGACTTCGACGGCGAAGCCGGTGGCTGGAGCGCCAGCGATGGCGTTGATGGACTCCTGGTAGTCTTGGTCGAGGTTGGCGACGACGGAAACACCCCCGAAGTCGACGACGGGAGGCAGGGTCGTGCTGCGGCGTGCTGAGTTCCACTCGTAGTCCGTCTGCCAAGCAACGGTCAGGCGTCGTCCGCGCAGGCCGATCACTTCGCCCGGGGCGGCCGTATCTCTATCTCGGAACAGGCCTGTCGTTTCGTTGGCGACGGACTCGATGTAGGGAGGGGGATCGAGGATGTTCGCTTCATCGTCGATCACACCGTCTGCGATCATCAGGGACAGCGGCGTGCCGGAGGGGTAGGAGTACGCGATCGCGATCGCCGCTCGGGCGATGTCCGAGTACGTATCGTCCGGGTCAGGAACGCAGAGCGGGTCCTCCCACTGCCCGTAGGTGTGATACATGCCGAACGCGTGTCCGAGCTCGTGGACCACGACCCACTCGTCCACGGGCGAGCCCAAACGTAGCCGTCCGCCGCTGATGGCACAGCCGTCGTTGACCGAACCCTCAGCGCAGAAGCTGCCGCCGCCACTGCCTGCGCCGCAACCAATGAACACGGTTAATTGGTCCGTGGGGAGTTCCGCGTCGGTGCCGCACTCCGGGCCCGTGTAGCAGTCATCCCCGAGAAACTCCGGCGTGTAGTTGCCGGCGCTCAAATCGGGCACGGTTCGCTCGATGATGTCGCGCACGGACTGCCATTGAGCGTCGTCACCCCCGCGGCGGTCGAAACAGATCCTGGGATTGCTCTCGTAGCGCGATAGGCCCTTGGTGCGGATGCCTTCCGCGGTGAGCTCCTTCCAGGCGCCGAGTTCGTCGGCTTCGTGCGCGCGCAGGATCGCTTCGAGCAGGTAGCGCTGAACCAACTCGTCGTCAGCCACTGGTGACGAGGCCGACGGGGGCTCCTGGGTCATGGCTTCGTCGTTCGCCGCGCCTGCGGCGCCGCTACTCGGGCTCGCGGTCGAGTCGCCGGTCGTCGTGTCGTCGGTGGCGCTTGCCGGGTCGGTGGAGCTCGAGGGCTCGTCGTCCGTTCCAGCTTGCGGCGAGACTGCGCTTGCTGAGTCCGAGTCCATCGATGGCGCGACGGAACTGTCAGCGGGCTCGTTCTCGGGGGACGTTTCGCTTTCGATCTGGGAGTTCTCGCTGCCGTCGGTCTCTACGTCTGGCGGGGCATCGCCGAAGTCGGCTTCGTTGTCGTCACCGTTGTCACGCGCGTCTTTGCCTGTGTTCATCGCAAGCCCGCCGTCGCGGGCGGTTCCCTCGCCCCTCGGCATTGACGTCGCGTCTGGCTTGTCGGAATCACAGCCGAGTGCCGCCGTTGCAGCGCTCAGTGCCACCAGCGCACGGGTCCAAGTCTTCGAGCATCCCCAACGCAGCACGTCGAAAGCATAGATCAGAAGTGGGCTGGCGACGAATGGCGGGCAGACCCGCCTCCAGCGAGGGGCCGCCCCGCACACCGAGCCAGACTCCGGAGGAGCTGTTTGCGGCTGGTTCCACGCGACGCGTCACGCGGTTGGGAGGGAATGCAGCGAGGGGCCACGCGCTCCCCGCGCGTTCGAACAGCGCGAGTGCGCCGATCGCCGGCGGACGCAGGAAGCGACCTAGGGTCGAGTCGTGTTTTCAAGCCAGGAAGCATTCCTGGCCAAACAACGTATCATCCAGCATGCCGCTCATCTGTCTGGCGTGTGGACGAGACACCCTCGCCATCGTCGAGTCCCTGGAGCTCGGGCCTGACGGGGACAGTGACGAGAACACCTTGCAGTCCATCAGCTGCAGCTACTGCGACTTCGTGGGCGTCGCGAACTACGCCGAAAGCCGTCGCGGTCGCGAAGAACACTTTCACCACTACGGCGCACGCACGACGGTCGGTGTCTTTGCCGAAGTCACGAGCGACATTCGGAGCTGCCCAAGTGCGCGCGACCACCGCTGTGAGTGCAGCGCGCACGCGAAGTATCGAAAGGGGCAGGAGCGGGGGGTGATTCGACCGCTCGCCGAGTTGCCTCTGTTGGAGCCTGCTGGTGCCCTGCAGCTCTCTCGTTGAGAGCAAGCGGGCAGCACGAGCAGGCCGCTAGGGTAGCGGCAACGTCGACTGGATGAAGTCGCGCCCCTGCGCGTGACAGCTCTCGCAGCGTGGCGCGCCACGTTCGGCCACCGCGGGCGGCCTGTCTGGCTCCAGGTTGAGCAACTCGAAGCAATACCACGCATCGAACTCCGTGCCGGGGGCCACTTTGAGCAACACGGAATAGCCCGTTACGGTAGCAAAGTCTTCGGAATAGAGTTCGCGCACGGCAGCGGCGCCCGTGGGATGAACGTCACCCTTCGCGCTCAGAGACTGAAGCAAGGCGTCGTTGAGGTAAACGCGAGCTCCGCCGAGGCCCAGCGTTGGGCCCACCTCGGACCAAGCATGCCAATCGTGGTGCTCGCCGTTCTGCAGCCAATCCCGCAGAGCTTCTGTTGCGACTGGGGGTTGCGTTTGCTGGGCTGAACCGTCATTGCCGTCCGCGCCGGCGCAGGCGGATGCCCCCAGCGCGGCGAGCAGCGCTGCCTTCATGGCTGTGCGCCGGCAGCGATCCAGTCGTAGATCACCTGTGCCTGCTCGGCGGACAATCCGTCGCTGCCCTGGGGCATCTTCTTGACGCAGGGTTCGCCGTCCTCCAACTCGGGGGGGCGCACGCGGTACCACAAGATGCTGGCTTCGGGATCACCCGGCACGACCCAGGTCGATACCCCGCAGGAGTCCTTCGATGCTTCGCCGCTCAGCAGTAACTCGTAGGTCTGTTCTGCCGTATCGAACGTCAGCTCTCCGGCTGCGGACCCGTGACAGTAACCCGTGGTGCAGCCTTCGGCCTCGAACACCAGTTCGAACACTGCCGCAAACGACGGCCCTTCGACGACGGGTTGCTCTTGCTCCGGCGTTGGGTCTTCGGGGGCAGCGTCTGTCATGGCCGCTTCATCAGGTGCCTCTGCCGCGGGGTCGCTACCGAGGTCCATCGGAGCGTCGTCAGTCGATGGACCTGCGGCCGCTTCCTCAGGAGCTGGTTCGTTTTCGCTGGCTTCTTCGGCCGTCGCAGTAGAGGGACCGCCTCCAGACGGATCCTCCAGTACATCGGCGTTGCCGTCGGGGACGGCACCGTTCATCGCAGGCATGGCATCTGTCCCGGGTGAGGGCACGCCATCGGTGCTGGTCGCGGCTGTATCGGCAGCCAACGCGGGCCCCGTACCGGGCATCGGCTGCTCGACGGACTCCCCAGCGTTCACAGGGACGTCGCCCACTGCAGCGGTTGAGCCTACGCCTGAGCCCGGCGGCATACCTTCGGTTTGCTGTACGTCTGGCTCGGAAGGCGACCCACTCACGGACTCTGCCGTGGTGCCCTCTCCCTCGGTTCCACCGCAGGCGACCAACATCGACAGCAACGGGATGCATCCCCACCCCGGCAACCTCCAAGCACTCGGTTCCACCAAGAAGTACGTCATCGTCACTCTCCCGATGCGCGAAAAATGACGTAGGCTTCGTGTTTCGTCCAGACGTGATATCAGTACGCCACTGTGCGGTGAAACAGCACGGTGCTTGTTCAGGGTGGTGGCGACGAATGCCCTCGATGGCGGCTGCCTCACGCCCCGTTCACCAGAGCTCCCCTCACGACGCCAGGAGTCTCAAAGGGAAGGCGCGTCGCCAGTCGGCTCCGCTGCGACAGCTGATGTCGGCTCGTCGCCGCTTGCGGGTTGGGCCTCTGCTTCCGCGCTTGTGGAGATGGCAGCGTCGGCATCCGCGTCAGCGAGCGACCCGTTTGCCTCGGCGTCCTCCGTGTGACTATTCGTCGACGACAGGTCCGGGATGACGGTTTTCGCCTCACCGCGAGCAGAGGCGTGTACCAGCATGGCCTCCCTGCCGCTCGGACGCGGGGGGAACTGGGCTTTGGCGAGCTCCTTCGCCATGCACTCGCCGGTGCTGTTGCTGCCCTGGACCAAGCGAATGCGTTTCAGTTCCCCCGTACTCGAAATAAACTCGATTGAAGCGTTCAGGGGGTGGTTGTCGAGTGAACAGGTCTTGGCGACCTGCTCCGGCAGGGCAGGAGGTGGTATCAGGTCGACCCTCTGGAGTAGCTCGTGGAAGTCGTCGAGTCCGGCGTCGAAGTAGTCCGGGTGGTTGCGGTACCCGATCAGGAGGTAGACGGGGAAAGCTGCTTTCTGGTGGGCGGACCACACGTAGTCAGTTCTGACGAGCGCAATTTCGAAAACGGCCGTACGGTGCTTCGGGTCGAGCTTGAGCTGCTCCAAGTTGCTCAGATCGACACGGGCGAACTGCGCTTCATAGCCCGAAACCATGCCGGAGGCTTCGTTCGTGATGCGGCTGCTGAACGTTCTGCTTTCGGAAACGGCTACACCCCGACGGGCCGCCACCCCGTGGAGTGGCGCTCCTCGACGAAGACATCGTCGAAATTGCCCGACGCCCGTCCGAGTTCGTTCTAATCTAGGCCAGAGCCATGCGTGTCCCCAAGCACTTGGTCGACTTCGTCCACTACCAGCGAGCGGTGGTAGCACTGCTGGTCGTCGGGTGTGGAGCCAATGCCACCAACGAGGCCGGGCTCGGCGGGCGTGGCGGGCCGGGTGGCGATTCGACGCGACCGACCTCCGCCGGCTCCTCGGTAACCGATGACCGTCAGCTTGCGGGAGATGGGCCGAACCAGGTCGCGGCTTCGGAAGATCCCGTTGCGGGAGCGGGCGATTCAGCCGCTGGTGACACTACGGGGCTCACGAACCCGAGTGTGCCGGCCGCAAGCAGTGCGGACGAGGATGGCTCGTCGAGTGCTGCGGGCATGGCGGCAGAGGACAGTGACGACTCAGTCGATCTGGCGCCGAGCACGAATGACGATGTCGACGTGCCGCCCGTCCCAACGGAGCCCGAGCCCGAGCCAGAGTGCGTGGCTCCGGAGGTTGCTAGCTCGGAGGAGGTCGTCAGACGTCTCCAGCGGCTGCTTTGGGACACCGAAGAGCAAGCGCCTGTGGGGGAGCTGCCCACTGGTGAGCCTCCGTCACCCAACGCTGTTCGAACTCTGGCCAAAGAGATGCTCAGCGACCCCGACTACGGGCGGGTGGGGTTGACGGAGTTCGTGCGCAGCTGGCTCTGGCTGGGCGATGTGGAGCGTCTCGACATGCCCGAAGCTCTGCTCGCGAGCACGTTGGAGTCGACCAACCGTACACTGGAGTACCTACTGTTCGAACCCGGTGCCCCGTTGTCGGCCTTGTACAGCGGCGATGAAGCAGTGGTGGACGCAGAGCTGGCTGCCTTCTACGAAGTGCCACCGCCGGCGACGGGGTGGGGCGTCGTCCAGTTACCTGAAGCCCGCCGCGCCGGCTTCTTTGGACAGGCATTCTGGCTCAATGCTCACGCGCATCCTGCCATGAGAGGGGCGGTCATCCTCGAGACCTTGCGCTGTTTCGAGGTTCCCTTCCCACCAGCGGACGCCGTTCTGGTCGAGCGTGAGCCGAGTTCGAGCGAGTCGACCCGACGTGAGCAGTACCTCGCATCCGTGGCCGATCCGGTATGCGCTGGATGCCACTCCATCATCGCCCCGCTGGGACTGGCGTTCGAGCACTTCGACGGCTGGGGCACCTACCGTACGTTCGACAACGGCTTTGTCGTCGACGCCAGCGGCGGGATCCCGCAGACGGAGATCGAGGTGGACGGCGCCCGCGAGCTTGCCGCCGCCTTCGCCGGGGAACTGCGATCCGAGACGCATGCCTGTGCCGCGCGGAAAGCTGTTGCTCGGTCCTTGGGTGAGGGGCCTTGGTCATCCACCGCGTTCGATGAACCCACGTGCTTCGCCGAGCTCAATCCCGAACTGGCTGAGCTTGAAGACCCACTGTTCTACGATTGGGTGGTGCAGCTGGTCGGTAGCCCCATCTTTCTGGCGCAGTACTCGAGTCCGTAGTTGCGCCGCGCGACGCGCTGAGCACCTTCCTAGGTGCCGCGCACTTCGAAGTCCGCGAGGCCCAAGCGGAGTTGGCGAGTGTCCGGGCGGCGTTCGATCAGGTGCTCCACGGGGAGGCAGGCCTGCTTGAAGCATTGCTTGGCGCGCCACAGCAGCAGGTTCAGGCGGACTCGTTCGACCTTGAGCCAGCTCATCAATTGCTCGGAGTCCACCCAACCCGCTTGCTCCGGCGAAAGCGACAGGCTTTCCGCTTCTCTGGCCCGCGCTAGGAGCAGTAGCGGGTAGTTGTGGGCACGGGCGCCCAGCTCGATGACCGTCGCTCGGTGGATCACTTCGAGCGCGACGTGCTCTTCATCGGAACTCACGGTGAAGCGCAGTTTCAAGCCTTCGGTGCTTTCACCGATGGCGTGAGTCGTCGGTAGTTCTTCGAAGGCCGCCGGCGGGAGTTCCAGTCGGTAGCTGGCGCCCTCCACTAAAATGCGATCGCCGTGCCGGACTCGGTGCTGCTCCGTCTCCGACTCGAAGATCCAACCTTCCCCATCCGCCAGCACGCTCGCGGATGGTTCCAAGATGTTCGGAAGCCAAAGTCCACGTCGTTGTCCAAACAGTCGCTCTCCGGACGAGGACACTGCGCTGGGACATGGCTCCCTCGTGTCGATGACACGTAGCACGGCGTCCGCGCTGCCGAACGCCACCTCATCACCCGCGTGAAGTCGGCGAATGGCACCCTCGCGCTGCCCATTGACCCACGTACCATTCGTGCTCGCCAGATCGCGAACGTACCAGTGCTCCGCCCTCCAATAGATGATCGCGTGCTCCTGAGACACCGTCGATGAGTCGAGCCGCCAATCCGCAGCACTGCCGCGACCGATAGCGAGGCGTGGGCCGGGAGAAAGGAAGCTCCCGTCGCGGATTCTCTGCAGGATCGCCATCGTGCGGTTTCAGTCGCCTCGTGAAGTGCAAGCGTGCGCAAGCTGGACATCGCTGGCGCGCGGTGAACGCTGACCGAGTCTATCCAATGTCTTCCTACAGCGCATCACCTGGTAGGGGACCTTGCGGCTTCACGCGAGGGATCGCACCTCCGACGCGGTGAAGCTGGAGACTTTTCAGCGGTAGCTGAACGGGTTTCTCGCGTCGCTGCCCGTGTTCGAGCTGGCGGCAGGTCGCTGCCGTGTCATTGGCAGTGACGCTTTTTCGGTACCAGCAGGCTGTGGCGCGTGCGCAGACTCCACGGTGGGCGCCGTGCTGGCCTCATCGCCTGGTGCTACACCGGAGAGGTTCGGGTCCACGAGTTGCGGCGACCCGTTGAGCGACGTTCTGCTGGCGCGCTGGGGGCGTTCGTCAGACGTGTTCTGAACGCGGCGGTCTGGCTGATACTCGAGGGCCTTCTCGACATCCTCGTCGGGATCTTCCGTCGTGAGTCGGAGCGGCTCAAAGGACTCATGCTCGAGACGCCCTCGTTGATCAGCGGAAGGGTCCGAAGCGCTCTCCCGAGTCGCTGATGTCGAGTTGGTAGGTCTATGCGGTCCAGTGGCGCGACTAGCCGGCCGTGCCACCAAGAACGCGCCGAGCACAACGACGGCTGTCACAGCCCCAAGCGAAACGAGCTGCCAACGATTCGGCCGACGCCCGGCGTCGAGCTTTTCCATCAGTGAAGCGGTTCTCGTGGAGTCGACTTGGGGTGCCGGTGCCGATTGCAGAGCGTTCGTCAGCGCTTCTGCAAAGGCCGCCGCGGTTGGGAAACGCTTCTTGGGGTCGCGTTGCGTGGCTTTGGCGAACCACGCGTCGAACTCGGCTGGCACCGGTGCGTGAGCGGACGGGCGCGGCAGCGCACGATGACAAACGTGGTCGACCAGCTCAGCTGGGCTCGAAGCCGCGAACACTCGCTTGCCAACGACGCACTCGTAAGTGATGAGCGCCAGTGACCAGAGGTCGCTCGCAGGCCCGACGCCTCTCGGATCGCGTGCTTGTTCGGGGCTGAGATACTGGGGCGTCCCGAGAAAGTCGCCTGACGACGTTTGCTCCGCTTTCCAGTCTTTGGCGACCCCGAAGTCGAGCAGCCTCACTCGCTCGCCACGCTCGAGGAAGATGTTGCTGGGTTTGAGATCACGGTGAATGACACCCGCCGCGTGTGCTCGACTCAGCCCTCGAGCTACCTGCGTGACGATAGCGAGCGCTTCGGTCGGGAGCAGCCGGCTGCCGAACAACAGGCGCTCCGCCAGTGTCTGTCCCTGAAGGTATTCCATGACCAGCAGCGAGTACCCGCGATATGTGCCAGCGTCGAACACTCGACACAGATTGGGACCCGCCAGGGACGCCCCGATGCGCGCCTCCTGCTCGAAGCGCTGCAACGAACGCGCTTCCCGGCTCAGACTCGCCTTGATCGCCACCGGGCAATCCAGGATCATGTGGCGAGCACGCCAGACTTCTCCCATGCCGCCCCCCCCAATGCGCTCCTCCAGGACGTAGCGGTTCAAGACCCGTGTGCCGACACTCAGTACGTCGGTGTCCTGTCCATCGGCCGGGGGGAACGAGGCTGTACCGTTCATCAAAAGGTACCAAACAATCCGGCGCTCGAAGGCCCGAGATGCAATCCCACGTTCGTACCAGGTCGCGGTGTGGATTCGGGGCTCCACAAGACCAACGCGAGGCCGCCAAGGGCGATGGCTCCTCCCGCGATGCCCACGGCGTAGCTGACTGCGAGCTGTTCTCTGGCGCGGCTGCGAGCGGCAAGGCCATCCGCTGAACATCGATTGTCCGCGTCGCAGTCCGCGCGCCGAGCCGCCGTCATGGCGGCGTCGCCGTAGAGTGTCGCGCCCACCACGCTCGCCACCCCAAGTGTCAGCGTGCCAGCTCCGATCCACTGCCACGGGGTGTGCGGGGTCGAAAGCGTTTCAGTCGATATCTGTCGCGCTGCGCCCGCGTCGCCCTGCTCATGGGGCGCCGTCGTGCTGGTTGGTGCCGGCAGTTGCGGGGGCAAGGTTTGCGCTTGCGGGGGCGCAGCCGTCGCGTCGGGCGCCAACGCACTCCAGATGACCAACTCGACCCACATCGGCCGCTGTCCATTTTTTGGCCCGGACAAGACCACGGTGTGCTGACGTCGGTACTCCCCGGGGCCTTCGACGCGGACGTTGTGGGGCCCGGGGTCCAAACGCAAGGGTACACCCAAGCGCCCGTCGGCGAGTTCGTCACCGTCGAGTTCGATGCGCGCCTCTGCGTTGCGGTTGGGTGCGTTGATGGTGAGGCGTGGACTCATCTCGTCGAGGCGTTTGGCTTCCGCTTGGGCGAAATCGAGGCGTTCGTGATCCTCGACTCGCGCCGCCAGCTGACTCGCCTCGCCGAACGTGCCTGCGGCGCTGGCGTAGAGCCGTCGGCGCTCGAGGCAGTGGCCGAGATTGAGCAAGGTACCGACTCGTGGCTCCAGCGCTTGGCTACGTCGAAAGTGGTCGCATGCCGTCTCGAGGTGCCCTTCATCCAAGGCCGCGCGACCCTGTTGGAACAACGTTTCGGCTTCGGAGGCTGACTGCGCTCGGGCGACCATGGGCCAAACCAGGAGCAGCACCGCAAGTAGTTGAACGGACGTTGCCAGCTGGAAGACTGTTCGCACCTGATTGGCTCCTGGTCTCAGAAGGTGAGCGCTGGTGTCGGTTCGAAGCGTGGGGTCATGTCGTTCGGGCCCATTCCCAGTTGTCCGTACTCACCGTGTCCCCAGCACTCGAGCGTCTCATCGGTCAGCGTGACGCAATTGTGCCAACTTCCGCTCGCGAGTTCTCGCACGCCACTATCCGGTGCGATGATCTGCACGGGAGAGAACTGGTTCGCCGTGCTGTTAGGTCCATTGCCCAGCTGACCCTTGTCGTCCGAACCCCAGCACCACACCGAGCCGTCAGCCAACAGCGAGCACACGTGCAGAGCTCCGACCTCCAGCACCTGTACGTTGGAGAGTGATTGGACTGCGACGGGAGAATGTACTCGCAGTTCGGTTGTCGGCCCGTTACCGATTTGGCCCCACCCGGCGTAGCCCCAGCACTTCGCCGAGCCGTCTCGCAGGACCGCGCAGGTGCTGGTGCTGCCCGCAGCGACGCTGGTCGCGTCCGTGATGTCGTCCACCAAGGCGGGCGCATACTTGTTGGATTGATTCGCTTCCCCATCGCCGACTTGGCCCCAGTAATCCCAGCCCCAACACTTGATCGAACCACCGTCGAGCAGCGCGCAGGCGTGCAACGCACCCACGGCGAGTCCGATGCAACGTGCGCCCAGGTCATCTACTGCAATGGGGTTGGGTTTGGTGAGCGATGGGTCCGTCGATTCGCCGAGTTGTCCTTCGATGTCCGAGCCCCAGCACTCGACGACGCCGGTGCTCAGCAGGGCGCAGCTGAAGTAGGTACCCGCTTGCACGTCGACGGCGCCGGTCAGTCCTCGGACGGTGACGGCGCCACCATTCTGCGGGGCTGCCCTGGAGCCGTCGCCAAGCTGTCCTTCCGAGTTGTCGCCCCAGCACCGAACGGTGCCATCCGCGATCAACGCGCACGTATGCGTCTGGCCCGCTGAGATAGAGATGGCATCCGAGACCCCGAGGACGTCCACCGGAGCGAAGCGATTGCTCGGTGAAACGTCACCGTCCCCCATTTGACCGTACGCGTTGTTTCCCCAGCACTGGGCGCCTCCGGTTTCGGTCAGCATGCACGTGTGGTACTCCCCGCCTGCGACGCGTCTCCAGCGAACCCCTGCGAAGTCTTCGACGGAGAGTTCAGGCGTCGTCGAGGAGTCGGGGGCATCGACCGTGAGTGGCGTGTCGTTCGCCTCTACCGGCTCGGCATTGGTTTTGCCGCCGTCGAGCTGTGCGGGAGGGCTAGCAGCGCCAGCATCGATCTGTCGGTTGGCTTGTCCGGCGGTCTGCTTGCCGTCGCTTTCGATGCTGCTCGTCCGACCGTCCTGGAGCGCGGCATCCGCGGTCGTGCTCGCATCGGGGCCGTCGCTTGCCGTCGCTCTCGAGCCCCCAGCGTCAGACGGCCAGACCGCATCCGTTGCTCCGATCGGGTCTGTTGCGCCTGAGGCGCCAAGGGGCGCGCCAGCATCCGCACCAGCTCGTTCCGGCGGTTCACGCAGAGTGCCCGGGTCGATACTGCAAGAGAGGCTCAACAACAACCACGGCAGTTGTCCCGCGTGACGCACCATCCGCATTCCAAGTAGCAATCGCTGGGGCACTCAGTCCAGCGGTTTACCGGGCCGGAGTCAACGTCGCGGTTCGGACTGGAACGAAGCGAGCTGCGGGGCGTGCGAGTTCGGGCCGACACCGAAATCGGTCGAAATAGGGAACGGCGGCTCGCTCCGCTATCTGTGCGGCCCGGTACCTTCGAAGCGGTACCGCAAACCAGGGAGTGAAATGATGCGAAGTACTTGGATAGTAGCCGTCGCAACGTCGGTGTTGGCGCTCTGCGCCTGCACGGGCGGCGATGGCGATTTCGTGCAGGTTTCGTCAAGCGAGACAAAACAAGCACTGGGGACCTCACCCGCAACGTGGGTGTCGCAGGGGCCCGCTCCCGTCAGGGGCGGAAGCGCGGAGACTCGGTTGACGGCGTTCGCCAAGGACGTGGCCGGTGCGGTTCATCCGATCGCAGCTCATCCGACCGACCCGAACATCGTCTACGTCGGCACGACTGGCGGCGGCGTGTTCAAGACGTTGCAAGCGGATACCCAACCTGCGTTCGATCCACCGTTCCCCCTTCCGCCACCTCCACGGATCAACTGGATCCCACTGACGGACGACAAGCCCTCCCTCTCCATCTCCGCTCTGACTCTCGACCCCAAGGACAGCGATTCGCTGGCGGCGGGTACCGGAGCGTACAGCAGCCTTGGGGAGGGCTGGGGTCAGGCTGGGTACATTTATGTCAGTCGCAACGGAGGCAAATCCTTTGTCACGGTGGACGAGCCAAGCCTCCAGGGCTTCACGATATCGAAACTCGTTCTTCGAGGGAGCTCTCTCTACGTCGCTTCGGATAGGGAGGGCGACGGGCGGCTGATGCTCGGAACCGAGCAGCCCAAGACGGGTTGGACGTTCACCAGTCTCGGCGCGTCTGGTGACCTCCCGAGCAGCTTTGGCGCGGTCTTCGACTTGGAGGCAGATCCCACCTCACCGACGCGTTTCTATGCGGTCGTCGGCAGTCGCGATTCGACGGCGGATCTGGGCGATTCGGGTCTGTACCGAAGCGATGCTTCTGGAAAGAACTGGGTCCGTATCTCCGACAACGACCTGACGGGCGCTCTGCCCTTGGCGCTTCGCTATTCGAACAACGCCCGCATCGCGGTTGCGGCGAACGGTCGCCTCTACGTGCTCGTCACGACCCTGGGGCAGCCCGTCTACATCGGCAGCTCGCCGGATGGCGGCCAGACTTGGGTGCCGATGGAGCTGCCGCTCTTTCCTGCGCCTGAACCAGTCGCGACTCCGGGGCTTCCGCCGCCTTTGGGCATCGTGAGCGTGAGCAATACACTGCCGATGGTAGTGCAGACCAACGGCAACCACGGTTTTGACTTCAACGCCGCAGTACGCGTTCGCATCAGCGGAGTCAGTGGTCTTCCTGCTGCAAATGGCGATTTCGTCATCGCACCCTTTGTGCCGCCGGGGACGACGTCCGAATCACCAAACCAGTTCGTGCTCGTGGATCGAATCACCAACGCCAACGTCGATGGTTCTTCGAGTCCGACGCCAGGCACGGGTGGCGTGGTCAAGCCCTACCTCGGCACGCAGATCGGCAGGGCTCTGATGGCGAGTCTCGCAGTCGACCCGCAGAATCCCAACGTGATCTACGTCGGGGGCCACTCGGGCAACGACTTCATCGGGACGCCAAACAACGTCATCGTCCGGGGAGACATCAACAACCTAGCTGACGGCAAGATCCCGTCCTCTCAATGGACCCACATCGTCGGCAACGGCACGAGCAACAACACCGTGCCGCACACGGAAACGCGCGACCTCGCGTTCGATGCCAACGGGCGTCTACTTTCCTCGAGTGATGGCGGGATCGTTCGACACAGCAACGCTGCCGGCCTCGGTGACTGGTTCAACTTGAACGGCAATTTGAACTCGGCTGAGGTACGCTCCGTCAGTATCGATCCGCTCACCGGTTCGCTCATCGTCGGTTTGCAGGACAATGGAACGTCCGTGCAGAACCCGGGCAAGTTTGGAATTCCCTCAGCCTGGGACCTGATCCTCGGGGCAGACGGCACGGACACGGGGACCATCATCGACACCACGACGTCACCGTCCAGCACCCTGGGGTACTTCTCGGCCCAGGGGGGCGATCTCCGGCGCCAGAACTTCGACCTCAACGGCAACGGCATCGGTAGCGACCAGAAACTTGCGCTCGTCGCAGGGACCGCGGCGCTGACGGATGGTCCTTTCCAGACAAACTACGCGGTGAACAACGTCGGCACCTCCGCGAACGTGAACCGCTTGGTCATCGGGTGGTCCGACGCGGTCTACGAGTCGAACGACCGAGGCGACACCTTGACCAAGGTGAACGGCTCGCCGCCGTTCGCCCTGAACTTCGCCTACGGACACTCGAGCAACGCCAACGACCTCTGGATCGCAGCAGGCGGCAACGGCTTGTTCCGACGACAGGTTCAGGGCAACGGTGCAACTCAGTTGCCTCTGTCGACGCCCGCATATGACGTCGTGCTGTCGCCCACCGCCTCTGGCGTGGCTTACGTCGTCGGCGATGGCGGCGTCTTCTACACGGATAACGGTGGTCAAAACTTCGAGGATATCACGGGCGATCTTCCAGCTCCGGTGGGCATCGTTCGTGCGGTGGAGTACATCCCGAGCGGTAAGCGGGCGCGCATCGTCGTCGGTGTTTCGGGGCGCTTTGGCGCCCTTGCCGCCGCGCCGGGAGTGTTCATGATGGCCGTGGACAACCCCGGAGTGTGGACCCGTGTCGGCGATGGTCTGCCGCACGCTGGCGTCATGGATTTGGACTACGACAAGCCTCGTGACTTGCTCGCGGCTGGCCTGGGTGGACGCGGCGTATGGACGCTCTCTCCGGTCAAGGATCTCGACCTCGCACCGGTGACGGATTGTAGCTACATCATCCGCAATGCGGACGACACGTGCAGAGCAAAGGCCAGCTACAAAGACGTGCTCACTACTCTTTCCGATCCGGAAGGCGACCCTGTCACCTGCGTGATGAAGCCGAGCGGGTCCTTTCCACTCGGCTCAACTCCCGTCGAAGTCACGTGCTACGACTCCTTGGGTGCTGGTAGTCAGTGCACGGGCAACGTTTCCGTCCATGACAGGACTCCGCCGGTGTTCACTTTCGTGCCAGCGGACATCGTCAGCATGAATTGCAGTGGCTTGAATCTGGGTCTAGCTGAGGCGGAAGATACCTGCGGCAACACCTTCGTGTCCAATGACGCGCCAGCCAAGTTCCCTCCAGGTACCACCACGGTGACTTGGACTGCGACTGACGGCTGGGGGAACACCACGAAGGCCACTCAGCGGGTCACGGTGTTTCTCGGTGACGACCCGACGTGTTGTCCTGATGGGACCAACGTCATCCTCGGGACGTCCAACGACGACAACCTGAACGGTACGCCTGGTTCGGACTGTATCTTGGGTCTCAACGCGCAAGACACGATCAACGGCAATGGTGGCGTCGACTACATCTCTGGTGGAGAGGGTGACGACATCGTCGACGGCGGTAGTGGCGACGACATCGTCTCCGGCGGCTCAGGTCAGGATAGGCTCAGCGGCGGCGACGGCAACGACATCCTGCTGGGGCATGGTGGCGACGACGTGCTCTACGGCAACGTCGGTGACGATACCCTCTACGGCGGCCAGGGTCAGGACCAGCTCTACGGGCAAGAAGGCAACGATGTCCTCTTGGGCGAGGGCGGCAATGACCAATTGTACGGCGGCGACGACGACGACGATCTGGTCGGAGGCGGACTCAGCGACCAGTGTGACGGTGGTTCTGGCAACAACACCTTCGTCACTTGTGAGACACCTGGTACCGACTCGTGTGTCGACGGATCTCAGAACGGCACCGAGACGGGGAGCGACTGCGGTGGCTACTGTCCGGACGAGTGCGGCGTCGATGAAGGCTGCTCGAGCAGCAACGATTGCGAGAGCGGGATCTGTCTGAGCCAGGCTTGTGGCGCTGGAGATCCTGCAAGTGGTGGCAGCGCGACGTCGGTCACCGGAACGATCACGATGATGACGGACTGGGGTTCGGGCTACTGCGCTGTGGTCAACGTACTCAACAGCGCCAAAGACCCAGTCGTCGATTGGTCGGCGACCATCGACTTGCCGCAGTCCAACGTCTTCACCGAGTGGAACGGCACTTTCACGAGCTCGTCCGGAACGCCGACGGTGGCTCCGTCCTACGCTTGGAACCAGCAGATCGACCCGGGTACAATCGATTCATCGATTGGCTTCTGTGCGAATCGTGATTGGGGCACCTACGGCATGCCGACGGTCGTCGAGGTCGTGCCCTCCTTCTGAGCGCGATGCAATCAAATGGGTTGAGTCTTCATGGCTTGGCCAAGTAACTTGCCAAATTCAGCAGAGGCCCTGCTGGCAGCAAGGGCTGCCAGCAGGGCCTCTGTGTTCGCCTGTGCCACCTTTCCTAAACCAGTGAACACTGTAAGACGTCGATCGACACACTATGGCGACTCTTTTGGGAGAATCGCGCGCACGGGAGCCTTTGCTGGGGCTCTGCTCCGAGTACTCCCGTCACATGCGTCCCCTGATGACCCGCCGGCGGTCTCAGGCGTCCAGGTGGAGTCGGCGATCGAGGTGTCCGTAGAGGGCGTTCGACGACCGAACGACCCCACGGAGTCCGAGCTGACGTACACGACGGACGCGGAACAAATTCGCGCGAGCACTTCGAGCTCGTTGGTGGATGCCATGCGCTACCGTCCTGGGGTTTCGGTCCAGCAAACGACGCCAGGTCAAGGCACGCTTCAAGTCCGTGGGTTCTCAGGTAGAGCGGTGGTACACGTCGTGGACGGGGTCCGACTCAACACCGCATTCTTTCGTGCGGGCAACAATCCCTATGTCAGCCTCGTGGACCCGTTCTCGCTGCAGTCCCTGGAGGTGGTCACCGGTCCAGCCTCGGCCAGCTATGGAAGCGACGGCCTGGGCGGTGCCGTCGTCATGCGAACGCCTCTGGCCGGTTACTCCAGCGAGCCGCGCTTGGCGACTTGTGTGTACCAGAGTCTCGGCAGCAATCCGCTGGGTGGGGCCTCTCACTTGCAGACCAGCTACAGCACGATGAGCTGGGCTGCGTCAGCGGGAATCACGCTGCTGAATTATGGGGACGTGTATCCAGGGGGTGAGGTGAAGACGCCCGTCAGAGGGGCATTCAGTGGCCTTCGGTCGGAGGTGGACGGCACTTATCACCCGACACTGGCACGGGCCCAAGAAGGAACGGCATTCAACTACTACGCGACCAACACGAGTCTACAGCACCGGATAGCTCCAGGTTTGCAGCTGGTGCACCGCGCGCAATTCAGTGTGCGCCCCGAGTTGCTACGGTACGATCAAGTCAATCCGCTGTTCGCCGCTGGCCCGCCAGCGCGAGCTGATGCTGCATTGCGTCCGATGTACCGGGCCTTGGTGTCCTCGATGCTGCAAGGGCGCGCGCTCGATAGGTGGTACGACGAGTTTCAGGTGCAACTCGCGTGGCAGCGCATCGCCGAAGGCAGGGAGAGTCGCAACTTCGACGAAGTGTGTGCCAGCGGCGTTGGAGAGCCACCAGAGTGTGACTCCCCGACGGCGTTGCTGCCGAGCGGTATACGAGGGGATGAAACGAACGCTTCCGACCAGTTCAGCGCTCGTGCGCAAGTGCGTCTGGGCAACGACCGCGATTCGACCGTTGCCACCCTGGGGGTGGAAGCTTCTCATGATGTGCTCTCGAGCGGTGCACGAGACGTCGAGCTTCAGACTGGCGAAGTCGAGGCCGCCGCATCGAGGTATCCGGATGGCTCCACTCAGAGCCAGGTTTCCGCGTTTGGCCGCCTCAGTGACGCGTTGGTCGAACGCCTGCGCATGACGGCTGCAGGCCGTTTGGGCATCTACGCTCTCGACATCACGGCTCGACCCGCACCAGAGCCAAGCCCCGCCCAAGAGCTAACCCAGTTGGGCGGGGCCGCCCAGGTGGGCCTGTTGTGGTTGGCAACTCATGGCTTGGCTGTCGTTGCCAATCTTGGGACCGGCTTTCGAGCTCCGAACGTTCAGGACTTGGCGTCTGTCGGCACCCGAGCAGGCGGGCGCTTTCAAGTTCCGAACACGGACCTGCGGCCCGAGACCAGCTTGGGCGCCGATCTGGGGCTGAAGTTGGATCATCGGCGTTTGCGAGGACGGGTGGCGCTGTTCTGGCTGCAACAAGATGGCGCCATCGTTCTCGCTCCAACGACTCTCGGGGGTGCTCAGGTTACCGACGGCGGTGAAGCGATCGTACGCAGTGTCAACGCTGGAGCGGTCGAGACCTACGGCACCGAGGGCGTTCTGGAATTGCGGGTTCTTTCCCAGTGGGAGCTCTTCTCTCGCTGGCTGTCGATGTTGGGTGAACAGAGGAACCCGCCAGCGACGGGCCTTCCGGCAGTGACGCCCGCGGACCGTATCGCTCCGATCCAAGGAGAGCTCGGTGCCCGCTACTTGGTTTCTCGACAAACCAGCGTCGAGGTGTTCGTGGCTGGGCGCAAACGGCAGCAACGCCTGAACGACCCAACCAACCTCGACGACAACCGTATCCCTACCGGCGGAACGCCGGGCTATGTGACCTACAATGCGCGGGTCAGTCACGCGTTGTCGAGGCAACTTCGCGCACGGCTGTCGCTCGACAACATCACCAATGAAGCCGTGCTGGAGCACGGGAGTGGATTCTATCGGGCCGGGTTCAATGCCACGCTCGCCGTCGAAGGTAGCTTCGACTCTACGAAGCAGTGACGAACACTCATTCGTCTCTGCCGTTGCGGCGAGGCCTGTCCACGAGACGAAAGACGCAACGCAACCCAGACCAGGTTTCGTCGATAGCGCAGATCTTGTTGTCGACCAGGCCCGTCTGCAGAGCGCTGTTCCTCACGACATCGCCGCTGAGGTCTGACGCCACTCCCGAAGCCTTCTTGGGCCAGGCCAACCAGAGGCCACCAGCCGGGGACAATCTACTCTTCAGTCTGTCGATGGCTGCATTCAGTTCGGTGCTCGACGTGCAGAAGAAGACGATGACGTCGAAGTCGGCCTTGCCGCGCAGGCTCCGGACTACCTTCACACCCTCCGGTAGCGAACCCAGAGTGCTCCAGAAATCATCGGGTGCACCCAACAACGCCAAGGCACAATTGGCTTTGATGCCGAGCTTGCGGACCAACGGCGTGCCCGAATAGCCGGCAGTCTCGAGGCGCTCGCGGGCGGGCCTCTTCTTCGAGTTCTTCGACGCGGCCGAGTCCTTCATTGAGCCGCAGCGCGTGGTCCCTCGTGCTGCGCGCAATTGCGTTGAGGTTCTTTTGCGCGTGGTTGCCACGACGGGACTGTATCGGGGCCGACCAGCTGCGTCTAGCCGAGCCGCACGGCGGAGCCCGCGACCCTACTCCGGAGGTAGGCAGTAGGCGGCGCCCGTCGGGTTGCCGTCGCTGTCCGAAAACGGGATGAAGCTCCCCTCGCAGAGCGAGTAGCAATACATTTCGGAATCGGGATCGGGATCACAATAACGGGCACACGTGTTGATGCGACTCGGGCAACTGAAACCCGCCATGCAATCGGGGTTTGCCTCGCAGGCGCCGTACTCGGGCACGGTCCCTGCGACCGCGCAATAGGGCGTCGACGAACTATAGCAACCCAGCCCCTCGCCGCAGTCTTGCAGGAGCACGCTGCATTCAGCGCTCTCCTTGGGCTCGGGTAGTGGGTCTGTCGTGGTGCGGCGTCGACCGAGACGCGTGTTCAAAGTCGCGCGACCGCCGGTGCGCGCCTCGAAAGATCCGAGACCTCCTGTTGCAGTGCCATGATTGCCGAACGCCTCTTGCCACGCGGACACTTGGGCCAATATTTCATCGCTCGCTGGTGCGTCGGACACGACGAGGAAGGCACTGGCGAACGCGCGCTCTTCGTCGGACTTGAGCGGCACCTCGCCGTGAACGGCGAGCACGTCCGTGAAAGGGATCTCGCCGATACCGCCCGCTTGGATCAGGTACTTGTCGGTGGCTTCGTCGACCGTCGTGTCCGTCCAAGAACAGTCTTCGAACACGAGCGTCCGTTCAGGCATCTCCGAGACTGGCAGCAGTCCCATCAAGTACAGCTCGAGCGGTGCATAGTCGGCGGAGCGGTTCACGTGTGGAGCAAACCTGTCGACCAGGTAGGAGAAGCGGCCGTCGTCGCCGGGCGTGCAACCTGGAGGCAGGGCTCCGGCGGGTTCGAAGCATTCCAACGTGCTTTCATCCCAACCACCCAGCTGTCCATGGACGCTCGTCAACCCCCAATGGCTACTGAACTCTCCGTCTCGATCTCGTCCGAAGCCCAGACTGGGGTCGAGGTGTGCTGCCCAGTAGTGGGCGAGCTCGTGCTCCAGCGGGGGGGAGCTGTCCCCCTGTCCGCCGATTGCACCGAGCAGTCGCTCGCTACCGTGTTCGAAGGAACGATCAACCGCACGGACGTCCCCAGTTGCCGCTTGCGCAGGACGACTGATTGGAATGAAGGTCGCCGTCGCCGTCGCGTCCGCCACCTCATGATCGGTCAAGATGAACAGGAAGTCGTACTCGTCGAGGTAGTACTGATAGAACTGTGTGGTCGCTGCCGTCAAACCGGCCTCGCCATCGCCGCGTAGCAAGTCCTCGACCTGTTGCACTGCCTGGGGATTGATCAAGTTGACGATGTGTTCGTACTCGCGGCTGCCTTCGGGCAACTCGATGACGTCGCCAGTGGTGGACGTCTGGGCACCCCCGGCCCCGCTCTGTGGTCCGTTGTCGTCACTTCTTGCTCCAGCACTGCCCTCTTGGATCGAGTCGTCGCCGGAGTCGGTGCTTTCCGTGCCGCCCATGCCGCCAGCGGAAGTGTCTTCCGTGTCGCCGTTGCTCGAGGCTCCGCCAGCGCCGATCGCTCCGTCTGCCCCGCCGCTAGCGGCGTTCGCCATTTCCGCCGAAGCGCTGGTGCTCGAAGCGGCTGAGGCAGAGCCGCTGCCAAGCGTGGTGCTTTCCGGCTGCGATGGAGCGCCGGTGTCGCGGTCGCCGGTCGTTTGCGCCGCGCCTCCTCCGTCGCCCGTGCAATTGAGTAACAAGGCGCCGGTCGCGCAAGCGACTACCGCCACGTTCGAAACGCTCAGGCGCTGCCAGACATCCATGGGTCCACAGTAGCACTGCTCGCCACGAGTGAAGTTGAAGGCTCGCTGTTTCACCAGCTTGACGTCGAGTTGGTGGTACGCTCACGCGCCGCTTCGACCAAAACGGGTTCACGCAAGCCATGGACGAGTTCGGTTCCGCGGTCACCGGAGCGCCGCGGCACGTGATCGCCGCGGCTTAGTGCCATCGTGGACTCGTCGGGGTGTTGAACTTTCCTGTCCGGCAGCGACTAGGGATCCAGCGTGTCTGCCCTCAGCGAGTCATCCGTCGAGAGCATGACTCTCGAGGCTGTGGTCCGCGGGGAAACAACGCTCCCGCGCCGCCGCTCTCAGGGACTTTCGCACGCCTACCGTCCGCTCCCGATAATCGACACGAATGACAGAGTACGACGCTGTCGCGCTCCGTCTGTAGCTTCGGGACGCTGGTGGCGTGACGCCAGACGTGTCTTGACGCGAAGAACTGACCGGGACGTTCTGCGTTTTCGGAACTTCGAGTGCTCGTGGAAACGACTGACGTGATTAGGTCAGTCGCTGATGCAGTCGGAGCTATCGACGAAGAGTGCGCGTGTTGACACTGGCGTTGCGTGAAGGATAGACCTCCCGGGTCAAGGCGGCCGGGGCCGCCTGTAGCTAAGCCGGCTAATCGCTGGGAGGGCGTATAAATGAATATTGGGCTATCAATTTTGTGTTTGGGTGCAGTGGTCGCCGCATGCACCAACGCAGCGCCGGAGGAGCCGTTGTTGGGCACCACCCGGCAGAGCATCAAGTCTGACGAGGCGCGTGTCCCCACTGACCTGTCGCCACAAGCAACAGCGCCGGCGAAGAAGATCCGCCGGGTCACGGCGCCCGCTTTTCGGCCTGCAACGCGGGACGAGATCGAGGCGCTCAATGGTACCTATCGGACAGAAGGAAGCTGGGACCGCTTGCTGCGTTTCATCGAGGCTGCCGAGGACGAAGAAACCAAGGAACGTTTGGTCGCTCGGCTCCAGTTCGTGACGCGGAAGCTCCCAGCCGAAATGCGGAGTCGAGCTCGCGCAAAGGCTGACGTAGCTGCCCAGAAAGCAGGTGTACGCAAATGAACTCACTTAACTTGAAGCTCCGCCGCGCGGTGGTGTCTGCATTCGTCGGATGTGTCTTGAGCACAACCTTCTTCGGGGTAGCTGACGCCCACGACACTACTGGATACTGCGACGAGGAGTTTGACAGCAACTTCGCCATCGAGAATCAGTACAGGAACTACCGCGCAGGGTTCATGATATGGTCGACACTCGACGAAAACGGCGATGTCGCTCCGTGTCCGGCCGGGGAGTACCCTTCAGTTGGCGGCGGCGTCGATTGGACGGATTTGGACTATCAGACCAACTGTTGGTTGTGGCGACGCCAATGTGGCGGTCAATACATTCGTTTCGAGGTGAACGATTTCGAAGGTCACACCTGGTTTGAGGAATGGGGTGTCCCCCCTGAACCTCTGGATTTCTTCGAAGATCTCTGCGAGCCGGATGACGGGCTCGGGGCCGGTTGGGTGCCGCCTGGAGGGGGATACTCTCCGCCGGACTGCTGGGACTGGACCCAGGGTGATCTCTTCACTGTCAGGGGGCACGAAGCAGAGACCGACGTGATCTTGTGGGTGGAACACTTTCAGGATCACGAACCCGTCATTTTCGATCTCGAAGCCATTCAGGTCCATGAGGCGCCGACGATCATCAACATAAAGATCGGGCCTGGAGAGGATGATTGGTTCGTCCAGGATCCCATTCCGCCGAACGATCCGGTTGCTGGCAGTCCAGGCGAATACGAGTATTGGGACGTCTCGGCGTGGGGTTTCGAGGTTGAGCGTGTCGTGATGCAGGCCGCCGTTCCGGGACAGCAAGTGGCTTTTGGCGGATTCCGCTATCGGACGCCGAGCTACTCGGGCTGGGGTGGCATCAACGTGTGTGGAAACAACATCTGCAGCACCACGGAAGATTGCGGGTCGTGTCCGGAAGACTGTGGCGAATGCGGCGTGGACGAAGCGCTCTATCTGGCTGCCAGCACCACCAATTGCACGGGGGCAGGCAACTGCTCGATGGAACAATGGGGTATCGACCTGAACGGTGACACCGGATATCAGTGGATCGTTGCCGGTGGAACTGGCGGGGTCGCTGACCTCTATCTCGAGGTAGCGGTCAACACCGGTACGCGCGCGATGGGCTTGTTCGTCAACGGCGTCGAGGTTGACGTCATCTCGAGTACGGCGACGCAAAGTCCACGGCCAGAGGGGTCCGAATTTGGGCCGTTCACCATCACGCTCAATCCGGGCAACAATACTGTCGAACTGATGGACAATCAGGGTACCGAGGAGCTCGATGTTCACTTTCTGCGCGTGGAGAGCGAGCTGGGCTTCTGCGGGAACAACGTCTGTAGCAGCACCGAGGACTGCGGTTCCTGTACTGTAGATTGCGGCGCGTGCGCCGTGCCTCAGCAGTTCCTGCTCGCCCAGAACGTCACGAGTTGCACGGGTTCAGGGAGCTGTTCGAGTCAATCCTGGGGTATCGATCTCGATAGCGACGCTGGGTACCAATGGACGGTTGCTGGCGGAACGGGCGGTGACACGGAGCTGTTCGTCAAGGTCGCGGTCCCGAGCGGTGCGCGAGCCATGGGTCTGCTGGTGAACGGAAGCCAGGTCGGGATTGTTTCCACCGATTCGAGCGAGAGCCCGCGGCCGAGTGGCAAGGAGTTTGGCCCCTTCGCGGTCACGCTCAACCCAGGCAGCAACACGGTAGAGCTCGTTGATGATCAGGGAACGCAGGAATTTGACGTTCACTACCTGAGAGTAGACGACGGAGTGGAGGGGCCGAACCCGTGCGCGTCGTTCTGTTCAGGTCCGGTGGAGATGACCTGGGAAGGTAGCTACCAGTCGGGGCCGCTTGGTCCGGGCGCGGTGTGTCGCGAAACGACACAACCCGTGGCAGGCGGTAATTGCGGCAACTTCGCGACGGGCAGAAAGCTGTTCTTGAACGGCGTTGAAATGCCGTGTGACACAGGCAATTGGACGTCGCTGCCGCCAGCCGAAAACGGCGGATACTGTGTTGAAACCACAGCGGGCGATTACTCCTGGGCGTACCTGACTCTTTGGTGATGTTTCCAGCCGGAATGGGTTCAGGCGTCCGACGAACGTTGGGCGCCTGAACGACCAAAGTGGACTCGGGCCGCGCTGGCCATGCTAGAGGAGAAGATGAGATGAAGCTGGTCGCTGCGGTGGCGTGTGCGTTGATTTGGTCGCTCGGGTGTCAGGCAGACGATGACGGTTCGCCAACGTCGACTGCAGGTGAGCCGGATGGCGTGGCATCGAGCGATGCGTCCGCGCCGTCAGGCGACGACGCGGAGGTGGGCGCGGGTGGGGCCCAGCCCGTTGCTTTCACGGATTCGGGGGCGGAGCCCAGCGTGTCAGGGCGAGACGCGTCCGGAGGCCAGTCCGGTGATACCTCTGATGGGGCGGTCGCAGAGGATGCGGGTTCGAATTCCGTCGTACCAGCCCTCGATGCGGCACTCGTCGACGTCGGTGGCTCGGCCGTCGGCAGGTCCGATGCGGGCCTATCCGGTGTTGGCGCCCGCAGAGGCACGTTCGACGTGGCTGCGTTGGGCTCAGGGAGTGGCCTTTGTGAAGAGCCGTCGGCGGAATCGACAGCGATGGACGTACTCTACGGGACAGTCGACATATGGGAGGACGCTGATGGGGTCCATGTTCGATTCGATTCGTTCGGGTTGCCCTGCATCGATGGCGAAGAGTTCAGCGCCGTCGATGTGGATCGAGTTGTCTCATTCGAGTATCCGCTCGAGCCTGGGGAGGCGGGCGAGGCTCCTCTGCGGCGCCTCAGTTTCGTGTTTCACCCGGATTTCCTCGATCCACCTCCGTACATCGGAGCGATCCAGCAGGAAGTCTTGCTAGAACCAGCTGAAGACGACCCACCGGACGCGGTCAGATACGGCGACACCGCTGTCTACTACTTCGCGCTGGTCGAACACACGCCGGCTCCTCGAGAGTAGCCATATGACCGGTCGCGAGCGCGATGGCGCCGACCAATTGCTGGACTCTCCGACTGCTGGTCAGGCTGGTGCGGCAAGAGCAGACCAGCTCGGCCGACGTGGCGTCGTGCGTCTTGTGAGCTGGGTACTGTTCTTGTCCGGCGCCGCGGCTCTGATAGACGAAGTGCTCTGGGCTCGCACGCTCGGGTTCATTCTTGGCGGTTCACATCAAGTGGACGCGCTCGTGCTCGGTGTCTTCTTCCTAGCGATACCCGTCGGTGCTGCGCTTGCGTCACGCTGGGTAGCGCCGGGCGTAACCACCGCTCGGCTCTGGCGTTGGTATGCGTTGTGCGAAGGTGCAACGGCTCTGTCTGTCGTGGTGCCGGTGTCCATTTCGCGAGGCGCGCTCCAGGGCTTCGGCGCGCGAGTGGAAGATTGGGGAGCCTACTTCACCTTGGCCGCTTTGGTCGTGCCCGGAGTTGCTGTCGGTGCCTGCTGGCCCCTGATGGTTGCGATCGTTCGAGCGCATGGTGGCGAACTCGGCAAGTTGTACAGCGTCAACACGCTCGGTTCTGTCGTCGGGGCGTTGGCCGCGAGTTTCTTCTTGGTCGAACATCTGGGCACCAGTGGTGGACTGTTTGCATCGGGTCTCGTCAGTGGGGGGCTGGCGTTGAGCGCTTTCTTGGTGTCGAAAAAAGGGCCCCCTGCCGTCAGTCCGAGTCCGCGGTCGTTGGGTCGTGGTGATTCGCATGGCGCGACTACGCGGGCGGTGTGGATTGCGGGCACCCTAGCGGGGGTCTTCACACTCAGCTTCGAAGTAATTGGAGTCCGACTGCTGTCGCTCGAGATCCCGACAACTGTCTACACGTTGGGTCTCGTTTTGGCCGTTCAGCTCGGTGGGATGGCAGCAGGTGCTCGGCTCCTCCCCTGGTTTCTTCCTCGGGGCAGCTTGGCCTCGGCTTTCGGGGTAGCGGTGCTTGCGACGGCGTGGGCGCCATACAGCACGACGCTTCTCGTACCACCGCAGGCAGAGGCGGGTTGGGCCGACGAGCTTCGGTCGTCTTGGCTCTTGGCGGCAACGGTGATGGGTCCAGGTGCCGTGGCGCTAGGACTACTCTTTCCGTTGGCGAGCGCACTGGTGTGTGATGGACGACCGGGAGACTACGCTCGTTTGGGTAGGCTCGCGGCGTTGAACGGAATCGGCGGCCTCGTTGGGGCGGTCGGTACTGGTGTCTTTCTCATACCCACGATCGGTCTCCGGTACACTTGCGTGCTTCTTGTGGTCGCGGTCGGGGCTTCAGGACTTCTCTTTGGTCCGGGGGTCAAGAGGGCACGGAGCACACTGCTTGCTCGCCTCGCGATCGTGGCAATGGGGTCTTTCGCGGCCCTGCAGTTGTCGGTGACGACGCTGGCGGCTGGCGAACGCTTGGTGGCACAGGTGGAAGGTCCGGTCGGCGTTGCTGCCGTGATTGAAGACTCCCATGGTCGGCGCCGGCTGACCGTCAACGGCGCCTATACTCTGGGCGACAGCCACTCGGCTTCGGTTGCTCGTCGTTTTGCCTTGCTCCCGGCGCTGCTGCGGCCGGACCCCCAACGGGTCTTGTTCGTCGGGCTCGGAACTGGGATCTCCAAGGGGGCTGCACAGGAGGTTGTCGGAGCCAGTGGTGGAACGCTGGAGGTTGCTGAGCTCATGCCGGAAGTCGCCGAGCTAGCGCCGCTGTTTTCCCGCTGGCAAGCTCGCTTTGGCCCAGCCGGCATATTGCATGTGGCTGACGGTCGCCGCGTTCTCAGAGACTCCACGAGCTACTTCGACTTGGTGATCTTCGATGTCTTTCTTCCCTGGAGACCGGGAACCGCATTCTTGTACACGGAGGAGACTTTCTCACTCGTCAGAGAAAGGCTCACTGATGACGGTTTGTTTGCAGTGTGGTTGCCCATCTATCAGCTATCTCCGGAGAGCTTTGCCACCGTCGTACAAACTTTCGTCGCAGTCTTTCCCGAGGCACGCCTGTTTGCCGGTGGATTGGACCCTAGTCGACAAGCAATCGGCTTGATGTCGTCGGGTCGGCGGCCGCCGAACAACGCGGATAGTGTGGCGTCCCTCCAACGCGCTGGCGTCAAGCTGTACCCCTTGTTGGCGCATCCAGAAGGAACTCTCGCTTTGGACTTGGGCGAAGCGTCGGCGGTGCTCCATGCCATGAAGGCAATGAAGTTGGTTGAACGCAGTGAGGTGCAGCATGGTGACCGTCCCTCGGTCGAGTTTGATGGCGCCCGGGCTCGCGGCTCGCAGCGACTGATGGGTGCAGAGGGTTATCAGCGCCTTCTTCGCGCCAGCGAGACGGCGCGCGCCACGCCTGCCGAAGGACTGGCCCGTTCGCTGCGGGATGCGTGGCGAGGGCCGGTGCAGGCGCGCACTCGACTCATGAGGCAACTGAGCGTCAGCGCTCGACGCGAACCCAACTGACTTCTAAGCCCGCCGTCGAAGACGGACCTCCGACGAGCGACGCCGCCAGCTCTCACTGGCACCTGGGGCGGTTCCGTGCTCGCCTCGTCGCATCAACGGATTCTGCGTTCAGGGGTTTGTGGCGGTGCCCTCGTGTAGAATGTCACTCCGGTGCGATTCCGGGGGGGACTACGGAGACGAACTCCGCCACAGGTGGGCTTCATAGAGGTGGTCTCGCCGAATCTCGTTTGTCCCGCACGCTTTGCTGTCGCCGCGCCTCGGGGCTGGGTTAAGCTCCGGCGCTGGAGGTTTCGTCATGAATACAAATGCCAAGGCGCTAGCGGCGTTGCTCACCATTGGGGCCGTCGGGTGTGAAAGCGGGGACGCCAACAAGAGCTGGTCGGAGTTCTCACGCTGCATGGTCGGGGATGGAGTGACGGAGCCGTCGCAGGTTGCCGCTCGCATTCGCAGCATCGAGCTGACCGAGCGCCAGCCGCCCGAGCTGTGGGACGCGAAAAGCCAGTGGCCTGGTCGCTGTGAACCCTACGCCAACGCGCTCTACTCCAGTCTTGGATCCAGCACGGAGCACAAGATCATGAAGCGTGCGCTGAAGCAGGTGGGCTGCAAGGACGCCGAGTCACCGGGCTGCAAGTTCGAACCCGGTGGTGCCATTCTACCAGTCGCCGCGGAACTCTGGGAGAGCGCTGCCGTTGCCAAGCTGGAGCCCCTGCCCAACGTCGACGTGCCGCTTCCCAAGTTCGACGTGCAGGTTCAGTCCCCCGAGGGCTGGAAGCCCTTGGCCCCCGCCGGCTACGAGCTGGCCGACACCCAGCTCACCGGTTCCGGCACACTTCGCGTGTTGATGAAGCACCGCGATGCTCCGTTGCTCATATGTGACACGGCCGCTGCGGGGGCGAAGTGCACTCCCGTTTCGAAGGACGTGCCGAAGCTGGCGTATCAAAGCGTCAAGTTGCTCCAAGACGATGAGCCGATCTTGATCGGTCTCACGGCAGATGGGCGACAGGCCTATCTCGCCACGACGGGTGAATCCGTCGATTTTCGTGGCAGTGCCAGAGACGGCTTGGTCATCGAAGAAGGGGCCGACGGTGCTGGGGTGCTAGCGATCCTGATGGCCAAAGGCAAAGCCAGAGGCGAGGCTGAGTTCGGTCCCGAAGTGACGCCGAAGGAAAAGCCAGTGACGGTGGATGCCTTTGCCAGCTGGACGCACGGTGACGACGCGGAAGTGAAGTGGCAATTCGCCAGCGTCAGTGGCAAGAAGCTGAAAGAGGCTGCGAGCTTCAGTGGTGGCTATGCTGGGTTTCTTCACCCATGTTCGGCCGACGGAGGGAACAGCGTCGGCATTTGGGGGCGGGCTAGTGGCCAACGCGACGCCAAACCGACTGACGGCAACGACACCGCCATCCACGCCAGTTTCCTCGAGGACGGCACCTGGAGTAAACCCGTCAGCAGCAAGATGCCGTTCCGCCGTTCTGTGACCGGAAGCCGCTGTAGCGCCAAGCGGCTGGATGTGTTCTGGGCAGGAGCAGAGGGAGAAACGCTCGAAGTCGGAGCCGTCGCGTGTACGCCTTCGGGCTGCAAGACCTCAACCAGCAAGTGGCCCAGCTTCGCGGTTCAGCGCTGGATTGCTGCTGGCTACTCGGGGGACAAGTTCTTCGCCCTGTGGACCACGACCCTCGGTGAAACGCGTATTCGCATCGGTGACCCTGGGAACTTCGCGGCAGCTGAAGAGAAAGTGCTCTTCGAGAGTGCCGACCGCGGCGGTCCGGTATTCCGCGATCTGCAGACGTTCTACACGAGTCACGGCGCCTATTTGCTCGTCCACGACAAGGGCACGACGACGCTTCTGCGCGTGGACGACAAGGGTGCGGTGCAAGCCGTTTCTCCCTAGTGCTCGTTGCGGCGGCTTACCCATCAACCAGCCTGGATGCTGAAGACGATCGTTCGGCGGCGCACTTCGCGCCGCGTTTGGTGCGTGCTGCTACTGCTGACGCTGCTCAGCTCTCAGGTATTGGCAGCGAGCGAAGCAGAACGGCCCGTGGCACCCAACTCGGTGTATTCGGAGTTGGGTGGCAACGGTGGCCTGTACAGCGTGAACTACGATCGCCGTCTCGACGACAATTGGGTCATACGAGTTGGGATCAGTTGGCTCGACCTGTGCGTCTTCAGCTGTGCTCAGGTGACGACCGTTCCGTTGGCAGCCAGCTACTTACTGGGTTCTGGCAATCACCTGTTCGAGACGGGGCTCGGGATCACGCCCTTCATGAGAGTGAGGCCAGGCGAAGGGTCCGAGCTGCTCGCCTACGGAGTCCCGATGGCGGGCTATCGCTACCAGCCCCGCCGGGGTGGCTTCTCGTTTCGCGCGATGGCCACCCCCCTCGTCCGTCCTGGTGAGCGGGTGCCGATCTTGCCGTGGTTTGGGCTTTCGTTCGGTGGGAGCTTCTGATGAAGGGGAAGACAGCGCTCGGGCCTGCTACGTTGAGTTCGATGCGACGACCATCGACGGTTCTAGCCCAGGGGACGTGCTTCATGCTGCTGGGCGGGTTGGGGGGCTGCGGCCCGTCTCATGAACCTTTGACGGCAACGAGCAAGCCGCTACCCATCGTCAGCGATTGCCCGCACAGCATGCCTGAAGCGAACTACCACGTGTACGAGTGCGCTGGCTTCGCCGTCGGTGTGAGCGATGAGCCAACGGAAGGCCCCCCCGTGGATGCCGCATCAGACTTGCGCGCGTTGCAGGCCGGCTTTGAAGAGGGCTTGCAAGTGCATCGCGACCGGCATGATGCGCAGATCGTCGTGAAGGCCATACCGTCGCCGATAGCCGACCGTGACGTCGTGGGCGTCCGTGTGGCGGCGGTCGACCGTCAAAACGCGGACGAGGTTTACTCGACGAACTACGCCGTGATCGTCGGGCGCCGCTCCATCACCTGCTCGACGTCACTCGACATGGGCCGCGAGAAGTGCGACGAGGTGCTGCGCGCCTTCGTGGAGACCGCGCCGTAGTGGGGCGTGGGGGACCGCCTGCATCGATTGACAGGCGGCCTCCTTCCTCACGCGAGTTGGCTGGTCGACGACTCCCAGGTCGACGATCTCGACGAAGTGGTCGTGCTGAAGCCCGATAGCAATGTGTCGTTCGTCAAGTTGGTGCCGCTCGTCGGCGGGTAGGTCTCAGCCTGACATGCCGTTTCTTCGAAGCAATGAGTGTTCGTTTCAGGAGTCACCTGCTGCTTCCTCCTGAGCGCGTGTTTTGCTAAAACCCAGGGCTCGCGATGCGGGAGCAACGTACTTGAAGTCTGCCCGAAGGGTAACGTCATGACCATTCGACGATTCACGCCGCTGCTGGCGGCGTTGGCCGCGTTCAGCACCGCGGGTTGCTGCGAGACGCCGAGCTTCAGTCTTCCCGACTTTCGCGGGCGTCTCGGTTTCGGCGGGTCGGTCGCGTTCGACTTCGATTTCGACGCGGACATGGAGTTCGACTTCGACGGCGATTTCTCCGGTTGGGCCAACCTCGACGTGGTGACGGCAGCGAGCCTCGGGATCGACTTCGACGGCAAGGTTGCCTACGAGCAAGAGATCGCGGTCGACATCGACGACGATGGGGTCGAGGAGACCGTCTCCGTGTTGGGTTTTGGTGACGGAGACGCGGACGACGTCGATACCGTCGTCGCTGCTTGGGAGGGGGACGAGTACACGTTCGACGAAGACTACTGCTACGTGCTCGTGATCACGGAGGACACGGTCACGCTCATCACCGGACCCTGCAACAGCGACGCACCCGTGCTCACCTGCACCAGCCCAGCCGACGATTTGGACGACGTCAGCTGCGCGGTGTGCGACGAGAACGGCGACTGCGCGGAGTGTGAAAGCAACGTCGTTGCGGAGTGTATCGACGAGGGGAGCGAGGCCCTCGACGACAGGGAGCCAGAGCCTGAACCGGAGCCCGAGCCCGAACCAGTGAGCATGCCGGACGCGGGGCTCGCCGACGGCGACGCCGGCGTCCCGGAGACGTTACCCGACGCGGCCGCGCCCTCAGCCGACGGCGGCGCAATGGCCATGACGCCGGATCCCGTGATGCCAGAGCCCGACGTCACGGCTTCGCCGGAGTATCAGAGTTGCTTGCAACAGGTGAGCACTCTCGAGGCCAGCGTTGCATTGTGTGGCCTTTCTTTGACCGTCGATGCCGACACGCTGTGCCAAACGAGTCTGGACGCCGTCGGGCGCTGCTTCTCGGGTATCGACGGCTTGGGTTTCCTCGACAATCCTTGCAGTGTTCTGGAAAGCAACGAGTGCTCGGAGATCGTGCAATGAAGCTGCGCCTGGGGATCGTGGTTGCAGTCGCGTCATTCACGTGCGTGCACGCGGTGCACGCGCAGGTTGCAGAGGCGGGTGCCACCAGCGACCAGCGTCAAGTCTCGCTGGCGCCGGGCAACGGCGGTTCGGAGGCGGACGACGAGGAGAAGGAAGAAGAGCCGCACGAGGGGCTCTTCGCGCACTTCGATCTCGGCCTGGGCTACGGCGCCGTCCGCGGTGGCTCGCTCGGTCCGGAACCCGGCTTTCGACCCATCGACGACCTGAGCTTCTCCGGCTTGGTGCTCGCGACCTCGATGCAGCTCGGCGCTGGCGTCGAGGACTTCGCTCTCGGCGTCGAGTTGCTGTACGAGGTGATGCTCACGGAAAAGGAAGAGCCGGACAACGTCGGCTTTCAGATGTTCGGCATCGGCCTCGGCGCGACCTACTACACCGATGACGACTATCTCATCGGCGGGCAACTGCGCTACCTGGGCATGATCCTTTGGCGTGAAGGCATCCCTTGCTTCTGGGACCGCGGCGCCACTGCTTCGGGGCCCGGCGTCGGGCTCACCCTGGGCAAAGAGTGGTACGACGAGAGGCGCGAAGGCCAAGGGCGCGACAAGGGTGGCCTCGGCCTCGCCCTCCAGGGGAACTACGCAGCCTTCGAAGGGGATGCCGACTTCGACTACGTCAGTCTCTTGCTGCAGCTCTCGATGACACGCTTCTGAGCCGTCTGGGATTCGCCTCTGCTGAACGGTGGTGTTGCCCGGGCCCCGAATGGGGCCCGCGCTCTCGGGTCATCCGACCGGGCCATGGCCGCCTTGCACCGTGCCGCGCTGTCGAATACTCCTAGACGCGATGTCCGCTAGGCGCCCCGTTCACGCTTACCGAGCACGCTGCGCGAAGACAGTCCTGCTCGGTGCCATCATCGTGGCGTGTACCCGAGAACAGCAGAGTTCGCCAATCGAAACGACCGCGGCTTCTCCAACAGCGGAACAGACGCCACCAACTCCCGAGCCGCCGTGGTGGAAGAGCGCCGAGCGGGCGGGCGCCAAGCTGACGGCGGCCGGTGCCATCCTGCCCAGTGCGTCGCGCGGGTTGCCCCTGCGTCCTAGTGCTCGGCAATTGCTGATCTCGGAGAGTGGCGTGACGATTGGGGACCTCGCTCCCATCCCGTTGTGGCCGCAGCGCCCAGCAGAGCCAGTCTCCCCACTCGGTGTACACTTGAAGCAGCTACGCGCTATAGACTCGGCGCCGGTCGCTGCCGACGTATGGGCCGATCGCAAACTCACGATGCCGAGTCTACACGCCCTTCTGCTCGGTGCTGTCGAAGCTGGCCACACCGACCTGTCTCTCGTCGCGGCTACCACGGGGGCAGCGTTCGCGCGACTGCCGTTCCGGGCCGACAGCAGCGTGCCGGACGCACCTGCCGTGCATGTGTTTCTGGAGGAGGGCAGCGTTCGCCTACGTTGGTATTCAGACGCAGGGCGGGCCAAGAGCCAGGCTGCGGACGCGAAGCCGCCCACTCCGACAACACGGGCGATCCGCGTCTCGACGTTCGTCCAGGAGGCGCCGACGTTGTGGGGCCCGGAAGGCCCGCTCAGGCGCGACGGGGAGTTGGCTTACCGGGATGCCGTGCTCCACCTATCGCGAAAAGCTACCGTCGAGGACTTCGCTCGGCTGTTGTCCGCATTCATCGGCGCAGGGGCGAGCGCCCCAGACGCCAAGTCTGTACCGACGCCGACGCTGCTCTTGCGCTGGCACCCTCCGACGCGACACGTGAAGTTCGGCGATTTCAAAATCGAGTCTTCGATTCCGAACATCGAGGAGCCGGTGCCGAGACGAGCGATCGAACGCGCCCTGGAGTTGCGCACTGACGCGATGGAGGACTGCTACTCGAGTGCTCTCGAGTACGACCCACGGTTGAGCGGGCGGCTCGATCTTCGCTTCATGATAACTCGCCAAGGTACGCCCGCCGATCCTCATGTGCGCAACGACTTCGGCGACGAGCAGGTCCGGCGATGCGTCGCGAAAACCATGCTCTCCGCGAACTTTCCGCCGTCTTCAGGCGGCTTCGTGATCGTCGACGTCCCGCTCGTGTTCGAACCCTGAGTCCGGCAGCGCACGTAGCGTCAGTTGGCCTGAACGCGGAACACGACTTGGTGCGTCGTCACGATGACCACCTTGCGGTAGGTCTTGCTGACCCCTTCGCGCTCCGCGAGCAAGCGATCCAGCCTGGCCTGTCCTTCGAGCTTCACGGCGTCTTGTGCCGGGTCGAAGGGATGAACCGTTGGCGTGATCTTCAGTATCTCGGGAGGCAGATTCGCGGTGCCTTCCTCGAAGGCTTTCCGCTGCTCCAGCCGCTTGTACCAGATGACTGGACCTTTGCCGTACACCTCGAGCACGAATATCCGCGGGTCCAGGTAATCGCTCTCTCCTGGAGCGCCAAAGACGTGGACCATGAAGTTCGCCACCGTCGCTGCCCGTTTCAAGCTCAACAGCTTGTTGGCCGCGTCGGCGTCACTCTGGCGCTTGGCTCGTGTGTGCTCCGCCGAGGCAAAGCCGTGGCAAACGAGAGAGGCCGTGCGCTGCGTGAACAAGGCGCGGTACGTCGCGATGTGAACGAGCAGCTGTTTCTCCGCTTTGGGCTCGAGCTGGAACTTGCCTAGTCGAAAAAGGACCTCGGCTCTGCCGATGTAGGCGGCTGAGTCGAAGGTGTCGTCATCCTTCTCGGGGTCATACTCGTCGGCATCGTACGTATCCCCGGAGTTGCCCGTGAAACTCGCGATCCATCCAAAGCCATAGGCTGCGCTGGCGAGCTGGAGCTCGATTGCTGTGCCGCCTTCGACGATGGTGGTCAGATCGCCCGCATTCTGGATGATGGCGTAGATGGTGTCGAAAAAGCTCTGTGCGTCTTTGCCCGGATACGAGGCCCCCGCCGAAAAGGTGTCGGCTTGTACTTCTGCTTCCAGCACCGTGTCCATCGGTTCGCGCAGGTAGATGGAGATGGTGTTGACGCTCAGCCCGAAGCGCAGGTTGCCGCTGAAGCGAGCAAACTTGCCGCTCGCCGAAGGCCCGAAGTTCAACGCCGCCAGCTCCACGCGAGCGCCGATGAAGTCGTCCGGCATCAACTGGAGTGAGGTGTGAAAGTCGAAGTCTATGGGCTTGGCCGAGCCTCCGCCGCCTGTCTTCGTGTCACTGTTGTCCGTCTTCAGGGGCGTCTTCGAGAACTTGAAGCCGATACCGAGGGAGCCAAACGCCCCCTGCAGACCCACCTTGCCGTCGGGGTTGGGTCCCTCCTTTGCCTCGTCGGCCTCCAGCCAGAACTTGGGAGTGACGCGCTCGGCATCCGCATCGTTGTCGAAGTGAAAACACGATATCTCCAGCAAGAAACCACCCAGGGAACCGGAGATGAAGCCTCGGCCTGCACCCTTCTGCACCGGAGTGAAGTTCAGCCTGTACGTGTACATTGGCTCGGCCCGGATGCCGAGGGCGTGCAATTGAGCGCGGAAGTCGTCGTTCTGGAGCCACTGCAGATACGCTTCTGCGAGCACGTCTTGTTTGATGCGCTCGACCACCTTCTTGCCCTCGTCGGACAGGCCGTCCGTCGGCGGGATGCGGCTTCCGGCATTGGTGATCGCATTCGGGATCTCCTTCTGCCATTCGCGATCGAAGAACTCCTGAAGGGTGAACAGGAACTTGCGTTTGGGGATGCGCTCGTCTTTGCTGTCGGTGAACGTCTTGAACGCCGTTCGCAGCGCGGTGCGTTGCGTCTCCCGATGCGGCGAGTTCGACGTCTTGACGAACAGCTCGTTCAGTGCTGCCTTGAAGGCCGCGAATGACGGTGCGTCCTTGTTGAAGCCATCGTCCCGCATGTCGCAGAACGCTTTGAAGAAGTCCATGAAGCCGCCGCCTCCCCCGTACTTGTGCATCGTGACACCGGTCGGGATGGAGGCGTTGACTCGTCGCATGTGAGCTTGCACGTCGCGCCAATTGGCCTCCGCTTTGACCAGGGTGAATGGGGGAAATGTCTCGGCCTGGCTGTATTGCTGAAAGTTGACGACGATTGACGGTGTCTTCGACTGCACGACGAGGTTGATGACGAGGAGGTCGCCCACGGTTTCGCTCATGGCGACCTGGCCCCGTGCACTCGGGATCGCGTCGGGTGACTCATTCAGATCGGGTATCGCCAGCTGGTCGGGGCCTAGGCTGGGACCGGTGGGGCCCTTGGAGTGGTAGAGGATGGGATTCCGCGGCTGCGTATCGACCACCACCAGGATGTTGTCCTCGCTGCCGAATGCTTCTTTCATGACGGTCGAGTACAGCTGCATGACCTCCTTGAACGCTGGTCCTTGGCTGCCGGTGGTCGGATACTCTTCAGCTCGTCGGATCCACCCAACCAGGTAGCGGCCCGAGTGATTGACGCGCAGCACGTAGGGTGAGATGAGTCGCTTCGGCGTATGGTCATTCTCCTTCTGCAGTACCTCGTAGAAGGAGCCACCCAGAGGGATGCGCTTGACGCGGGCTTCACCGCCGTCACGCTGTGCCTGGGAGGTGGCCTCGGGGATGGGGACGTTCTGGACTATCTCCGCACCGAATACGCTCTCCAGTGCGTAGCAACCGGTGAAATCCTTGTCGAACTCCGACAGCGGCTTGTTCGCAAACGCCGCTTGCCCGTCTGGATTGAGCGCCCCGTGGTCCACCGGCTTCGAACTCGTGTCCGCGATGCTGTAGCGGAGCAGCATCTGGCCGCTGTCGATCTTGGTGATGTCGCCGGGGACTGCCAAGTTGCTGGTCTTCGCCAAGCTCGAGGCGATCAACTTACGGCTCCCGTCGAAGACACGAATGCCGATGTAGGCAAGGCCTCCGGCGAGATTCACCGCAGGCGCTTTCTCCCAGCCAACCACTTTGGACAGTGTGCGCTCGATGACACCTTTGCCGTCATCGCGCAGGGCACGGAAAACGATGCGCAGCCCGAGCACGACCGGCGTCGTCGGGAGCAAGCTCGTGTCCGGCTCTTTCAGGTAGTTCAGGTTCGTGTTGTCGACTTTGGGCTCGGTGAACGCGTTCACCTTGATACTGAAGAGCCCAATCGTGCCGAGTTCGGGTAAGATCTCTCCGCCCTGCTCTGGCAAGAAGATGTTCGTCTTCTGAGATACCGGATTGCCGTCGCGGTCGACGTCGCCCGTTTGACCGAAGACGGCTTCCGTGCTGAAGAACTTGTGCAACACGGCCTTGGTGACGTCCGCGTCTCCTTGCATCGAGGCGCGCTTGCCGTGCACGAACTCCTGCAGATCCGTGAACTCGAGGAACAAGTCGCCCTGAAAACCAGAAAGATAGATGGGTCGACGCACGACGTCGCCCTTCTCCTCCTTGGTGTTGAAGCCGAGCGTCTCGACCTTCGTGATCCGCGGAATGATGATCTTGGGCGTCCTGTCTTCACTCATGGCGACACCTCCCTGACGAGCGGGTGGAATTCATCGGTTCGCACACGGATGAAGACTCCATTGGCAGTCGAGTGGTCCACCTCGACTGCCGTCTCCGTGTCGTCGAAGGTGACCAGGTACATCCCAGGCTCCAGCCGTACCGTGGCGAGGCCGAATTCCGTCAATTCTGCCTCGACGGCTTCTGTCGTCTCGTCCTCGTCCATGCTGCTGAAGGAGACGGAGCCGCTCTGCACGGGGATGTCCTGAGCGGCGACCACCTTGATCTGGAACGGTGCGGGTTGGGTGACCAGCGGTCGCGTCGCCTGATTGCACCATCGGGTGTACGCGGCCTGAGCTTCAGTCGGATCTTCCCTGTCCACACTGGGATCGGGTCGGATGGGTTTGACGAAGAGGAAGGCGTCCAAACGACGGATCGTGCTGTTGCCGCCGTTGTGGTACACGCTCTCCGCAGTGAGCCCGCGTTCCCGCTCGTGGCGATGGAGGGGCACCAAGTCCGGGCAATGGTGTTTGCACTTGATGATGCGGTCGACGGGGAACTCGAGTTCCTTGAACGGGGCGAGGTAGTCTGCGACGAGGTTGTCGAGCAGTTCCTCGTCGATCTCGTAGTTGTGTGATAGCTCGCGGGCGTAGCGATATTGGATGATCGCGTTGTTCAGACTGTCGTCGACTTCGGGGCCCGTCTCCCCGCAGTAGTGGGGGAACTTCTGCTGGTACCCGGGTACGCAGCCGAGCATCCACTTCACCTCACGCACGCCCCACACCTCCGACTCGAACTGGTCGAGGAAGAACGCCTCGTCCGCCTCGAGCAGCTCGACCAGATGATCGAGACGCTGCTTGTTGAGCTCGGCTTGGTTCTCTTCCGCTATCGAGGAGTGTGCGGCCAACATGAAGCGCCCATTGGGAGCGCTTTCCAGCGCTGTCTTGATCTCTCGGAAGGCGTCGAGCACGATGCCTTTGGGGAAGGTGTCACCGAGTTCGTAGGAACACGGCAGACGGGATGCGAGAACGTCCGGCGGGCGGTCCTCCGGATCGATGGGTAGTGGGACACGATGGTAGAGCAGTGGGTTGTGGACCTGACACAACTCCGGCCGGCACGTGTCGCCAGCGTGGCAGTCCATCTTCGGTAGTTCGTCTGGATCGAAGAACAGTATTTCCGAACGACGATTGGTCTGGCTGCGAACACCGTCGAAGCCCACCTGGTCGATCGGGAAGTTCTCTCCGCAGCCGACGTGTTCGGGCGCCAGAAAGTCCAAAGTCTCGCGGTATTCGTCGAGGCCGTCGTTGTCGGTATCGAGGATGCGAGCGACCTCGCTCTCGTACAGGAAGAAGATCGCCGTCCAATAGGCGGCACCATAGTACTTGGCGTTGTCTGGGATCGTGTGGCCGCTTTCCAAGGAGAACGGGCTGGCGTTGAATTCTCGCCGAAACTCGAAGAACGCCAGAACCGGATCTTGCCCGTGGTCGTCGAAGTTCACTCGCCACCCGAAGCGCTTGGCAACCCACGCCATGACGAACTCGTCGTCGTCGCGGACGTGACGCTCTTCACACAGCGTTCCGAACGTGGTCTCATCGCCGATGAGCAGCGCGTGCAACACCGCTGCGCGTTCGGTCGACAGCTCGTCGTTGAACTCGTTGCTACCGGACGTATCGGTGTGGCCGACGACGAGCACCTTTTGCGGTGTCTCGGCTTCGAAGCTGACCCGATAGGCGGAGCTCACGACTTCGATCACACCGGCATCGTCGTTCTCCTCGTCGAGCGTTTCCGGCATCGGGACGGCGCTCTCGAGATGGTAAAGCGTGTCCGCTGCCTCCAGCCAGGTGGAGGTGGAGCGTTCGAGCACGACCTCGTGCGCAGCGCCAACGGTCAACTTGATCGGTGCATCGGGATTGTTGAGTAGCCGTACCCGCTTGATTCGAACTTCCACTCGAAGCTCCCGTTCTACAGGGTGGTCGACTTGCCCGAGGCGTGCTCTCCCCCCGTTGGGATTCTGCACCGTAGTGAGGCGCCTTCAGGCAGTCAAGCCGTCGCTTTCAGGGTGGAGCGCGCAGAGCTGAGGGCGCGACGGCCAAGTGGGCCGCTCGCGTTTGGCGCTTGTGTAGACCGCGCACCAGCATCCAGGCCGTGGTAGCGGCAAACGTCGTGATCGCACCCGACAGCGTCGCCATCACGTTGTGGGTCACCGTGTCCGCGGTCTGCGCCATCATCAAGGAGAGCAAGCGCTCACCTACGATCGACAACAACCACGCGGTCCACCACACGCCCAAGATCGAGTGTCCATCATCGCTGCCGTCGGCAGGCTGACTCGCGTCCCACACGGCGCGGACGGCTTGATAGGGTTTGAACCAGCTCGCGATGGGCACCACGAACCACCACAGCATCGACGCTGGGGTGTACCCGAAGCTGCGGCCCAGCAGAAGAGTTGCGTTCTTGTTCGCCCGGAACAGAAAGAGCGAAAATGGAACGAGGGTCAGGTAGAAGAGACCCAGATCACCGCTGATGGCAAGTTCGGAGGCTTTGACGAACGCGTCTTGCGCGGGCGAATACTCGTCGCCCACCGTCAGCACCGTGAGGACCATTGCGGCAGACATGTTGATGGCGCCCAGCCCTGCCTGAAGCAGCAGCAAGACGCTCAACAGCGCGACCACTGTCTGCAGGTTTTCAAACCCCTCAGGCATCTGCCCGGCAGGTACGGCGCCTTCCATCGGGGCCGTCGGTGCCTGATACGGATTGAGTTCCTGCTCACTCGACATCTGCGATTCCTCCCGCGCCCCAACTCGCTCGTGTGGCCTAACACGCGACGCATGTAGTTCTGGCGCGGCAAAGGTCGTTCGGAGCGCAGACGGCACTGTTCCACCGCCGCATTGGTGCGAGCCGCTACCGCGTTGCCTGGGAAACCCCAATAATCCCCGTGACATGAACACGGTGGTCCCGTCTCGGCGGCGGGTCGTGCTGCGTGGCACGTGGAGGGCTTCGCGCAGCCGCCGAGATCTAGACACGCCAACTTCGTCGACGAAGCGGCGATTCTCCGAGGTCACGAAGTGGCCACTTCATCGATGAAGTGGCGATTCCGAGGTCACCAAGCCACGACTTCGTCGATGAAATGCGCAGGAGTGGGAGCACGTAACTCACTTCGCCGAAGCGGGGCGTCTTGAAGATGAACGAGCCGCGCGGCTTTCGGAGCTGTCGCTGAGGCAACGGGGCGATGGCGAAACGCGGTGGGCGTTGCATACGGCGACGCCGCACACTGGCGTCCGAATGATCCGGCTGGTGCCAGTCGCGGGTGCCGCTAGACTGCGTCGGATGCGATACGGAGTCCAGCGACGGGATCGGTGGGTGAGTGTTTTGGCAAGTTCCATCGTGTGCGTCGTCGCCTGCGGCTCGGAGACCCGGGGCACGACGACTACTACGGAAACGCCCACCGGGTCCGATGTGACGGGGACCGAGATGGATGCGTCTCCACCCACAGCCGCCATCGGATCGGATGAAGCGCCCGAGGCGAACGCAGAGTCGTCCACCGACGCTGACGAGAGTAGCGAGGCTCAGCCGAGCGAGGCAGTACGGGACAGCACTGATGCGGAGCGTGATGGCGGGCCGCCGCCCGGCAACTCGGCGCTCACCGACGCGGGCGCCCGGCGGCCCGAGTCCGATACGACTCCAGCCGCAAGTGCCCAGGCCGACGCCTCACCTCAGAGCGAAACGCCTGCCCCAGAGCCGACGAATGACGCGGGCGCGAGCGGGCAAGCGCTGGTGCCCTGCGCAGACATCGAGTGCGACTTGCAGGTCGTCCGTGACATTCTCGACTTGAACGGCTTCGAGGAGTTCGAAGCTCAGAACGTGGTGTGGAACGCAGCAGGAGAGTCCGAGCCGGCCGAGGAACGCGTTCGCAGCCTGGCGCTGATGCCCGCCGACTTCTTCGGACCACTTCCCGACGGCATTCGCGAGTTGCCACCGGAGATTGGACGGCTGACTGCGTTGCAGGAACTGCTGCTGGACGGGAGTCAACTGCGCGAGCTGCCCCCGGAACTCGGGCAGCTCCAGCAGCTGACCTGGCTAGGCGTCTCCTACAACGCTCTCGATGCGTTTCCTGAGGCTATCTTGGAGCTGTCCAAGCTGACGCGATTGAACATCGAATCGAATCAAATCACGGCGCTGCCCTCCGACATCGACCGCCTCGTGAATCTGTCCAGCATCTGGATGTCGAACAACCTCCTGGAGGAGCTGCCTGAGAGTTTCGGTCGCTTGACGTCGCTCACCCAGTTCAACTTCCAGTCGAACCGACTGCGTCGCCTACCGTCGACCCTTGGTGCGTTGACTCGGTTGGACCGCGTATTTCTGAACCGGAACCTGTTGCAAAGCTTGCCCGTGGAGCTGACCGAAATCAGCCCCAGTGAGCTGCGGCTCGACGACAACGAGTTGTGTCAGGTGCCACGTGTGGTCTTCGACTGGCTAGAAATGTACGCCCCCGGTTGGGACGAACAGTACTCCGATGACGCGCGCGAGACGCTCTGCGAAATCGACGTGATTGAACCCTGACTCGGGTAGGCCTCGTGGGCTCGAATCCGTCGCTCGCGGTTGGGCTCGCCCGAGTTCAGCCCGTGGGTCGACCGATCCGCGTGACTCGAGCCAGCGGCTGGCGGCACCGAGCAGGTTCTGCGTCGCCGCCGAGCGAGAGTGCCCAGCGAGGGCACGGATTGCGCATTCACCTGCATCCAGGAACGGCGGCTCAGAAGAAAGTCGTCGTGTCGTCGCTCCTCGACTCTGCATCGAGCACGAAGCGTGTATGCTCGTGGGTAACGGAGGTGGAGCATGCAGGTAGAGAAGTCGACGGTCAACGTACATCCGGGCCGTGCGCACGCAGACGAGGTCGTTCAGATCGACGCGCCTGGGGCTATCGCGAAAGTGAAGAACGTTCGCGTGCGCTTCGGCGATCGAGACGCGATGTCCATCATCGTGTCGTCGGGGCGGATCTTCAGCATCGTGCCCAGTGCTGAACCCGGACAACTCGAGTTGAGTCTCGAGTTCGATGATGACGGAGGCAAGGGGCGCAGGCTTTCGTGCTCGTTCTCACACCAAGGCACGCGGAACCCAGGCGGCGAACGTACTCAGGCCACGCCGAGCAAACCCACCAAGGAGAGCAGGCCTCCAGTCGAACCCGGCACTGGTGGTGCCGGTGCAGAGAAAGCCGCTGGGGCCAAGCCAGGCGATCCGACCCGACCCGCCGGCAACTGGTGGATGCTGCACCAGGCGCTCTATCACACGGCGCACGCAGCCACCGCTCGCGTGGCGCCATTTCAGCAACTGTGGTCCCACCAATTCGTCGGCGCGCTGAGCACGAGCCAACCGCTCCTGGCGGGAGACAAGGTACTGGTGGGAGTCCTCGGCAATGGACAGGAAGTCATCGCCGCGCTCGAGCGCAACACCGGTGCGGTACTCTGGACTCGCAACTCGAGCGCCTCCGTCTGGGGTACTCCGGTTGCCGTCAACGACCACGTCTACTTCGTGGAAAGCAGCTGGGCCGGAGGAGTAGGTAGTCACCAGCTCGTCTGCCTGCGCATCGACGATGGCGTCGAACAGTGGACGACGACGCTGGCAGAGGGCTCCCAGAGCGGCATGGCTGCCGCGTTTGGCTCACTCTACCTGTTGACGCGTGACGGTAGCCTCTCCGCGCGCAACGTCGTTGATGGGGGTGTTGTGTGGGAGGTGAGCGTCGACGTCGGTGGCGGTCAAACGCTCTCCAGTCCGGCTGTGGGCTTCGGCACTGTATTCGTGGGGTCCCAGGCTGGTCTGGCCGCTTTTGATGCCTCGACGGGTTCACCCAAAGCCATTGCTAGCCCGGGTGCCTACAACGGGAACTCCAGTCCGTTGATCGTGAGCGACGTCGGAGTGGGCAATCCGCCACTCGTGGTCATCTGTGATGGCGACTCTCGGGTGCACGCTCACAACGCGATGACAGGTGCTTCCGTCTGGAGCTCGAGCGCCAATCGACCTCTTTGGTATACGACCCCGTGTGCAGCCAAAGATCTGGTGTACGTCGCTCAAGCGCTGCACGTCGTTGCGTTGGACGCCAACACCGGCGCCGTCACCGCCCAATCCGCGGACTTCGCTGCGGACCCGAGTGCACCCCCGACCGTGACCGAGGCCGAGCTGGTGGTCGCGTCCCGCGACTCGAAGATGTCCGCGCTCGATCCCCAAAGCTTGTCGACGGTGAGCACTCTGGACATGCCCGGCGTGCCCAACGGAGACCACGGCCAACCGAGCATCGACGACGGTCAGCTATTCATCAATACAGCCCAAGACGCCACCGCCTATGCTCCCAGTGACACGCTCCGCGCCTATGCGAAGCGACGCCTGTGTGTGATAGTCACCGTGGCTTACGGGTCACCGCTCGCCGAAGAAGTTCGGCTCGTGCAGCGGGTCCGTGACGAGATCTTTGCCAGCAGCCCCCTCGGGCGCCGTTTGCTGGGAGTTGCAGAGGCCGTCTACTACAGCTTCAGTCCTGGGGTGGCCCGAGCCATGGTTCATCACCCGCGTTGGAGGACTGCGCTACGCGTCGTCGTCGTGGCGCCGCTCGTTCGCGTGCTGCGAATCGCCCTGGTGGCGACTCAACGATGGCGACGAGAGCGCTAGCGCCGAGCAACACCTCAACGTGTACTGGGTGGCGTTCAACCACCCAGCGACAGGTAGTTAGCAATCACCGCGCGATCGGCGGCGGAACTTGGTTTGCCGCACAGCCGAGCACCACGTCGATCTGGGAGGCGGCATCGGCCTGGACGGCGTCGCACGCCGCCGGGCAGAGGAGGATCCGCGTCTCGTCGTTGTTGTAGTGCCACGAGGCGTCGTCGCCGCAATCGTCTGCGCCACCCACTTGTGCCAGCACGACTGCGTCGCCACCCAGGGTCAACTGCACGTTGACCTGGTCTTTGTTCAGTGTCGCGCCATTGGGTGGCTCAGGAACCAGGAGGTCGCAGGATGCGATCTCTCCGCGGATCTGAGCCAAGGCATCTCTCAGTGCTTGGCCCGCGTCGCCTGCGCCGCCAATGAAGATGCCGTCGCCGGTACCACCAGCGCTCGCGATCTGGTCCATCTGCCCTTCGTTCGAGCCTTCCAGACCGATCGCGTAGGTGCGCACGTCGTGGTCGGTGAATCCACCGCGTGCAATGTCGGCGATGGCGCCGATGTTATTGTTGCAGCCGGTGGGCTCGCCATCCGTCACGAGGACGACGACGGCCGCGATGTCCGGGTTCGCGTCTTGGTAGTCCACTGCCCAATCCACCGCACCGCCGAGCGCGATGTCCATCGGCGTGCGCCCCGAACCATCGCCAGGCTGGTCGTTGACGAGAGCTTGGACAAGCGCCTGCTCTTGCGGATCACCCGCCTCGGCAGTCAGCGTCCCCAGTGAGACGACGGGAACGGCACAGGCGCCTCGATCGCAGGCGGGGTCGGCGCAGCCGTTTACCTCCGACGGAAAGACGGCGTAGGCGACGCCGAGATCGGCGCTCGTCGGATCTTCGAAGAACGACTGCAGGGCGCCGGTCGCGTCTTGCCACTTGTTGTTCTGCTCCATCGACGAAGAGCGGTCGAACATGACGTACATGACGACTGGAGTGAGCTCGCCGCTGGCGCTCGAGGTTGCACACTCCTCGAAGCCGCCCGAAACGTTACCGCTGGTTCCAGACGTCTCACCGTCAGCGATCAGGATCGTGCCATCGTCGATGGCACCCGGTGACTCGACGACCGTTTGGAGCGTTCCGTCGCAGCGCCCGTCGGATTGGCAGTTGCCGTTGCATCCGACGGATGGGGTGCACTCTGCGGTACATTCACCGTCCGAGCAGAACTGGCCGTCGGGGCAGCCATCGTCGGAATCGCAGGCGTCGCCACACTCCCCAGCAAGCTCCGTGGCGCAGACATCGATGGTTTGCATGCCCGTTTGGGTGGCGTCATCACCGCCCTTTTCGTCGCTACAGCTCACTGCCAGCAGAAGAACAAGTGCTAAACCACTTCCAATACCGAACTTTCGACTCATCAGAATTCACCCTTGTGTCAAAGGACCGGCATTCAGGTTGTGATTCCACCCACGCCGCCGTACCCGAACACAGTTACCTACCAGCGTCAGCGGCAGGCCCGAGTATGTCAGAAATCGTCGCGTCGTGGGCTCTCCGGGCCAAACGATGAGGCTATCGGAGCAATACGCTCGGGCCCAAAGGGATTCGTCTGCCACAGGACCCAGTTGAGGGAGCTTGTCGCTGCTATCGATGCATCTTTGCCACCTTGACGCAAGACGTCGAAGCCGCGAGCCGCCGGAGGCGGAATACTTGTGCTGTCAGTGAACGTTCATGGCGACCGCCGAGGCAGGGGGCAGGGCCTGGGCTGCCAGAAGCGAAAGCGATGCAGGGCCGTTCTGGTTGCTTCCGGGCTCGACTGAGTGGGGGAGCTCCAGGCGAAGGTTCTTCGGGACTGCTTGTGGCGGGTGAGCAGTCAGTCGCTCAGCGGAACGGTCGAAGCGTGCAGGCGCCTGCGACCCTCCGCTCGCGGAGCATGGCCGGGGTTGTGCTACCTGGGGGACTTTCTCGAGATCGCACAGGTCGGCAGCGACTGCTCCTGGCACGCCGCTCCGCTCTGCCTGGGTGACGTGATCCTGGTCTTAGGCTTTGTCGTGCACCGAGGCCTCGTCAACCGAGCGGGGTGCCGTCTGAGGCTGTCGGTCGACTACCGGTATGCGGCGCTTTGAGGCCTCGTACCGCCCTACCGGTTGCCGGTTGGTGGGGACTGCCCCGCAAGTGCTGCCGTCAAGTGCTGCCGTCAACCGTGCCGCCAGTGTCTCGGGAGACACACGTCGATTCGGCGGGCGGCCTTCGCCGCCGGATGGTGGCGTTCACCCGGGCGCGGTTGGCGCGGAAAAGCGACAGCCCCCCAACGTCCTCGATTGACAGAAACCCGCACTGGTTCCACCGTTCCTCGGAAGAAAGGTCCGAGGACCGGAAAGGTTAAAAAGACAGAGCCAGATGAACGTGACACAGACGGCCGTATGGACGGCAGACAGTGCGGAAGAGCTCGAGTACGAAGAGGAGGACGAACCGCCAGACTTGGAGGGTGTGCACGTCTTGCCACGGCTGCGACAGATGCAGCGGCATAGCGACCCACGAGTTGTAGCTTTTCGAAGTAAACACTTCCCGGAAGCGACGGATCAACAGTGGGGTGACTGGAAGTGGCAGGCGGCACACCGCTACCGACGCCTCGAAGACTTGGAAAAAGTCATCGACCTGTCTGCGTCGGAACGAGCCGGAATCGAGCGTGGAGGCTCGATGCTTCCGGTGGCCATTACGCCTTACTACATGGCTCTGCTCAGCAACGGTGATTCCGACAATCCGTTGCGTCGTACCGTGGTGCCCTCTCTGAACGAGTTCGTTCGCACGGACGGCGAGGCGGACGACCCGCTGGGTGAAGACGACCACAGTCCCGTTCCTGGGCTGGTGCACCGCTATCCAGATCGTGTGCTGTTGTTGGCTCTCGACTACTGCACGACCTATTGCCGGTACTGCACGCGTTCGCGCGTCGTGGGTCACGGGGAAATCAGCGCGAGCCAATCACGTCTGGAAGCGGCGTTCGACTACATTCGGAAAACCCCCACCATCCGCGACGTGTTGCTTTCTGGGGGTGATCCCCTCAGCCTCAAGGATGACAAGCTCGACTGGATCCTGACCCAGCTGCGGGCAATCCCTCACGTCGAGTTCGTACGCATCGGCACGAAGATGCCGGCGGTGCTGCCCCAACGCATCACGCCGGAGTTGATCGCCATTTTGCGCAAGCACCACCCATTGTGGATGAGCATTCACTTCATTCATCCCGATGAGTGTACGCCGGAGTCGTACGCCGCCTGCGCTCGCCTCGCCGACGCCGGCATCCCGCTTGGCGCCCAAGCCGTGCTGCTCAAGGGCGTCAACGACGACATAGACACCTTGCGCGAACTCACGCATCGATTACTCCTCATGCGGGTGCGACCATACTACCTCTACCAATGTGATCCCATCAGTGGCTCGGCCCACTTTCGAACGAGCGTCGAACAGGGCATGGAATTGGTTCGTGGACTGCGCGGGCACACGACGGGATACGGCGTGTGGACCTACGTCGTCGATGCTCCCGGTGGTGGCGGCAAGATCCCTCTGCAGCACCAGTACGTGATCGGGCGTGATGGCGATGAGCTCGTGCTCGAAAACTTCGCGCGACAGCAGTATCGCTACCCCGACCCCGAGGTTGCAGCGGTACCGGATACGGGCCCGCGACGTGTGCGGCTACCGACGCTGCTCGGTGCCTGAGCCGGCAGACGCAGATGCAAGTAGGTATTACCTACGACCTCAAAGACGAGTACCTGGCGCTCGGGTACTCGTCCGAGCAGGTCGCCGAGTTCGATCGCATCGACACGATCGAGGCCATCGAACGCGCACTACAGCGGGCAGGACACGAAGTCACTCGCATCGGCCGCGCTTTAGCGCTGATCCGTCGTGTGGCGGCTGGTCAGCGCTGGGACCTCGTCTTCAACATCGCTGAGGGCGCGCGGGGTCAGGCTCGCGAGTCGCAGGTGCCCGCCATTCTCGATGTGGTGGGTATCGGCTACACCTTCTCCGATCCTCTGACGCTCGCCGTTTGTTTGGACAAGAGTCTGGCCAAGCTGTGTGTGCAGCAAGTCGGTGTCCCGACTCCAGCGTTTACTGTGGTGCAGGACCCCGCGATGGTCGAGCAGATCGATCTGGGCTTTCCCTTGTTTGCCAAACCCATCGCGGAAGGCACGAGCCGCGGCGTGAACGCGGCTTCGAAGGTGGAAGACATGACGCAACTCGAAGAGGTGTGCCGCACGTTGCTTGCGACCCACCGACAGCCCGTCATCGTCGAGCGTTTCCTGCCGGGGCGTGAATTCACGGTCGGCATCATCGGCACTGGTGACAGCGCCCGGGCACTCGGGGCGCTCGAAATAGAGCTCCACGGAGGCGCCGATGCCGAGGTCTACTCCTACGACAACAAGCAGCAGTTCGAAGACCGCGTCAAGTACACGCTCGCCGAGGACGCGGTCGCCGACGCGGCCATCGAGCTCGCTCTGCGCGCGTATCGCGCGTTGGGTTGTCGCGACGGTGGCCGGGTGGACGTGCGTTGCGACGAGGCGGGGCGCCCCAGTTTCATCGAGGCCAACCCCCTAGCCGGACTTCAGCCAAACGTCTCAGACCTAGCGATCTTGGCGGAAAAGCGCCGCATGTCCTACGACGAGCTGATTGTGGCCGTCGTCGAGAGTGCCAAGCACAGACTCGACATCCGCTCGAAGTGAGCGAATGATGCGCATCACCATTTGTCATCAACACGTCGGTGACCGCGCCAGCCCCGACGAAGCCGACGTGCTCGAACAAGTACGAGCGGTGGAAGGGGCGCTGGTGGCGCTGGGTGCGGAGACACGTGTGTTGCCCTGTACCCTCGATCTGGCGCTGGTGCGGTCGGAGCTCCTTCGCTGGCATCCAGACCTCGTGTTCAACCTCGTCGAATCGCTGGACGACAGGGGCGAACTGATTGCAGTCGTACCGTGTCTAGTGGAAGCGATGAACCTCCCCTTCACCGGCGCTTCGGCAGATGCGCTGCTCTCGACGTCGAACAAGTTGCTGGCTCGGTGGCGCTTGCGGAGTGCTGGTTTGCCTGTCGCGCCAGGACCGGAAGAAGCGCCGCGCGGAGCGTTCATCGTGAAGTCGGTGTGGGAGCACGCTTCCAAGGGATTGGACGCGCGCTCGGTCGTCGAACACGGCCGGGTGCAAGCCGAGGTGAAGTCACGCCAGGAGCAGTTTGGGGGCAGGTTCTTTGCCGAGGCCTACGTCGACGCTCGGGAGTTCAACGTTACCTTGTTGGAGGGTGCGAGCGGGCCGGAGGTGCTGCCTGTCGCTGAAATCGTGTTCGATGGCTACGACGACGGAACGCCGCGCATCGTCGACTACTCGGCGAAGTGGGATGCGAACTCGACGGCGTATCGTGCCACGCGACGGCGCTATCTCGACGGGAGTGAGCCGGATCTCAGGCAGCGTTTGGAGCAAGCGGCCGTCGCTTGCTGGCAGACGTTCGCGCTGGCGGGCTATGCGCGGATCGACATGCGCGCCGACGCTGAACGCCTCTTCATCATCGATGTCAATGCAAACCCCTGCTTGGCGCCGGATGCCGGGTTTGCCGCCGCGTTGCAGCGAGCGGGCAAACCCTTCGTTGGTGCCATCGAGCGTATCGTCAGCGCGGCGCTCGAGGTGACCCCAGCCCAGCGGTAGCCCATGTTCTCCATCCGCCGCATCCACGACCCAGACTCGCCTCGGAACAGAGCTGCCGTCGAAGCAGTGCAAGCGCTGCTGAAGTCGCGCTTTCCAGACATACGGCATGAAGAGATCAGCGGCCTGCCGGACAAGTTGCTCAACCCGTTTCTTCAGCGCTTTCTCGCCGTGCTCTACGTCGCAGAAAGACCGCGCACCTACCGGGTGGATGGGTTTGCGCTGGTACTGCGCGAGCCCACTCTGAAGTTCAGCTATCTCGACTTCATCGCCTCGGCCACGAACACTTGGGGCGGCGTCGGCAATGCGTTGTACGAACGGGTTCGAGAAGACGCGCGGGCAGGTGGCACGAAGGGACTGTTCTTCGAGTGCTTGCCGGATGAACGGGGAGCCTGCCCCGACGCACGACTGCACGCTGAGAACGCAGCGCGGTTGCGCTTCTACGAACGGTGGAATGCACGCCCCATCGTGGGTACGGACTACGAGCGGCCAGTCAATCCTGGGGACGACTGCATGCCGCACCTCGTGTGTGACACGCTCGGGAACGATGGAGCGCTGCGCAAGCGGCACGTTCGCAACGTCGTTCGCGCCGTGCTCGAACGCAAGTATGCGTACCTCTGCCCCACCGAATACGTCGAAGCGGTCGTAAAATCGATCCGGGAAGACCCGGTGCGTCTCCGACCGGCTCGCTACCGATCCCGAGAGGCCCCGAAGGAAGTGCGACGCCCGTCTGCATTCGGTCCGGCATATCCGATCGTGGTCAACGAAAACCACGACATTCACCACGTTCGTGAACGAGGCTACGTCGAGTCGCCGGTGCGTATCCGATCCATCGCCAAGTCGTTGATGGCCGAGGGCATGTTCCGGCAGGTTGCCCCCGAAAGCCACGGCATGGCAGCGATACTGGAGGTGCACGACCGCGATTTCGTGGAGTACCTGCAGCGCTCCTGCAGTTCAGTGCCGGAAGGTAAGTCGATCTACCCCTATGTCTTTCCGATTCGCAACAGCGCCCGTCGACCCAAGGAACTCGCGGTGCGTGCGGGCTACTACTGCATCGACACGTTCACGCCGCTGAACAGGAATGCGTTTCTGGCTGCTCGCGGCGCCGTCGACTGTGCACTGACGGCCGCCGAACTCGTTGCGAGAGGGGAGCGTCTGGCGTACGCGCTCGTGCGTCCGCCCGGACATCATGCCGAACGCCGAACGTACGGTGGGTTCTGCTACTTCAACAACGTGGCGATTGCCGCTCACAGCTTGAGCAAGCTGGGCAGGGTGGCGTTGCTCGACATCGACTATCACCACGGCAACGGTCAGCAGGACATCTTCTATCAACGGGCAGACGTCTTGACGCTGTCGATTCACGGCCACCCGAACATCGCCTATCCGTACTTCACGGGCTTCGAAGACGAGACGGGTGCAGCAGATGGCGAGGGTTTCAATCTCAACTTTCCACTTCGAGAGCGTTTGGACGGCAAGCGCTACCAAAGAACTCTCCGCCTCGCGTTGGAGCACGTGAAGAGCTTTGGGCCGAAGTACCTGGTCGTTGCCTTCGGGCTGGACACCGCCAAGGGTGATCCCACCGGGAGTTGGTCGCTTTCCAGTACGGACTTCGAGGCCAATGGGCGGTTGATCGGCGGCCTCAACCTGCCTACGGTCGTCGTGCAAGAGGGTGGCTACAAGACGCGCAGTCTCGGCACCAACGCGACGCACTTCTTCCGCGGGCTGGTTCACGCCATTCGAGTATCATGAGTCGACTTCGTACTGAACTCGCGCCCCTCGACGCGGCGAAAGTCGCGGTCGCCACAGCGGCGACTGGCTTCTTCTGCCAGGAAGAAACGGAGATAGCGCGCGAGCTTGCGGAGGAAGCGTACTCGCAGGGGCACGCCAGCGGCTACCACTTCGTTCTGGCAGAAGAAGCCGTCTCGGCGCACGAGTCGCAGGAAGCGGAGCTACTCGGCTTTGCCTGCTTTGGGCCGGTTCCGGCAACTCAGAGCAGCTACGACCTGTACTGGATTGTCGTTACCCCAACGGCTCAACGTCACGGACTCGGGCGGGCTTTGCTGCAATGCGTGGAAGAGGCGGTGATTCAGCAGGGAGGGCGGCGGCTCTACGCCGACACCTCCAGCCGTCCGCTCTACGCGCCGACTCGCCGCTTCTACGAGCGAACCGGATTCGCGCAGGTCGCACACCTCGAAGACTTCTACGCTGACGGAGATGGAAAGGTCATCTACCGGAAGTTACTCACGCGGACCCACGAGTAGGTCACGCGTGCAGAGGGATGCGTCGGCTTACGCCGGTGCTAGGCGCACTCGTGGTTGCTCCGCTCCGAGGCCAGTTCGCCAAAAATTGCCATTGCGTTGAACGAGGGTGAACACCAGACTTCATCCCGTGATCGCTCTGCGGTACCTGCTGGCTACCTTGCTGACGCTCGCCGTTCTCTTCGGTGGAGGCGTGTCGAGGGTCGATGTTGGGCCGGCCAAGGCCGTCACGGCGCAGTCGCGTCATCGGCAGCTGGCGGCACTTCCGGATGCGCCGTCGATCGCGGAGTCCGCTCTCGAGTCGTTCCAGGAGCCCCCCGCCGTTCCGGAGCCAGTCTGCCAGCTTTACCTACGTCGGCCTGTGTGGGGGATTGCCGCCGCCGCGACGTGTCGTGGCAGGCGTTCCGAGCAAGCGCCGTCCGCGGTCGGACTGCGCGTCGAGCGTGAGCGCGGGCCGCCGACACGATCCTGCTGAGGCGGCTTCTGGGTACCCGGGCGGCGGACGTTCGAACTACCGGGGCCACGGGCGACGACGAAACCGGGTGCGGCCGCCTGCCGACCGGGACTCGCCGTCGCGAGACATCGCGCCTGCTCCACTGAGCGCTGGGATGAGTCCAAGCGCGTCGCGGTCGTCGGCCGACGAGGCTGGCACCGGGGAGCACCACGTACGAGCCAGTAACAACCCATGCATGAGGAGAACACGTATGTTCAAGATCCGAATCAAGCCTCTAATAGTCACCCTTGCCGCAGCGATGGCCATCTCGGCGTCGGGAGCAGCCGCCGTCGCGCATGAGCCTGCGACTCACGGGCGTGCCGTGAAACTGCCGCAGCGCCAGCACCAGCGTGCCCACGCCAAGCACGAAAGGCACGCGGCGGCCAAGAGTCGAAGCAAAGGCACGGGCCATCGCAGAATGCACGACCAGGGTAGAGCCAGACGTCACGTCAAGGAGCCCCAACGTCAACATGCGGAACTGAAGAAGCAGCCACCCGTGCGCACTGCAGATCACGGCAAGCGGCAGATCAAACCCGACCACAAGAAAGCAGCCAAGCGCGAGACCTCGGCAGCAGTTCAGTAGACGGTAGTGGTGGGTGCCCGAGGCGTTCCAGACGTACGCGGGTTCACCCACGCACTCCGCGTTTCAGCGGGCTCCGGTCGGACTCAGTCGCTCCTGCCGGTCATCCACGCCACGCTCTGCTCGAGGAAGCTTCGGTCGGGTGATGCGGGCACGTCGGCATAGACCCGAATGAACTCCGCTTCTGCCTGGGCCGCCAGATCGGCGGCGATCTGGCGCGCGTGTTCGATGCCACCGTAGCGGTCGATCAACGAACGTATGCGTACAACCTCACGAGGCAATCGCCGGTTTCTGGAACGTCCCAAGAAGTCGAGCACCGTCCGGCGGTCGTCAGGAGTTGCCTCGCGTAGGGTATGAGTGAGCATCAAAGTGCGCTTGCCTTCGTATAGGTCGCCGCCGATCTCTTTGCCGTATTGCTGGCGATTGCCTGCCAAGTTGAGAACGTCGTCGCGGATCTGAAACGCAGCACCCATCAGATAGCCCAGGTGGTCGAAGCGTTCGAGCGCGTCGTCCTGTGGATTTGCGATCAGCGCTCCGATACGTAGCGGATGGATGGTGCTGTACCAACACGTCTTCTTGCGCACCGTATCGAGGTAGCCGTCGTCCGTGAAGTCCCCGTCCGTATTGTGAATCCAGCCCAAGTCCATGGCTTGGCCTTCGAGCGTCTCGACCAGCAGATGATCGACTTCGTCGAATATCCGTAACGCCGATTGTGGACCCAGCGTATCCACGTTGCTGCGAAACAAGCGCATCGCCAGTGCGTTCATCGCATCGCCGGCATTGACGGCAATCGGCACCCCGTGGGCACGATGCATCGTGGGTCGCCCGTGGCGATGCTCGCTCTGATCCTCGATGTCGTCATGTACCAGGAATGCTTGATGCAACAGCTCGATTCCGGCTGCGGAAGGCAGCGCGCCCTCCCGATTGCCGCCATGCGCTCCACAGTTGGCAAGTAGAAGTGCCGGACGCATCCCCTTGCCCGGTGCCTGTAGCGCCTCGGTGATGGGACCGTACAACCAGCGATTGTGGGCCCCAGTCGGCACTACGGCATCGAGAACTGGGCGGGTCTCGTCGCGGTACCAGGTCAGGCGCTCACGGAAGTCGTTTGGACCCTCCCGCGCAATCGGCGCTGTCTCCGGCGGCGATGCACTGGCGCTGGCGATGACAGGCGAGTGTAACAGCTGATGTGGGGCTTCGATGAGGCTCCCGTGCCCAGCGCCAGGTATCTGTGCATGAGGTTCACCAGTGGGCAGATGGTTCGCTAACTGCTTCGGCGCCCAATCATCGAGAGACATCGCCCAGCTGACGAGACCTGGAAAGTCATCGAACTCCGTGCGTGGCATGGGGCTCGCCGAATCGTCTCCGCCGCGTTCGATCCCCACAATCAGCGGACTAGTCCCAGGGCGCTGCCCTTCGACCAGCTTGTCGCCGAGGCGATAGCTGAGGGTGAGGGGCCCCCTGAACTGTTGTGCCGCGCTGTCTACGATACGAGTAGAAGTGCTATCCCAAGGCAGGCCCTGCGAGTACCGTCCCGCATCGTAGGCACGCAGTGGGGCAAGCACTTCAGGTTCCCGCAACGGCCAGAGCTGGCACGCAGGCGCATCGCTTCCGGCAGCGTCCAGGATACCATTGACCGCGCGCCGGGCCGCCTCGTTCGCCCCCTCCATGGTTGCCAGATCCGTGTATGTGCGCACGTAGTCGGACGCCAGGAACAGATTGGGTATCTTCGTGACAGCATCTGGCCGCAGACGCCAGGTGTTGACGAGATTCACCAGCAACGGTTCAGAGTTCTTGAGACGGCTGCGGTTGTCGGGGTCGAGTCGAATGTCTGGATCGAGGAACCAGTAGTGCAGGTCCTCGTCACGCAGCACCTCCGCCCCCGGACGATTGACGGAGCGCTTGAGCTGATGCCACGTCTCTTCGGCGACTTCGCTTCGCGTGCAGTCTCGAGCACGTTTGCCATTGGTGCCCACGGCTTCCCAGTCGGAAATGTCCACCGACAGCACGCCGTTGACCATCCCGTCGCCATAGCTGTTCAACGGAGGCGCAGGCCAGAATTGGGCCTGTGACACGGAAGTGAGCGCCCATTCCGAGTCGATGTGAATGGCGTGGCCGTGGACCATCGGCACGTCACGGCGCAAGTAGTACTGGATACCGTTCATCCAGTCCACGTTCTCGGCGAGAGGAACGATGTTTGCCAGAGCGGGGTCGAGCGTCGTGAGCTCCGGTGTGATCAGTTTGGCAATCACATCGACGGGCAAGGCACAGATGTACCAATCCGCCTCAATCGTGGTCAGGCTCCCGTTGCGTCGTTTCGTCGAAACGCCGGTGATGTCGTTACCATCGGTCAAGATGCGTGTCACCGCGCAATCGAAGTGAAAGTTGACCCCGAGAGCTTGCAGATACTCCCGCATCGGGGTGATCCAAACGGAGTTCGTCGGACCGTCGAGCAGTCGGTCTGCCGTCGTTTCCGTCGGCTCCACGAGGGACAGCAGCAGCTGAACCAGTATGTCTCCGATCGTTTTGGTGCTGGCTTTCTCGGCCTTTGCTGCAACGAGAGAACGAGTGATGCCGTGTCCGAGAAAGCGCTTGTACGCCGTGGACCGCTGTTCCGCGCCGATGTAGCTCCACCATCCGAGCTGCTCGTACTCGTTCAAGCGACGCTCGCGGCAGGAGGTGAGGATTTGCCACACTCGGGATATGAAGAACGTGAGCTCCTCGGCGTCTATGTCGACTGTCGGTCCCAGAAACGACACTATCCCGCTCAGTACAGCCCGGAAGTCGCCCGGCGTGCGGGGAAAGCGCGAGGGCATCTGGAACGGCGAGTTGTCGTACTGGGTGAGCAGGATCCGTGTCGTGGGGACGAGGTGGTCCGCTACCGAGCGGCCATCATAGGATGGCACGCGCGCCATGGTGTCGACGACGTGCTTGTAGAAGGCGGGAAAGAATCGGAACCCGTGCTCTCCAGGAAGCCATTGACGCGTGGGACTTGCGAGGGACGGCGGGTGTGTCAAGCCCTGGGCGCCGTTGGCTTCATTGGGCGTCTCGTAGACGTGGATGCTTCGCGCCTTGCCGCCCGCGATGTGCCGTGCTTCGTAGACGTGAACCTCAAAGCCTCGCTCGATCAACTCCAGCGCAGCGCTCAGACCTGCCACACCGCCGCCCAGAATCGCGACCTTACGCTTCATTCAACGCACCTCCGACCTTCACCACGTAGACGTCGAACTCGACGCGGAATTGCGACATGTCGACCCTTCCCACTCCCAAACACTGTGCTCGGTTGAGCCATTGTAGCGAAGCGTCCGCGGTCGCGTAGGTCGGCGTGACGACCACGGGAGGGAGTGATTCGTACTCGTTCACGAGTGCGCGGGCGTAGCCTTCCAACCCCAAGTCGAACCTGCCACCGTAGGAACCGAAGATGCGTGCACCCGTACTGAGTTCGAAACTCGCTTGCACGTCGACGATGCCGACACCGTCTGGACGAATGCGCATCCAGTCGGTCGCTCCCGGAAGGACCGTCGCTTCGAAGCCTGGCCCGACGAACTTGCCTTCGATCACGTGCCAGTCGATGCGCAAACCATCTGGCGTCGGACCGACGATTTCGCGTCGCAGAGTGGCGGTGAGCGCACCGAGGAACTGGGTGTCCCAGGCCCAGCGCGGTACTCCCCTGGGATCGACTACCGCTTCAGCACCTGGTGCAGCCGTTGAAACCATCACTGGTGCAGCCCGTTGAGCTTTCGAATCGAGCACGTCAGAGACGGCAGCGCCCGCGACGTCGGGCAGGCCGACGCGATACTTGGAAACCTGCGGTGCTGCGTTCAATCTCGGGGACATGGGTTGACCTGCGACACGTAGTACGGGCACGAACTCCACGAGCCCCCTTGGGAACGCTGGCAACACGCCCAGGAACGTCTGCATAGCCGCGTCCCAACTCCTGGGTTGAGCCACGGTTGGCACTTCGCGAATCGGTCCACCATCGATGCGATAGTCGAGGGAGACGACATGCGCGGGGTTGATGGGGGACACAGCCGTTACTACGGACGGAGAGACCCCCGGTGCGACCAATGCTCCCGGTCCCGGCGCGTCAGTCGTGCCCCACCACAGGCTGGAGCCGTCGCGTGATTGCAACATGCTCAACAGGCCCTCTTATGCGGACTCGAGCCGCACCGCAGCGCCTGGAACATGCTGACGCAGGACGAACCGCTGACTGAGACGGAACACCCAACGCGGCTCGAGGTTCACCTGCAAGAAGCGTACGCCCATGTCCGTCCCGATCACTAGATCGATTGGTGCTCCCGCGAGCGAGACGACGACGCCCTGTGCTTTGGTTTTGGGCTTGGTCCCGTCAGGGATGGTGCTGGAGCGAAGCAACGGACCGTTCAAGAACGGTCGGATGCGATCGGCGGGAAGCACCAGCGAGTTCTGGTTCGGGGTGTTGGCGGCGAGGAATAGTGGGTCGCTGAGCACGCAAGCAAAGGGTCCGAGGTGGCCTTGAGCCTCCAGCAAATTGATCGCTTGAACCACGGCGCCAACCAAGTCGGAGGGATTCGGACCAACGCTGACAGGGGCCTGCCCCGCTGTCGTGAGGAGACCGTCGTTCTGCTGCCCACCCGTGACCACGTAGATCTCCGGCTGCAGTTCACCTGACGGGGGGCCTTGGGCTTCTGCAGGTTGGCCATTGAAGACAATCCAGTCTTCGAGGCGGGACAGGATGTTGGCCGAACGCCGAAACATGGCAATGGCACTCTGCAGCTCCGGGTCAGACACCTCACTGTTGCGCAGATAGATGTCCGTCGCGATCGTCGCCAAGCGAAGCGTCTGTCCTTCATCGATTGTGAGTCGCTGGGGTGGTTCTCCGCGTTGGGGCTGGTCCGTGCGGCTGGCGTCCATCACCATCGCCGGAACCGTGGACTGATCGCCAGGCACCGGCCCAACGAGCGGCAAGAAGGAGCTGGCGACGCGCGCGCGCTGCGCTTCTTCGTTGATTGCTTCTCGAACCTTCGACCATTGGTCTTCGGTCCAGGGGGGTTGGGTGGGGGTTTCAGACATGGTTACTCACTTGAAGGTTGGGGTTCGTCGTGACGGGTTCAGGCTACCCGCGTCAGTAGCGCGCGTGCAGCCATCAGATCGGGGCGAGCGGGGTCGGTGGACATGGCGTCGAGCGCCGCGCTCAGCTGCCGACGCAGCTCGTCTACAGGTCCTCGGTCGACCTGAAGCTCGACCAATGAGGTCAGCGCGCGCAACTCCAAGGAGCGAGCTTGCTGCTCCCGGGCGCGCTCGACGGCTTTTTCGTATGCTGCGCGTGCGGCGTCGTAACGTCCGAGGTCTCTCAGGATGTTGCCTCGCTTGCGGTATATCTCGGGGAGCATCACGCGCACCATATTGGCCTCCGCGCGAGCCGCTCCTTCGGCGTTCACCACCAACGCCTGCTCTGCGTCGCCGTTTCGGTGCATGGCGTCGCTCATCATGGAGGTGGCGTTGCCCTCTATGATGCCGGAACCCGTCTGTCGAAACAGAGCTCCCCATTCCAAGACCTCCGCGATACCGGCCTGGCGGTCTCCAAGCTCCATGCGCGCCCGCCCGCGATGCATGCCGGCATTGGCCGTCCACATGGCAAAACCTTCTGCTCGCGACAGATCATAGAGTTCTTCGGTGATTTCCAGCATACGCGCGTAATCACGGTCGTAGAGCGTGAAGAACATCGCGAAAGCCAGCGCTCCCGCAACGCTGGGCGGATGCCGCAGCGAGCGAGCCAGCTCGATCATCTCGTCCATCTGTCGGATGCCAGCGTCCTGGTGTCCTTGCATCCATAGCGAGCTGCCTCTTGATGCCTGAAGGTTTACTGTCGAAGAGAGCTGAAATTGTTGTGCAAGCGTGAGCTCGAGCTCAAAGGAATAGCGCTCGAAAGCGGCGTTGGCTTCTTGGATTGCCGCGTCGAACTCGGCGCGATAGTAGTGAGTGTATGACGTGGCGTGCCGACCAGTGATCTCCAGCATCGGTTCGCCCGCCGCCAAGGCCATCGCCAGAACCTTCTCAGCCGTCTCCATCGCCTCATGCAAGCGCCCACCGACGAACTGATTCGTCCACAGGCCCCACATGGGTGGATACATTCGGGCATGCGCTTCGAGTTTGAGGGCCAGCTCAATTGCACGGGCGCACGCCTCCCCGACTTCTGGCGCCGCCCAGCCATGTACCGCCATCAGCACGGGGGCGAGGACCGATAGCACCGAGAGCTCGCGGTCCATTCGCGAATCGTCCTCCGGCAGCTCGGCCAGGTCCGCGAGTGCGCGACGCAGGTGCGCCATCGCCTCTGGCACGGCGCTGCGTCGGGCGGCGCGTTCCCCTGCCAGTTGCCACTGCTCTGCCGCCTCGCCATGCCTACCCGCTCCTGATTGGTGATGGGCTAGGATTTCAGGATGCTCACGGGCGACTTCCGGGAACCTGTCCAGCAGCACTTCTGCGATGCGGGCATGGTACTGCTTGCGAGTCGTTCGCAGCAGTTGAGCGTACGCCGCGTCTCGCACCAACGCGTGCTTGAACGTGTAGATGGCGGTGCTGTCGCCATGACTGTAGATGAGCCCGGACGCGAGCATTGCGTCGAGATGCTGCAGCACCTGCCCCTCGGCTAAGCCGGACACGGCAAGCAACACCTCGAGCGAAAACTCCCTGCCCAAGGTGGCTGCAAGCTGAAGGCTGCCCCGCGCGTTCCCCAGGTGGTCCAAGCGCGACAGCAAGGACGCCTCCATCGAAGTCGGCACGACATCGGTGTCGATCTGTTCGACTTGGGCCGCGAGTTCCCAAGAACGCGTGCCTTCTATCAGGGCACCAGACTCGATCACTGCCTGGGTGATCTCCTCCAGGAACAGGGGATTGCCAGCAGCTCGTTCACAGATTTGCCAGACCACCTTCGGGGGCGGTGGCTTGTTGCGCGCGACCTTGCGTACCAGCGCTTCAGCTTCTTCGTGGCCCAGAGCGTCGAGCTCGATGGCGGTTACGCGCGGAGCATCTTCCCAGGTGGCTTCGAATTCTGGCCTGGCGGTGAAGACAGCCAGCAAGCGACGACTCGAGGACGTTACGAGCTGACGCAAGAAGTCGAGCGTCGAGGGATCGGCCCAATGCAGGTCTTCGACAACCAGCAGCATGGGCGTGAGTCGCGCCCAACTTCGCAACAATTCGATGAGCAAATCCATCGTACGCTGGCGCGCGCGCACGGGGGACAATTCTGGAGCGGGCCACTGCTCGGGATCGAGCGGAACGCCCAGCAGAGAAGCCAGGAGTGGCACGGACTCCTCTGTCGGAGCCGCCAAGCCGCTCAGGCGTTCGACGAGATGGGCGACTCGCCCCTCGTCGGATGTGCCGTCCAAACCGAGCCGCCGCTGCAGCAGCTCCACTATCGGGCGCAGCGCACTGGCCGTCGTGAATGGGGTGCAGCGAGCCACCAGCACAGGAGTGTCAGGGTTCGCCAAGTCGCTTTTGGCGACGCTGACCAGGCGGGACTTGCCGATTCCGGGTTCACCGCGAATAAGTGCGAAGCGAGCGTGCCCATCGGAGACGTCCGACCACAGCTGACGGAGCAGTTGTCGGTTGCCCTGCCGACCCACGAACGGAACTCGATAGGGCTCGAGTCCTGATGCAGGCCGCGCCGCTGAGACGACTCGATATAGGGTCATCGGTTCGCGAACGCCCTTGAGCGCTCGCGCGCCGACGGGTTCGGTTTGAATACTGCTCGGCAGCAACCGACACACCGCTTCTGTAACGATGACCTGCCCCGGTTCGGCTTCGCCCTGCACACGGGCCGCGATGTTCGGGGTATCGCCGATCGCCAGGCGCTCACTGCGCGCGCTACCACCGAGGCTGCCGATCACCACCCGTCCGCTGTGGATGCCTATTCGCACCTGCAAGGCGACGTCGCCCTCGGAGGCCAGCTCACCAGCTCTCTCGACGATGTCCAGGCCACAGCGCACTACGCGAAACGAGTCGTCCTCGTGCGCTTGCGGGTAGCCAAAGTAGACGAGCATGCCGTCCCCAAGATACTGGGCAACGTAGCCTTCGTGACGCTCCACGATCTCGCCGCAGGCGCGCTGGTAGCTGTCTACGAGATCCCGTAGATCTTCCGGATCCAGCTTTTGCGACAACTGAGTGGAACCCACCAGGTCGCAAAACAATACGCACATGTGACGTCGCTCGGCGTCCGGCATGAAGCTCGGCGCGGGCGGCGCCAACGGCGTGCCGCAGCCACCGCAGAACCGCACGTCGGCCGCATTCGAGAAACCGCAGTCGTCGCACTTCATCCCTTGGACCCTTTCATGTACGCCTTGACGTTGCGGTTGAACTAGCTGCTTTGGGTTGGGTATGGCAGGACACCCAGGCGGAGGCCTTTTCGGGAGCACGCACCAAAAATCGGCCTCGATCGTGGGCAAACCTGCGCACGTCGATATCGCGCGGCCTTTCAGGCTGCAAGCCATTTCCACGACGGGCTAGACAACGAGGTGGACGGCCGCAGGTTTACTTGAAGTGTGACGAGCTATTCACCGCGAGCGAGGAACACCCGGCGAACTGCGTGGCCGACGCGGGGGGCTCGAGCCCTATATATGTGCAGCACGAACGAGCTCGACCTGGGAGGCCCGCCCAGGACGCGTGGCGCGGAGTATTTCGCAAACGTTGCGACTGCGAAGCGTCGAGCCGTCGCTCCGGCGCGTTGAGGCCGCTTCGACACACAGCACGGCCTTCCGCGCTCCGTCTCGGCGGCAAGAGCGCACGCTTTGCGGGGCTGCCGCTAGCGTCAGCCCGAACTCAGAAAGACTCGTAGCCGATGTTGAACGTAGGTGCGACGAACGTGTAGCCCTCGACGAAATGTAGTCTCAGGTCGATGCCCAGCATCAGTGCTTTGCGGCGGATCTTCTCATCACTCCTCGATACGATCGGGTAACCGCCAGCACGAAGGTGTATCTCCGAGCCCGAAGGGTTGTTCAGGATCGCGTAGCCGAGGCCTCCGCCGAGGAATACTCTGTCGAATAGCGTGTAGTCGGCATCCACTGAAGTCCCCAGCAGGCCGCCGGAACCGAACAACGCATCGGCGCCGTCGAGCTTGTAGTAGCCGAGTTGGGGCGTGGCACAGACACCGAATGCGTCGTTGAACTGCCAGCCGAAGCGCAAATCCACGCCGTAGTACGTCATGTCGAGGCCGTCGGTGGACAACGGCCCACCGCCGCCTGCAACTCCGAAGCGAAAGCGGCCACCGTCTCCGCCAGCCGAGCTAGGGAGCGCTACGACGCTGCCTTCGGGGGCTGCCTTTTCGTCCGAGTTCGTGTCGGTGTCTTCATCCGACCCCGTGTCATCCGCCTCAGCATCGCTCGATTCCGACCCTTCGGCCTCGTCGTCAGCGCCGCTTTCCTCCGCGGCTTCGTCGTCCCCTTCAGCACGGACCGCCGCGGGGGCCGCCAACACCACGAGTGCGCCGAGCGCAGCGCACAACTTTGTCGAGAGTTTCGTTTCCCCGTTTCCCATGCGCTGGTTGTAGCCGCATCACGAGGGGTAGCCAGGAAGTTTCCGCGAGATATGCACTTTCAGCGTCGAATGCTCCCACCGTGGCACACACTGCCGCAGGATGCGTTCACCTGCGCAGCAAGTAAACCCTAGGCAGTGAGAGGCTCGTCGAGGGCAATCGGCTACTGGCTAGGGTCTCGCGCTGCATCGTGCGATGCGCAAATCAGTCACGCGCCTACTTGCGGGTGCTGTGCCCGCGCGACGCCGCCCACGTGCGAAGCTACTTCCAAAACACGCGTCGGCGTTCGGTGCCTGAACAAATCAGAGCGCTGAGAAGTCGGACGACGGTGGAGACGAGGGGTGAACGGAAGTGCGTGCCGCAGATCAACTCGGCGGCAACCACCACACGTCGCTCCGTAGGCCGCGAGTCACCCAGTCCCAAGGGTCGGCTTGTGCTCAGTTGGTGAAACAGAACTACAATCCCGACTCCACGAGTTCGAGTTGCGCAACGGTGTTGCGCAACTCGCTCATGTACGCCTTCTGCACTTCCCGGAGACGCACTGGGCGCGTGCTGGGAAACGCCACCACGTTTGGCGCGCCGGAATTCACTTGAAACGCAATATTCTGGAGTCGGGCAGAATCTTCGCGTCGGGCGATCTTCGTTACCATGGAGTCGAGACACGGGGACATGAACGGTCCTGTGACGCTGTGGTCCACGCTGGGCCGGCGGAGTTGGAAGTATGAGCGGGGAACTCGAATCAAGCTGCTTCTCGAGCCATGGCCGAGCTGGCCGCTCTGTTTGGCGGGTGCTCCGTCGAATTGGTCTGGGTCGAATTGGTCTGGATCGAATTGGTCTGGGCAGTGCGGGGTTGTGTGGGGTGGTTCTGTACGCGGCAGCTGGCTGCAGCGGCGGGGGTTCGGACCCGCGAGGTCAGAGCGGTGTGCCCGACACGGCAGTCGCCAGCGGCGGCGGGGCAGCAGAGACCGCCAGCGGCGCGGGCGCTGGCGAGCCGTCCGTTGGGGCTGAGGGGGCTGAGACGCCTGACTCGGAAGTCGCTGTTCCGGCCACCCCTGCCGACGCAAGCGACTCCGGCGAAGCCAGCGCCGGTCCTGATGACAGCCCAGCTGGCAGCGAGGGCGGGTCGGCCGAGGAAGACGTTTCTTTCGCGAACGCGGAGCCGTTCACCCAGCTGCGCCTCCTGACGCAGTCCGAGTACCGACGCTCGATCGAGTTCCTGCTCGGGGAGGGCACGGATGTCGCGTCGCTCCAACTGCCAGCGGATCGCGTCGACGGTTTCGCGACGGTCGGCGGACTCCTCGCCGTCGTTGGAGTGGCGCATGCAGCGGACTACGAGGCCGCGAGTCAGGCGGCGGTTTCAGCGTTGTTCGACGACACCGAGCGCTGGAGCGCCCTGGTAGGTTGTCAACCTCAGCCGGATCTGGCCGACGCATGTGTCGAGACGTTCGTACGGACATTCGGGCGTCGGGCATTTCGCCGCGACCTCGAAGACGCTGAAGCCGCCCGCTGGGTAGCACTCGCGCGCAATGCCGCTGCGCTGACGGACGATGCTGACGCTTCGGCGGCTACCGGCCTTGCGGCGGCGACAGCTGGCATGCTGCAGTCGCCGAAGTTTCTGTACCGCGTCGAACACGCCTCGCCCGACACGGAGCTTCAGCGCATTCGCTTCGACGGATCGTCGATGGCGACGCGCCTTGCCTTCCTGACGACGGGCTCGACTCCGGACGACGCACTGCTCGACTCGGCGATTGCGGGTGAACTCGATACCGAGCAAGGGGTCCGCACCGCCTTCGAGCGCCTATCGTCCCTAGCGCGGGCGAAGGACTTCCCCGCTGAGTTCTTCATCGAGCTCACCAAGCTCGACGCGGTGCTCGGTGTCGAGAGGCCGGTCGACGATCTGAGCGACACCCTGCGCGCGTCGATGTTCGAAGAAGCGCAGCGCTGGCTTGGCGAGGTGGTGCTTGCTCCGCGAGCCGACGTTCGCTCGTTTTTCGATAGCCGCGCGACCTTCGTCGACGGCCCACTCGCAGAGTTCTATGGTGTGCCAGCGCCGGGTGACGGCTTTCAAGAGATCGAACTCGACCCGAGCACGGGTCGCGCTGGCATTCTGGGCAAAGCAGGGTTCTTGTTGGCTCACTCCTCCTCTGCCTCGAGCAATCCGGCGCGGCGGGGCCACTTCATTCTCACGAGCTTGATGTGCAGGACGGTGTCGCCTCCCCCCGCGGGCCTGGTCGTGACGATCCCTGAGCCAGAAGCGGGCGACGCGCCGATGACCACACGGCAACTCTTCGAGGGGCAGCACCGCAGCGATCCGTCCTGCGCTGCGTGTCACGTCATCATCGATCCGCCGGGTTTCGCTCTCGAGCACTTCGACGCCAACGGGCGCTACCGCGAGACGGAAAATGGCCTGCCCATCGATGCCAGCGGCGAGTTTGCGGGTGGAACGTTCGAGGACGCGATTGGCCTCGGCGAATTGCTGCGGAACAGTGCCGAAGCCTCCGCGTGTTTCGTCAAGAACTTCTACCGTTACGCCAACGGTACCAGCGATGTGCAAGCGGATGAGGAGTCGTTGGCAGAACTCACCACGGCGTTCGCCGATCGCGGCTACGTTTGGCGCGAATGGATCGCCGACTTCGCTGCCAGTACCGCCTTCAACTCGGTGTCCCCCCTCCACAGGGTGTCTGATATTGCGGATTTGGACCCAGCTGAATCAACCGAGTCCGCTGACTCTGCACAGGAATAGGGACCGATGCTCGATAGATTGAAAGTGTCTCGTCGATTCGCTCTCCGCGGTGCCCTCTCCGGTGTCGGCGTCGCGATGTGGCTGCCCGTGCTCGACGTGATGTGCAACGACCACGGTGACGCGTTTGCCCAAGGTGACGAACTGCCGACCACGTTCGGGATCTGGTTTTGGGGCAACGGCACCACACCGCCGTACTGGGCGCCGCCGGGCACGGACGCGTCGACGCCTGCAACCACGAGCAGTGGCGACGCGTGGCAGCTCCCGACGAACCTGGAACCGTTCTCCGCGCTCAAGGACCACCTGACCTTCGTGACAGGTCTCGACATGCTCGACGGCGTGTTCAAGGGGCACGGTTGGGGGAGCGTCTACATGCTGGCCGGCGGCGACGGCCAGCCGGCGACGGTCGCGTCGGACATCAACAGTCACCAGGGCGTCGAATTCGAGGTGGCTGCCGCGACGCAATACCTACCGACGATCGATCAACTGGTCGCCGATCAGATTGGCGGTGACTCGCTGTTCGCGTCGATCGAAACCGGCGTGATGGAGTACCGAGGCCTGAACATGGGGACCACGAGTGAGAATCTCGCCCACCGCGGTCCCAACGACGTCTTGCCTGCCGAACGCGATCCGCGGCGACTCTTCGACACACTGTTCGGTACCGGAGTGCCCAGCGACGCCCCAGGCGCCAGCGCCCCGAGTGTCCTGTTCTCGAGCGAAATTCGCCGCAGCACTCTCGACGCCGTGCTGGAAGACGCTGCGAGTTTGCGCGGAACTCTCGGCGCCACCGACAGTGCGCGCCTCGAGCGTCACATGGAGAGCGTTCGCGAGCTCGAGCGACGTCTCGATGCGCTCGACATGCCGCTGGACGAAGCGGCTCAGGGCGGATGCCGGCTACCGACACAGCCCGCTGAGCTGGATGACCCGGCGGCGCGAGGCCAGGCCATACACCGCCTGCTTGCCACGGCTCTCGCGTGCAACTTGACTCGCGTCTACACGCATATGTGGTCAGGAGCGCGCGACGACAATCGCTACCCGATTGCTACGACCGACGCCGAACATCACACCTTGACTCACGGTACGAGCGGAGATATCGCCGCCGCCGCCGACATCGAGCGATACATCATGGAGCAGTACGCCGACTTGGTTTTGGTGTTGCGTGATACGCCGATCGGCAACACCACCGCTCTGAATCAGACGCTAATTTACGGCGCGACGGACGTTTCGGATCCGGGCTCGCACATCATGCGCGACTATCATCTCGTGCTGACGGGCCATGCCGGCGGCAAGCTCCCCGGGAACAAGCACATACGCTTACCGACGCGAAGAGTCACGGAGTTGCAGCTCACGATGCTGCAAACGATGGGCCTTCCCATCGACAACTTCGGCAGTTGGGACAACACGAGCACCACCATCCCCGAGATCTTCGGCGAGGTTGCTGGCTAGGGGCTTTCCAGCCCCCGCCCCAGCTTCGCTGGGGCCCTCACCCCAAAAATGAGCGACTCGCATTCGCGCTCGCCCATTTAGGCCCAACACGCCTACACTGGAGGCTTGGGAAACGAGTTCAAGGAGCCCGTTCCGGGACGGTTGGAGCGAATGGCGACGTCGCTCAGTCTGGCCATCGTTGCAGGCCTGGCGATGCTTCCCGTTTCGTTCATCGCCACGTTCTTCCTCCTTCCGTTCTGGGGCTGGCTCGAGTCCGCGTACGGCATCGAGTCGGTTGGGCATTCGGGGCCGAGCGGTTGGTGCTTCAAGCTAACCTACGCCCTTCTCGGCTCTGCGACTGCGTTGGCCGTACCGGTCTCGAGGCATCGGGCCATCAGGTGATTGATCAAAATGAGCAACACTCGATCCTGCGTGACTGCGACGACCGTTCTTTCGTTGGTTCTGCTCGGAGCGTGCCACGCGCAGCCGACGAAGGATCCCGTTGCGGCTTCCGTCGACATCGAGCGAGGAGGGGTCCGCAGCGACTCTGAACCGAAGGAGCAGAGCTCAGTCCGTGACAGCGGACTGCACTTCCACCTCGTGGCGGAGGTCGACTACGAGATCGAATTCGCTCCTCTCGGAGAACATGCTTTCCTACTGACTGACCAGGGTCGAGGGGGGGCTCCGCTGCTGATCGAGAACGACCAGCTGCGCTTCTCGCCAGCCCTTGCAGACTTCGACATCGATTTCGGCTATACGACCGCGGCGGGCGGGGCGTGGCCAGACGATACTTGGATGGCGGTGAACGGCTCGTCGGATGCAGGGCCATGTTGGGCCACCTTGTATCGTTGGCATCCCGATGGCTCGGTGGACGACGTTGGCAATCGACGGGCGCCGGGTTGGGTGCCGGAGTACGAATTGGGAACCTGCGCTAGGCAGCTGGTGAACTGGCGCGGTGGCGTGCTGATCGTCGGGGCGCATTTTTCCGTGCCCGTGATCCCGTTCCAAGAAATCATGGTGCTTTCTCCGTCGTCCCTCAGACAATTGCGTACTGACGCTTGCGCCCCTCCCAACTGGGGTTTTCCTCCTTGGGTGCACGACGATGCCGTGACGGTCTTTGGATCGGTATGCGGCGAGCTTGCCCATTGGCCCCAAGAGGGAGGAGCGTTGCGCGCGGAAACCTGGTACGGCGACGGGACGACGGACGAGACTCAGGTCGAGCTGCCTCACGAGGAGGCGATTGATGGGGTAGTGGTGGAGCAGGGCTCCCTGTTCGTGCTCACTTCGCCGGACCAGTTTGGCGCCCGCCAGCTGATACCGCTGGGCGCCAGCAAGAGAGGGCCCCTTCCGCGCCTATCTTCGGCCTTCAGTCCCGTCAACGCGCCGGCAAGTCACGCTCTGTGGGGCATCCGTGGGCGCAAACTGCTGCGTTGGTCGAGTCAGGGTTGGGAAGCGACCGAGTTACCCAAGGAACTGCCGTCTCATCGCGCCGCTCGGAAGCTCGTGCTATCGGTTTGGCAACCTCGAGAAGGCGACATCTGGCTCATCGCACGCGTTCCAGACAAAGGGCCGGCAGGCAAAGGTGAGTATCTCCTGTTCAATACGGCCGGCGGCAAGCTGGCGACGGAGCTACCAGCCACCATGTATCGGGAGCCCACCTCGGATGTGGACTCACACGCGGCCGGGTCCTGTACGTATCCGTTCGCCGATCTCATCGTCCGTCACCCCCACGATACGGAGCGCGACTTGGAGCTCAGCGTCGAGCAAGCACGTGACCTGCTGTCTCAGGCGATCGTGCGTCACCCACCACTCCGCAACGTTCCGCTTCTGCAGTACAGCTGTTTCGGCGGGCAGTGTATCGGTGCCCATGTCGCCGATGCAGCGGAAGCCCAGGCATTGCGCGCCGCCCTGGCGGCGGGTGAGTTTGGCTTTTCTGCTGATGTCCCCCTCAGATGCGCCAAACCTCCGCGGGCTGAACCGTTCCAGCTGGCGCCATAGGCGACAGGTTCGCTTTCTTACTGGATGCTCTGGATGACTGTTTATGTGGGGTGAACAGTCGGCGTTCCGTGTTCAGCTTCGTGGTTGCCAACGCTCCAATGCCGCGCGGACACAGCGCTTGGTGTCGATGCCGACGGAGCCCTGCTGGCACGCCAGAAGCGCCGCCTTCAGGTCGTCGCACTCGCTCTGGCAACGCTCGCAGTCTGCGAGGTGTGCAGTCAGCTCTTCGCACTCCCGCTCGGGGAGTTGCCCTTCTTGCTGGCGACTCAGCGCGGACATCACGTCGGGGCAACCTGCAGGTGGCGGACCCTTCTTCAGCTGGCGGTCGAGCTCTCGTGCCAACGCGCCACGCCCGCGATGGAGCCGGCTCTTGAGCGCGGAGACGGATAGCGACAGGGCCTGCGCCGCTTCCTCGGCGCTCAGCCCCTCGACATCCCGCAGCAAAACGGCTTCGCGCAGCGACGGCGGCAACGCATGCATTGCACAATTGAGCAACTGCCAGCGCTCGGTTTCGATCGCTTGGTGTTCTGGGTCTTTCACGTCGCCAGCCAATTCGTCAGCCACCTCGAGCGGAGCCGAGTTCTTGTTCACCCCGTGCCGTGTCAAGCGTCCGCAGGCAGAGCGCACGACTGCGTAGGACCACGAACTCAAGTCGGACTCGCCGCGAAACCCCGAGATGTGCTGCGCGATGGTCAACAACGACTCCTGCAGAGCATCTTCGGAGTATGCGTTGCACAGATGGTGCCCGAAGCGGCGCAACTTCGGTGCAAGTTGCGTCAGCAGCTCCTCAACGGCGTCCCGGTCGCCTGCTTGCGCTCGTGCCAGGAGCCCCTCGTCGACTGCCACGCCAGAACCCTAGCAGACTACGACGCGACGGCTTGCTCGTCCTTCGCCGTCTCGAGCTTTTTGCGCAACTCGTCCATGTCGAGCTCGTTCGCTTGTTGAATCAGGCTGTCCAGCGCTTTGCCTGGCACCATGCCCGCTTGTTTCAGTAGCAACACACCATCCCGGAAAACCATCAGCGTCGGGATGGCTCGGATCTGAAGCGCTGCCCCCAGCTCGCGTTGGTCTTCGGTGTTCAGCTTGGAGAAGGTCACGTCTGGGTGTCGCTCGGACGCCTTTTCGAAGATCGGTGCGAAAGCCCGGCACGGGCCGCACCAGGGTGCCCACAGATCGACCAACACGATGCCGTCTTGGGTCACGGTGGATTCGAAGTTCTCTTTGTTCAACTCGACTACGGACATGGTTTCTCCTTCGCCGCCCGGTGCTTGGCTCGTCGGGGGTCGATAGTGAGAGCCAAGTGCGTACGAAAAGGATTCGCGGCATTTGCCAAGTTCCGGCCGCCGACTCAGCGCAGCGCTCGGTGGCCCTACATTCCCACCTCCAGGAGCGCTTTCGCGGTGGATGTCGCGTCGTGGCTGCTGCGAACCCTGGCCAAGCCGTTCGGGGTTGCCGTGGGCTTCGCTGGCTTGGCTTGTCGACAAGCCAGCGTCAGGCCTAGGACAGAAAGCCAAGCTCGCCGTGTCGGCAGGGGCCGAGTGTACACTTCGGCGCCGCGGCGATGAGCACAGTCTGGCGCATCGAGCGGGCAGTTGTGTTGCTGGGAGCGTTCCCGCGTTCGGAGCATGGTGAGGGGCACGCGAGTTCGAAGCTTCTGCCGTCGGCCATTTTTTGCAGTTCGATTGCTCGCCGCACCTCCGTTGCGCTTTGTTGGACCGTTCTTGCCGACCGCGCTCACTGCACACGAAACGTTGAGCGCCCATCAGCCCTGGGCAGAGGACTCGGATCGATGAGTACAGAGCACCTACCAGTGAAGACCCTGATCGCGGGGATCGTGAGCATTACCGTCATGGGCTTCGGCTGTGCCGACGATGGCACGGAGACAAACGATGAGAGCATCGGCTCACCGCAAACGCCCGCTGGCGGGAGCGCTACCCCGACGTCGGGCGCGACCGCCGCGACGCCGAGCGGTGCCGGGCAGGACGCGACCAGCGGAGCGATGCCTGGTGGCGGTGTTTCACAGCCTCCGGGTGCAGTGGCCCCTGGGGGCGGGACACCCGCGACTGGCGATCCAGCAGGCGCCGACGTTGGAGGTGCTGGCAATCCAGGTGCTGGCGCACCGGGTGCCGACACGGAAAGCCCTGGCGTCACAACCGCGGGCACGGAAGGTCCCGACATGGAGGGCCCCGGTGCGGGAGGCGCGGGCACGGAGGGCGCTGACATGGAAAGCTCCGGCACTGGAGGCGCCAGCATGGAAAGCGCCGGTACGGGGGGCGCAGGCACTGAAGAGCCCGAGGTTGGAGGCGCTCCAGGCATGATGGACGAGCCCGAGCCTGAACCCGATCCGGAGTTCACTGGCACCTGTACCGAATCCCAAGACACTGGCAGGAACGCCTCTGGGAGCGGGCCGCACGACGTGGTCATCGAGACGAATTCCGAGGATGGCATCAAGTGTGGCACCATCTTCAGGCCAGCGGACATGGGTGGAGACGAGAAGTATCCGATCTTCGTCTGGGGTGAGGGTGGCTGCTCTCAGAACGGCCTCTCGAATCAAGCCGCCATGGCAGAGATCGCCTCGTGGGGATACTTCATCGTCGCAGACGGCACGCCGGGCGGCGACAACAGCTGCCAAGGCGGCCAGAGTGGGGAAGCGTTCCTCGACTACATCACCTGGGCCATCGCCGAGAACGACAAGCCCTGCAGCACGTATTACAAGAGCCTCGATACGGAGAAGATCGCTGCCGACGGATTTTCTTGCGGCGGGTTGATGTCCGAGAACGTGGCCGACGATCCTCGATTCACCGCCATTGGGATCACGAGTAGCGGCCTGATGGGGCCGAACAACAATCTTTGGGATGCCATGCATGCGCCGTTCAAGATCATGAACGGTGGCAGTAGCGACGTCGCCTATGAGAATGGCCTAAACGATTACGACGCGATTAGCTCGCGTGGCATCCCAATTCTCTACTTCTCCAAGACGAGCGCGGGCCATGGAGGGGACTTGGGTCAGGGCAGAGGCGACTTCAATCTCGTCAACCTGGCCTGGCTCAATTGGCAGCTGAAGGGGGACGAAGGAGATACGGGCAAGGCGTTTCTCATTGGCCCCACCTGCGAGTTTTGCGACGACCCCGGCTGGGATTTCAAGTCGGCGAACATCGAATGACCGCGAGTTGACAGCGATCGGGTTCGCTGGGGCCCGTCGCTGTTTCACCGATGCGGTTTGTGATTCTGGGCCGCACAGGGCTCACCAGACGGTATGGGTGCGGCCGTCAGCTCTGCGAGGCTGATACGTGCCGTGGCCTGCGCACGAAGTGGCGTCATCAGTCGTACTTGCGCTGGGCGCAGCGGGACGCGCCGGACGCAGCCCTCGAGCTCGATTTCCACCGCGTCGACATCGCGCATCGCGTGCAGCACGATGACGACCGTCAGGGGCAGATAGCTCGCATCGTAGGACGTCACTTCCATGTGCAGCACAGAGTCTTTCAACGTGGCCGTCGCCTCCAGGCGTGTGACCCGGCCGCTGGTGTAGTCGAAGCTCGCGCCGTCGTCGAACTCGTAGCAGAGCGTCGCGCTGCCCTCGGAGAGCACGACGTGGAGCTCGATGTCCGCGAGAGCGTTGCGGTTGTCGAACCGCTCACCGAGTTGCATCGGAAGCACTGAGCCGTCACGTATGAACAGTGGAGTGTTCCCGGGTGTGTCTTGCAACGCGAGGGAGGCTGGACCGTCATGCCATTGCCCGTCGTGAATGCCGAACCACCGCGTAGCGGGCAAAGCGAGCTGCCGCCACGGCTCCCGTCGGCTCAACAGCGGTGCTTGAAGAAGGTGAGGCCCGACGAGAAAGTCGTGCTCGCGCAAGGGCTCCCCCTCGAAGTCGTGGGCCACCGGTCGCAATATGGCCTCACCTGTTCGCTCCTGCTCGATGAACAACTGGTAGAGATATGGCAGCAGCTTGTACCGCAGCCGAATCAGGCTGCGCACCTGGCGCAGCGTCCGCTCCGAGAAGGCCCACGGTTCTTGGGCTCGCGTTCCCAGGCACGAATGATTGCGCAAGAACGGGAACAGGAAGCACGCCTTGTACCAGCGCACGGTCAGATCGTCGTCAGCGTCGCCGGCGAATCCGGGCACGTCGCAGCCGTTGAACGGAATGCCTGACAGAGCCAAGTTCAAGCTCACGGCGATCGCCCGCTGCAAGAACGTTTCGGAAGAGCCGTTGTCTCCCGTCCAAACGGCGGCGTAGCGCGCCATGCCGGTGGAGGCGCTGCGCGACAGGACAAAGGGGCGCGTGTTGGGGGCGGCGTGCAATAGGCCCTGGCGAGTGGCTTTGGCCATGCCGAGGGCGTACTGGTTGTGATAGGCGGCGTGCGAGTATCCACCGTCACCGAACAGCATGTCATCGATCGTGACGGCGCCCACGGACGGATCGTTCATGTCGATCCACACGCCGCTGATGCCGCATCGGGCGAAGCTCTGCACCCGCGCCGCCCACCAATCGCGCGTTGCTGGTCGAGAGAAGTCGGGAAAGTGGGTCTTGCCAGGCCATACGAATCCGGTGAACGGCTTGCCTTCTGGCGTCGAGCAGAAGTGGTTTCCGGCCAGACCTTCGTCGTAGACGGGATACCCTGGCTCGACTTTGACTCCTGGGTCGACGATGGGCACCACGTGCGCGCCGCGCTCACGTAGGGCTCCGATGTCGCGTTCCGGCGACTCGAAGTTTTCCTCGGAAAACGTGAACACCTTGAAGGCGTCCATGTAGCCGATGTCCAGCCACAGGCCGTCGTTCGGGATTTGGTGTTCTTGGAAGTGTTCGGCGAGGTCGCGAAGCTGTTGGGCGTTTTCGTAGCCCCACCGGCACTGGTGGTGACCTAGTGCCCACAGTGGCGGGCGCGGAGTCACTCCCACCAGTCGTTGCAGCTTTTGGGTCAGCTCCCGTAGCGTCGGCCCCTCCAGAAAGAAGAGCGAGGGTGCGCCATTGGTCGAGCCCAAGAAGAACCTCGGCGTCTTGGGCTCCTGAATCTCGAAGCCGCCGCCTGCGCACATGAAAACGGCGTAGGGGTTGTCCACCAACAACCCGAAGAAACGATCGCCGTGCCGCACCAGGAGGTACGGGATACTGGCGTAGGTCGGATCGAGCTCAGCGCTCCGCCACTGGCACGGTGGGAAGTCGGCCATGACGTCCGAGTTCCAAAACTGAACGTTGCTTCCCGTTCTGTCGAGAGAGCCCCATTTCTCGCCCATGCCGTAAAAGGTGAACTCGGCATTCGGTACCCAGTCGAGCACCCACTGAGATCCTGAAACTCCGAACGTGCGCCCGGACGTGCCCAGCAGAATCGTCTGCCCGTCGTGGCTCCGCCATTCGAGGCCTGCCCCCGAGTCGAGCGTCAGCTGCGAGCCTCGAAGTTCTGCCGTCTGCAATTCGATGTTCGCCTCTTGCGGTCCACGCTCCCAGCGACGAGGGATTGCTTCGTCGATACGAAGGTGAACGACGTTGTCGACGAGCGTCGTGATGCTGACTCGAAAGCGTTCACCGCCGATCGTCAGGGCATCGCCATCGAGGTGGCCTGCGAAGGAGAAGTTTGCCGGGTGTGGGATCTTGTGCGGAAACACACCCCGAAGCTAGGCAGAGCGCACCAGTCCGTCCAGCCGCTGCCCGAACGAGATTGTGGGAGATGGCGGACACCTGCAACCGCGCGTTCGACACACCGTGAAAAACCCGAAACGCCGATGTCTCGAGTTGTTTCATGGATCGGGAAATCGCGCCAATTCCAGCGGTTTGCCGCCTGGTACGGATCCTGCTCGAGGGGAGATGGAATCGACTGAACTCCACCGAAAGGATTCCCATGACCACTCTCGTTCTCGCCCTCGTGCTTTCTCTGGCCATCGGCTTGTCTTTGGGCTTGTTGGGCGGCGGAGGGTCGATCCTGACCGTTCCCATCTTGGTCTACGCCTTGGGAATGGAGGCGAAGAGCGCGATTGCAACTTCCTTGTTCGTCGTCGGTGTCACGAGCGCGGCAGCGTTGATCCCCCACGCTCGTGCCGGACGTGTTCAAATGCGGACTGGCCTGGTCTTTGGCACCGCGGGCATGGTGGGGGCCTATGCTGCCGGTCGTGTCGCGCACTACATTCCCGCCGGGGTGCTGCTGATCGCGTTTGCGGTCATGATGCTCGTCACCGCGGTGGCCATGATGCGCGGTCGAAAGGAGCCGGCGCGTCGCGGCGAGGCACCACCCACGCACTTGCCTGTCGCGAAGGTCATCGTCGAAGGATTGGTCGTCGGCGGAGTAACGGGTCTCGTCGGTGCTGGTGGCGGGTTTCTCGTCGTACCCGCGCTGGTGCTCTTGGGTGGGCTACCCATGACGATCGCGGTGGGAACTTCACTAGTCGTGATTTCGATGAAGTCTTTTGCTGGATTCGTGGGGTATCTGGGGCACGTCAGCGTGGACTGGAAGGTTGCTGGTTTGGTCACGGTGATGGCGGTGGTTGGCAGTCTCGCGGGCAGCCAGATCGCAGGAAAGATCCCCCAGGAGCGTCTGCGCAAGGGCTTCGCTTGGTTCGTCGTGGTGATGGGCGTCTTCATGCTCGTCAAGCAGGTGCCCTCCGCGCTGGATGAGCACACGCGAACGGTGCTTCTCCAGGCGCTACCCTACACCCTTGCGGCGTTGGTGGCCCCGTTGGCCTACTTCGTCGGGAGCAGACGCTGCGCGAATCGGGTCCAGGCCTTGTCCCAGACTTCGCACCACGCCCCGAGTGTCCACCCTTCGTAACCCGGAGCACGAGGGGTTTCAAGGTGGTCGTATGGATGGCGGACGCCCTCGAAGCGCGCGAGTGGATGCAGAACCTGCACTCGCCGCGCTTTCACGTTCGCGCGAGTGTCGTCTGTCACTTCGCTTCGGGAGTCGTGTGTACCGCGAGCACGGAGCAGTGAGCGTGAAGGAGCACGGATTCCGTCACTGAACCAAGCGCCATGCGGGCTATCGCGCTCCTGCCGTGGCTGGACATCGCGATCAGATCCACCCGTTGCTGCTCAGCGACGCGGACGATCGCTTCGTCGGTGTGAGAGCCAGCAGTCACGATCACGTCGCCGTCGAGCCCGATGCGTTCCAGTTCACCCCTCAGCAGTTGCTCCGCCGACTGCTCGAGTTGTCGCAGCGTTTCAGTGTCTACCTGCGGCGGAATCGGGCCCAGCGGAGCCAGACTCGACCACAGCAAGGACGGCAATTCGAGGTTGTGCAGCAAGATGAGCTCGAAACCGAAGGCCCGCGCTTCGCTGGCCGCGTGATCGACACCCCGCCGGGCTGCGTCGGAGAAGTCGGTCGTGACTAGCATGCGCTTGGCTCCGCTAGGAGCGCGAGCGACCAAGACCGGACACGGTGCACTTCGTGCCACGCGTTGTGCGACGCTGCCAAGCAGTAGCCGGGTGAGTGCGACATCTCCACGATGACCCACGACGACCAGCTGGGCTTGGAGCTGCTCGGCTTTGGACACGATGCAACCGTAGGTCGACGCGGCCACTTCGACTTCAACCTGCACCTGTTGCATGCCGAGTTGCTCCTCGTCGATCAGTTTCGTCAACTGGTCCGTCAGCTCTGCTCGTCGCGTAGCCTCTGCTCGAACGTCGTACTCGGGCAGTTGAGACAGCTCGGGGATGAGCGGAATTGGGCGATGGACGACGTGCAGCACCACCAGGCTCGTATCCAGGGTCCTCGCTCGTGCCGCGCCTCGCCGGAGGGCCTCGCGCGCACTCGAGCTGAAGTCGATCGCAACGAGGATCGGGCGTTTAGAACGGATGTCTTGGGTGGCCATGGCCAGCAACCTAGCTTGCTTTTGCTCGCCGCGGAACCGGCCCCTCGCGTGATTCGTTCGAATGCGGGCCCGGAAGTTGGGTCAGGTGGTGACCTGACCGTGTGCTGTTTGGGCCGTACCGGTCGGGTCTCGAGAGACGTTCAGGGAGAAGTGGCTTGCACGAAGTACAAGTCATCCAGCCAGAAGTCGAAGTCTCCGACAGGCATCGCGAACTGCCAGTGCTTGATGGTACCCGGGGTCACCGCTAGAGCAGGCAAATCCGGATTCGTGGTCAACGCTGCGAAGGGCACGACGAAACGAGTCCACTCCGTGCCCACGGCGATGGTAAGCGCTGGGTTGTTGTAGCAGCTGACGTCCTCGACACACAAACCGTAGAATGGATCGCTGTTCTCTTGTGCGAGTTCGACCCGCACGTTGATGGCTGCTCCTGCCTTGGCGTAGAAGGAAATGCCGTCATAGTCGCTGGCATCGAATAACTCCGAGCCGCGGTACATGACGTGGCCGACGTGGGCGTAGTCACCGGGGGCCACTGTGCCGACGACGCGCGCCGAAGTGCCGGCGTAGCCGCCGCTCGTCATGGGGAACGTCCCGGACGAGTCTTCTGGTGTGATTGAGGAGTCGGGCCCGGCGCCAGCGAACCACGCGCCGTCGAAGTTTTCTCCGCGTGGTCCGGAACAGCTGGAGATCAGCTCGACTTCGACGTAGCTGCTCTGCACAGGTTCATCCGTCACCGCCACGTCCGTCTCGACGTTGTCGGTGATCTGGTCCGTCGTCGCGGAGTCAGTTGCTGCCACGTCGGTTCCAGCGCCGTCGGTCACCGCCACGTCCGTTTGGGCCGTGTCAGTCTCTGGCACGCCGGAGTCTGTCGCGTCGCCGTCCGTCGCGTCGATGTTTTCGCCGTCCGTCGCCTCGCCGGTATCCGTTGGTTCGGCATCCGTCGCGTCGTTTTCGGTATCCGTGTCTTCTTCCGCACCCCCCGTGCTTGGCCCGTCATCGGTCGTGGCAACACCGGAGTCTGACCCTTCGCGATCCGATGCCTCGTCGTCGGTCGCCCCGTCGGTGTCCGCAGTCGACCCGCTGTCTTCGTCGCTGCCGTTCATTTCCGCGTCCACACACAAGCCGGAGCGACATGACAATCCTCGGTCACATGTGTCGTTTGGATAGCACTCACAGCGCTCTCGGCCCTCCGGGCAGGATTCGCCGCTCCCACCTGCGCTGCTCAGGCAGCCCCCCAAACTTGTCAGCACGCCCGCAGCACACCCGAACGACCACCAGAATTTCACGTCAGGCACCGATTTGAGTCTCACGACGGGCGACGCTGGCACAGCTCGTCAAAACGGGCAATGGGACCGTGTCAGGCCGCTGGCGCTCCTGGGTCAAATGGGCCGAATCTCCAAAAACTCTGAGCAGCTGCGGTCACGACGTTTCCACTTTCTGGGACGTGTCGCTTGCGACATGGGGCGTCGACGAAATGCGGCACGCGTGGATAGTGAACGAGGCCCCTCGTCGCGCCGTGACTCGCGACGGCTACCGTATCTCCGAGCGCGCCTTTCATCCGACACGCGCACACTGAACGACCGACGCCCTGGTTTGCTGTCGCGCAATCCTCATGGTGTGCGCCCTTGCCCATCAGCTGACGTAACTGGCACCAAACGGAACGTGGGGCGCCGCGAGGGGTCGGCGCCGACCAAAGTCAGCTGCCGCGATTAACTTCTGGATCGCCAAGCCGTTTGTGCTCCTGATGCGCGATTGGCCGCGCAGTCGGCTTCGAAGGAGGAAGAAACGTGGACATCAAAGATTCTGTGAGGAGTGCGCTCGACATCGACGGCTGTCTCGGAGCGGCAATTGTCGACTTCGAGACGGGCCTTTGCCTCGGAACTGCAGGCAACCCCGGTTTCGACTTGGAGTTGGCTGCGGCGGGCAACATGGAAGTCGTGCGCGCAAAAAAGAGTATTCGCGACAAGCTGAATCTCGAGCAACGCATCGAGGACATCCTCATCTCGTTGGAAGGCCAGTACCACCTGATCCGCATGGTGGGCACGTCGATGTTCTTCTACGTCGTGTTGGATCGAAAGCGCTCGAATCTGGCGATGGCGCGCCTAGAGTTGGCCAAGCTCGAGGCAAACCTCGACTTTCCCCGCAAGTAGGGGAATGGATGCTGGTCATCTGTGGCTGTGGTCGATCGCGTGACCGGGAGCTCTACGGGCACGGCATTTCGCAATCCGTGCCGACACATGCGACGCCGAAAGATTCTGCGAAGGTTTGAGCCTCGCAGGCTGGCAGGGACAGGTTGCCGTTCAGAACCAAGCTGCCGAAGAAGTCGCTCAGAGCATCCAAGCCGCTCAGTGTCGTCAGGCCGGTGTTCTCAGTGAGCTCCAGGTCGCCGTACAGTGTCTCGAGTGAAACTGGACCACTCAGGTCAGATAGTAGGGTGGTGTATTGGACCCGGAATCCACCGCCCACGCGAGCGAGCTTGTCCAAGCCGCTGAGACTCGCGAGCGAGGTGTTGTTCTGCTCCGCCGTGCCGCCGACGGTCACCGATGCCACGCTCTCCAGGTTCTGAGCACCATCGAGGTCCGTGAGTCCACTCGATTGTACGACACTGAGCTGCCCGACGATTGCCGTGACCGGGCTGAGTATCGCGAGCGACGTGAGCGCGTTGTTCTCCAAGATCACGTTCCCACTGACGGTCGTGTCCAAGCTGATTGCGCTGACGTCAGCCAACTGAGGGTTGTTCACTAGTCTCAGTTCGCCGGCTAGTGGATCTGCACTGGCCAAGGACGAGATGTCGCTCAGCGCGGGGTTGTCCTCCAGGTGCAGAGTGCCGAGGGAAGTCATCCCGCTACCGCTGAGCGAGACCAGGGAAGCACAGTTGACGATGGTGAGGTTTGCGCTTTCGTTCAGCGAATCGAGACCGGCCAAAGTCGTGATTTTGGGGCTGCTCGTCAGAGCGAAGTAGTTGCCCGCCGACAGCAGGTTCTCGAGTCCGGTGAGTGACGCGAGTTCCCCATTTCGCTCCAGTGCGATCGAGCTGACTTCAGTGAGCATCGCGAGACCCGTCAAATCCGTCAGCGATGGGTTGTCGGTGACGCTCGTCCTGCCGGCGCTCTGTAAGGCACTCAGCCCGGCGAGATCGACCAGCAAGTCGTTGCGCTCGATATCCAAGTCGCCCCCGACCACTTGCAGCATTTCCAGCCCGCTCAGATCGGTGAACTGGGAGCCTATGACGCGCAGGTAGCCGCCGATGCTTTGCACCGACCCCATGCCTTGCAGAGAAGTCAGAGCGCCGTTCTGCTGGATCCAGACATCTCCTTCGATACGCACGAGCGAGTCGAGCCCGGTCACGGCTCGTAGACCATCGTTGCTCCGGATCTCCAGATCGCCACCCAGCGTTTCCAGATTGCCGAGCCCTTGGAGGCTCGTGAGATCGGTATCGACGATCGATAGGTCTTGTCCGATGCTGACGAGATTGTCGAGTCCGTCGAGATTAGCCAGTTCAGTGTTCTGCAAGCCGAGCGCCAAGCTTCCTTCGAGTGTGACTAGGTTGTCCAAGCCCGTCAGCGATCGCAGCGAGGTGTTTCCCTCGATGGTCAAACTCCCCGCGAGGCTCGTCAATGATTCGAGCCCAACCAACGACTCCAAAGCCCAGTTGGTGCTGATCGTGAGCGCACCCCCGATCGTCTCGAGCTGGCCCAAGCTAGCGAGCGTCTCCAGGGAGGTGACGGACTGGATGGTGAAGTCGCCGCCGACGCTCGTCAGCGCGTCCAAGCCGTCGAGCGTCGTCAGTTGCTCGCTGCCGTTCGACAATGAGAACTCGCCGCCAATCGTCTGAAGCGATGCCAGGCCGGCTAGGGAACGCAGAGCGGAGTTTCTCAGTATCACGAAGTCGCCGCCAACGAGCTCCAATTGGCTAGAGCCGACGACGTCTTCGAGGAGCTCATTGCGCAGCAGAGTGAAACTGCCAGTAACTTCCATCAGTGCGTCGAAGCCGTCGAGAGTCAGAAGCATCGTGTTGCCCGAGAACTCGACGTCACCGTCGATGCGAGCGACGTTGCGGAGCGCACCGAAAGAGACCAGTTCGGTGTCCTCGACCCGCACGTTGCCGCCCATCACCTCGACGTTGGCCAAGCCGCTCAGGTCGTTTGGCCCGGCACCGAAGACGGCGAGGTCCCCGTTGATGCTTTGCAGGTTCCTCAGCCCGCCGACGCTCGTGAGGTCCGGGTTGTCTCCCAAGTTCAAGCAACCGACGCTGCTGAGCCCCTCCAAACCGAGCAACGACGTCAGATTGTCGTTGCCGACGACGTTGAGACAGCCAGCGACGCTCTCGAGCTGATCGAGACCGGCCAGATTCACCACCAACTCGTCGGCGGTCGAGATGTCTAGGTTCCCGTCGATGCTCGTGCAGTGAGAGACGGCGGCGATGTCTTCCCGGCTTCGAATCGCCACATCGGTTGCGCAGGTCGCAGGATCGGGCGGACCCGCTTCGAGCTCGCCCGGGCTGTCGGTAGTCATTGGGTCGGTGGCGGCGGCGGCGTTACCCGCATCGCGTTCTGGGCTCGGGGCACGTGCGTCCGCCTCCTGGTCAACCTCGGTATCCTGGTTGCTGCTTGCATCTCTCGTTGCAGCTCCCGTCTCGACGTCGGTTGCGGCGGGGCCCACGTCTGGGGCCGATGCATCGGCAGCGGTGTTCGCATCCTCCGTGTACTCGGAGCCCGCATCCTCCGCGTACTCGGAGTTGCCGCTTCGCGCTCCGCCGTCGTCGCCACAAGCGACCAGCGCCCCCGACGACAGAAGCCAAATGCCAAACATCGATGATCGAAATGGGCGCATCTCCCTGGACCTTTCCAAACGGCATGCCGCTCGAGCCACGTTACTGGCTACAGCTCGTGACACTCCCAGTCGGTGACGGAGCAATACGTGTTTGCTGGGCAGTCGAAGTTGCTCACGCACCGTGCGCAATAGGAGTGCACCGCGTGGCAGTAGGTGTAGCCGCGGCAGTCTTGGACCGTCTCGCATTCTCCGCAAATCTGTGACTCTTCGCCGCAGACGCCCAACATGCAGTCGCCGGACTCGAGACACTGTACGCAATAGCCCCCGTCCGCATCGCAGCGACCACCGTCGCAGTCGTCGTCGCTGGTGCATTCGAGAGCGCAGCGACCTTGGGGTGTGCAGAGCTCACCGCCGTCGCAGTCGTCCTCATCGCGGCAGCCCACACACGTGTGGGTCGGCGTATCGCAAATGTTGCGGTCACCCAGGACGCAATCAGCGCTTTCGAGGCAGGCGACGCACTGCCCCGATTCGACGTCGCAGATAGGGTGCGTCGAGTCGCCGTTGCCGCAGTCCCGATTCGACTCGCAAGGGACACACACGTCATCGCGGCAGAGGCCGGTGTCGCAGTGCCAGTTGTTTACACACTCGACGCACTCCTCGTCGTCGACGCAGTGAGGTGTCGGGTCGCTGCAGCCGCGCGTCGGACTGCAGCGTCGGCAGGTCCCCGCGTTGCAGATGGGTTCGTCCGGAGACGACGCGCAATGGTCATCCACAACGCACTCACGACAGGTGTAGGCGATGCAGATGGGAGCCACCCGGCAATCGGCTCCGTCCAGGCACTCGATACAAGCACCGCGCTCGGTATCGCAGAGCGGAGCGTTGTCGCCTGGGCAGTCTGAATCGTCGTGACATTCGACGCAGCGACCATCATCGTTGCAGACTCCGAATGAACAGTCCGCGTCTTCTCCGCATTCGACGCAGCGTTCTGCTCCGGTGTCGCAGTGGGGGTATGGGCTATCTTCACAATCCGTGTCTGCACTGCATCGGGGCTCGCACGTGTTGCGCAGGCTGCACACCTCGTTGGTGTCGCAGTGCTCGTCGGCGTCACACTCGGCGCACTGGTGGTTGAGGGTGTCGCAGCCCGGTGTGGGGTCATCGCAGTCCGCCGACGAGGCGCACTGCACGCAGAAGCGCCCTCGTTCGTCGCAAATGTATCCGTCGTCGCATTCGCGGAGGCCGCAGTAGCCCGGGGGAAACGGGTCGCTGAAGTCGACTTCCGTCTCGGTGCCGGTGTCGGTGCCATCGCCTTCGTTGGTCTGCGATTCGGTGGCTTCTCCTTCCGCGTCATCTGTGCTTTGACTCTGCGCCTCGGTGGTCTCGTCTTGCGCTTCAGTATCATCCGACCTGACGCTGCTGGCGTCCTGTTCGTCACTCGGGGCGCCATTTTCGTCGCTTTTGCTGCACGCAGAGGCGATCAGCGCGACGCCTGCAAGCAGCGCGAATCTACTCAATCTCGTCGTGACGCGCTCACGGTACGAATCGTTCATCCCAGCCCTCCAGTGTGGAGCTTCCGCGCAAGCGCAGCCGTCGTCAAGGTGTGTTGCTTCGGAAAGAGCGTCAGTTGGTACTGACGAGTCACACATCGTCCACCATCGCGCCGCTGTGACACGAACGGCGTGTCGCGTTGCGTCGCTGCCCCGTCGAACTGCGCTCCCAAATAGGTACCGGGCGAACCCCCTAGCCCGGACTGGCTATGTCACCTCTTCGTTCAAATCAGACACCAGCTCCGAAGTGCTGGGAAAGGTGAACACCAGAACGTGTTCTGCATTCGATCACTCGATCGTGCCAACGCGCGACGGCCGACGTCAGACGACCCCCCCGGCGCTTGCTGCGCCGGCAACGCCAGCGTATCTGTCTCTCCACCTGCCGATCCTCTCGGCGATGAAGCTCATGAAGGTGCGGACTCTGGCCGTGTGACGCAAGTCCCGGTGGGTGAGTACCCACAAGTCCATCCCGAACTCGGGCTCTGGGGGTAGCAGGCGAACGAGCGCCGAGTCTTCGTCCCCGTCCACGCAGCTGAGAAACCCCACCCCCATTGCTGCGGAGACGGCTCGGTGCAATACCAAGCTGTGATCGAAGACTCCGGCGACGCGCGCATGGGGAACGTTCTTCTTCATCCATTTCTCCGTGACGTGCGCACGTAACCGAGCATCCCAAACCAGCCACGGCAGTTGGTCCAACTCCGGAGCCTCGGTGCTTGCCTCCACGAGTTGCTTGGCTGCGTAAAGAGCAAACTCCGCCCGGAGGATTTTGCGTCCGACCAGCGTCTGTGGAGGACTGTCTGCCAATCTGAGCGCAACATCAGCTTCCCGCTGCCCCAGATCGAGCGGCAGGTTCGAGGCCACGAGCTCCAATCGAATCCTCGGGTGGGAGTGAGCAAACGCAGAGAAGTCGGCTGCATGTCGGGCCGCGATGATCTCCGGAGCGGTAACTCGTAGCACACCTTCTAGTTTTGCCTCTTCACCCAGAAGCTGTCGATCGAGTCGTTGCGCTTCTTCTTCCATGCGTGCGGCGGCTTCGATGATCGCCGTGCCCACGCGCGTTGGCGTGACTCCGCGCCCGTGGCGTTCGAAGAGCGGCTCACCAAAGCGTTCCTCCAGCGCCGCTAGCCGTCGCGACAAGGTGCTGTGGCTGATTCCAAGTTCGCGCTCCGCTGCCAACAGCGAACGGCAGCGCGACAGGCGCAGCACCAGGCAGAGTCCGTCCCAGTCAAAGCTGTGCATTTCTGAACTCTGGTAGTCCAGAAGTGCCCATTCCGTGAATCACAAATAGGAAGCAAACTGATGGGAGTTCTCGCAGAGAACGCAACAAGCGACCTAATTACGGACATTTACGTCCAAGGAGACAACCATGACCCAGAAAGCTTCCCACAGTTCCGTATTCACCCTGCACACCGTGGCGACTGCGCCCGAGGGCGCCGCCGAGGTGCTCGACAAGGTGCAGCAGCGCTACGGATTCATCCCCAACTTGGCCGCGTACCTGGCTGAAGCACCCGTTGCGTTGGAGGGGGTGATGAGCCTGTCTGCGCTATTCGACAAGACCTCGTTGAGCGCGGCCGAGCAGCAAATCGTGTTGCTCAGCGCCAGCGTCGCCAACGACTGCGAGTACTGCAAGGCAGCTCACTCGGCGTTGGCGCGCAAAGTAGGAATCGATGCGTTGACCATCGGCGACATCGTCGAGCAATCCGCACTGGACAACCCGAGGCATGCCGCCCTTCGGGAGCTCACCACGGAGTTGGTGCAGAAGCGCGGGCGCATCGACAACTCCGTCATCGAACGTTTCCTGGGTGCAGGGTTCAGCAAAGCAAATGTGTTCGAGGTAGTGCTAGGCGTGGCGATGAAGACGCTGACCAACTACGCCAATCACATCGCCAGCGCCGTGCCGAACGCGGAGTTCATCGCAGCTGCATCTTGAGCTCGAGCGGCAGGTCCCCCCGATCGGTGCCAATTGGGGGGCCACTCCGCTCGCGGGAGCACAAAGCTGGGACGACGTTGTGTCGAAACAACTCCGACCATCTTGGATCTTCGCTCTCCCGACCATCGTGCCCCGCCGCTTCACTCGGCCAGTCTGGCTTTGGACGCCAGTCGGAACCGTGCTGTTGCGGCAAGCGAGCGATTGCATTCTCTCCTATGCCACCGTGAGTGGGTGGATGATGGTGCAACAGGTCGGGGGTTACCCTACCTTGTCGGAGTAGCGGGGAAGCGCCGGCGTCTGCCACCCAAAAGGTAGCGATTCCCAGGGCGTGGACAGCGTGGAGTCTGGACCAAGTCCTTCACTGACGACCGACCAGGCCAGCCCCGTTCTGGCACCGGAGGTCGCTCTGCCAAATGTTTCCGCTAGTAACAGCAGGGCTTCGATGAACTTGGCACGGCCAAGACGGACGACGAGTTGTCGTAATGTCGTTACTATGGTGACCACTGCCGGTTATAAGCGTCTGGGGTGAACATGAGGCGCTGGCGCCTTGCCGATTGCGATGGGCATGCTGGGTGATTGTGCTCCACAGCTGATGCCAACAATTTGCACCTGAAGTAGATCGTCTGTGAAGACGGGTGCCGTAAGTTTCCGCAAGCAGCGGTGGAGACTGCAATGGCGAAGCTCCGTTTTGACACTCGACGATGCAAGGCCAGCCTTCGCTCGTTGGACGGGATCGAGCGACCATGGTAGCGTTTTCCTTCGCTGGGGCTCGCCCCGGTCGCTATCTCCCGATTGCTTGGAGAGCCACGCATGGATACCTTGGTCGACTCTGCTGCACAAAGGGCCCCCGGTTCGACATCCAAGCGGTGGGCCTCCTACGGGGCTTCGGCCTACCTGATCGGGGAGCAGATTGCTGCGGGTGGCATGGGGACCGTACATCTCGGACTGAAGCAAGGGGCGCTCGGCTTCAGACGTTTGCTCGCCATCAAGCGACTCCACATTCATCTGGCGCAAGATCCCGACTTCGTTGCCCGCTTCAAGGACGAGATCCGCCTCGTCTCGTGCTTGAATCATCCCAACCTCGTGCAGACGTTCGACGTGCTGGAGACGGAAGGTCAGCTGGCTCTGGTGATGGAGTTTGTCGAGGGAGTCACCCTGCACGAACTCCTGAAAGACGCTGTCGATGCGCGGACTGAACTGCCCATCGCCGTGGCTGTTGGAATCGTCGCTCAGGCGTTGCACGGGCTTCACTCCGCTCACGAGGCGATTGGTGCCGATGGGCGCCCACTGCATTTGGTGCACCGTGACGTGTCGCCTCAGAACATCATCATCGGTCGCGATGGTCTCGTAAAAGTCCTGGACTTCGGCGTTGCAAAAGCGACCACCGCGACGCACGTCACGCGTACGGGGCAACTCTCGGGCAAGGCGCCGTACATGGCTCCCGAACAGGTGTGCGGGGGCGGCGTCGATCGAAGGACGGACATCTTCGGAGCGGGTGTCGTCTTGTGGGAGGCATTGACTGGGCGACGTTTGTTCCGCACTCCGGATGGGCCGGAGCTGGCGGCGCTGCAAAACGTTCTCAACAAGCGGGTACCCCCGCCGAGTGAATTGAGAGATGGGGTGAGTGCCGGTCTGGAGCGCATCGTACTTCGGGCGCTGGAGCGCGAGCCTGGGCGTCGATTCGGGAGTGCGCGCGATTTTGCCCTTGCTCTGGAGGACGCGGTGCCGGAGGCGTCCGTGTCCGTGGTGGCCAGCGGGGCGCTCGAGATATCGGCTTCGCGCTTGGCGCGCAGTGCAGCACTCTTGGCTCGTCTTCGCGTCGGAGCGCCGGAGCCTGAAGCTACGGCGGCTCCGCTGGCTGCCGTCACGGCGGTAACGAGCATCGAGGAGGCAGCAAGGTGGGCACCGGTCGCGACGTTCTCCAGCAACTTGGTCGCGCCTGGCCCGCCCCAGCCGCCCCCGCTTCCAGCTTCCAACCCCATGGCGGGCGATTTGCTGACGGCAGATGTTGAAGGGATTTCCGTCGAAGAGCCACTGTTCCGGCGTCGTTCCCGTGTGCCGCTGGTGATGTCCGCACTCGTCGTGGCCGCCGGCGTGTTGTTCGTCTGGCGAGCCCTGCAAGGCGGCAGTGATGGTGCGTCGGTCACGGCTGTGGCGTCGCCCGCTGCCGCAGATGGTCAAGAGGCGGCTGCCGCTGCCTCCTCGACTGTGGAGGAGGCAGCAGAACACGTTCCCAGTGTCGGTGCCTCGCGCGAGTCGACAACCACGAGCGCTGAGATTGAACGGGCGAGCGCGATAGCGGCGGTTCCCGCGAGCGAGTTACCGCTGGCCGTCGAAGATGCGCCGTCGCTCGAAGCGGAGAAAGCATCCGCGACCGGTGTCGTCCAAGCAACGCGTGCGCACAAACCCGGTGCTGTGCCAGCGCGCAAACGCAGGACGCAGGTCGTTGCCACCCGGGGCTCCGCTAGGGAGAAAACTGAGCCTTCACCAAAACAGGAACCCGGGGCGGCAGACACGAAGTGCTCACCGCCTACCTACATCGATGCAGAGGGGATTCGTCATTTCAAGCCGGAGTGTCTATGACGAGTCTCAGACAGGCGACGAATTTGAAGATGCCACGCCCCGAGCCCTACTCGTGTTTGTGGGGTACCGCGGTTGCTCTGGTGACGTGCCTGGTAACCACCACCGCGGCGGCGGAGCCGGAAGATACCAAGGCCCAGTGCCTGAACGCCTACGAAGAAGGCCAGCGTGCGCAGAGGCGGGGCGCTCTGTCGGAGGCCCGGGAGGCATTCACGTATTGTGGAGGAGCGTCCTGTCCCGAGGCGTTGCACGCCGATTGTCAGCGTTGGCTCGAAGAGGTCGAAGCCGCGACACCAACGAGCGTTTTTCGCGTTCAAGCGCCTTCGGGCAAGGCGCTTCAGGGCGTAGAGGTTCGTATCGACGACGGTCCGACACGAAAACTCGATGGGCGTGCACTCGCTTTTGACCCAGGCGAGCACGCACTGTCGTTCGAACGAGAGGGCTACCAGCCGTATCGAGAGGTGTTCACCTTCAGCGAGGGCGAGAAGCTCGTCGTCCGCGAAGTGCGATTGCAGCCGTTGGCTTCGGAAACGCCGGGCGGGCCGGCAACCACTTCGACGCTCTCGGGGGGTGAGCCGCTCTCCGTGATCGATCAGGATGCGCAGGGCACCCTCGTCCCTGCGTGGGTCGGGTTGGGCGTCGGTGCTCTGGGCGCCGTCGGGTTCGCATACTTCGGGTCTTCGGCACGCGCAGATGACCGGGCGTTGAACGAGTGCTCCCCCAATTGCGCGCAGACACGAGTCGACGAAGTGAGAGACCAGTATTTGGCAGCGAACGTATCATTGGGTGTCGGTGTGGCTGGCCTCTTGGGGGCTGCCGCGTGGCTGCTGTTCGGTTCCAACGATGCGGAGCCTTCCGTTGCCGGCATTGCATCGCACTTCGAGCTTCACGTTGGTCCGATGACCTCACTCGTGGGGAAATTCTGACGTGAGTCACCGTTTTCGACGCATGTATCTGTGCATGGTGCTCGGGTGCGCGGCCTGTTCGCCGATCAACGACCTGGACGAAGCAAGCAGTGGCGCCGGGTTGGACGCGACGTCCACCCCTGGGCAGATGTCTGTAGTGTCGACGGGTGGCAATGCGGGACAGACGGTTGCCACAGACGCGAGCCCGACCGTCCCCGGTTCGGGGCCCATGAACCCTTCGGGCGTGGCAGAGCTCGGAGCTGCGGATGGTGAACGCTCACAGGCTCCAGACGTGAGCGACAGTGACGAGCCTGGCGGAGGCCCTGGAAATGCGCCCGTGGCGTCGGGCGGCGAAAGTGTGGGGGGCGAGGCAACTGCAGGGAGTGCGGCGACTCCGGTCGCGCCGACGACCTCGGAGCCCGGCCCCGATGCAGGCGGCGGCATGGCAGGTGATGGGGCCGTCGAGGCCGAAGATCTGCAAGGCATGGGCGGGGCAGCCGGCATTCCGACGGTCGGCGCCGATGGGCCGCCGGTCGATGCGGGCACTATGGAGGAATTGCCCCAGGGGGACGCTGCCGAGCTACCGATCGACCTGCCCGGCAACCCCGTGGCGGGGACGTTCACGGTTGCCGTCGACGCGGAGTGGGAAGTCAACGGGGAGTTCGTGCCCACGTTCGAGATCATCTCACCGAGTGCAAGCTACTGGCTAGTCAAGCCTCTCGGCATGATCGTGTCCATCATGGATGCGGCTTCGACGGACGCCCGCCAGTGGATCGACTACAGTAGTGGTTTCCGCCCGCTGCGCGGTCTGCCCAGCTTTGGCACCTTCGACCTCTCGGAGCCGATGACGACGACGGCCGACGACGAGAGCCAATCTCCCACGCACCTGCGCATCCACAGCGTCTCCGAATCAGGAAGTTGGCGGCTGGTTTACGACTTCTATCCCACGCATGTGACGTTGACGGTCAACGCGGCTCCCACGCCGTACGGTATCGCCTATCGTGGAGTGCCTGCTGGGCTGCTGGATACCACCGACCAGTTCGTCTTTGCGGACGGCTCGTCGCTGGACGGCATGGTGTCGTCGGTAGATGACCTGCTGGGCCCAGTTGAATGGGCATACATTGCAGATCCCGTCGTGGGGCGCTCTTTGTTCCTGATCCAGCACGGGGATGACGATCTGACGGACAGGTATCAAGTGAAGGACAACGATTCGGCCATGTTCTCTTTCGGCGATGGTGAACTGACGAGGTTGCCCATGCGCTTCAGCTTCGGGCTGATCGAGAGTGTGGACCACGAGGTCGTCGCCTCGCGCGCTGCCTTCGTGATCGACGCCATCGAGTAGACGTTCCTCTCGTTTTTTGAGGCGCGCGCCCCGTATTTCTGCGCCGTCGATCCCCCAGACTCCGCGCACTGGTTCCGCGATCGATATTGTGAAACGGACCATCGCGTCACCACAAGACGCGAAAAATCCGCCGTCGTAGGGACTCGTCGAGCCGCGTCATGAGCCGAGCGCCCCGCGTGAGGCCACGGGGCGCTTTCCGTGATCGATCAGTGGCCTCGAGGCGGATACTTCCTGTGAGGAATCTTCGACATGTACAAGCGCCAAGTCATCGTACCCGCCATCATCCCTCTCTTCCTTGCTGCGTGTGGCGGTGAGGGCACGGGTTCGGAACAGTCCCCGGCGTCGTCCGCAGGCGGCGCGCCGACGGGCGGTGCTGTCGTCATGCCGGGTGCTGTCGGTGCTGGAGTGACGCCCACGCCATCTTCGGCGCCAATGCCCGCGATGCCCGCCGCAGCGCCTACTGGTGCAGTTGCGCCGGTGCCGGTGACGCCCGCCCCAGAGCCCGCGGCCCCTGCCACAGAGCCCACGGAACCCGCGACCCCGGTCGCGACTCCGGAGCCCAGTGTCGAACCCAGCGAGCCCGGAGTGGAGCCGGCGGAGCCGGTTGAGCCGGTGATGGACCCCACGGACCCAGCGGAACCCGTGATGGAACCCACGGAGCCCGTGACCCCTGAGCCGACGGATCCCGTGCCGGATGCGACACCCGACCCGACTGGGGATCCGAATCCGTCCGGCATCATGGAGCCAGGGGAAGGGGGCCAGGCGCGACCCACCGGTGCGGCGGGGAACCTGCAGGTACTGAACTGGGCCGGGTTTGGGGGCGCGCTCACGTACTCCTTCGATGACGCGACCGGCAGCCAGCACGGCAACAAAGACAAGATGTTCGAGCTCGGGGTGCCATTCACCTGGTACCTGGCGAACAACGCGGGTGGGGATCCGACGAACCCCATGTATCAAGAGGCGCTCGACCTCGGGCACGAGTTGGGCAACCACACCCGCAATCACACCACCAACGGCTCGGACGCCCAGGACGGGCAGGACTGGCTGATGCAGAACTACGGCGTCACCGCGTACACCATGGCGGCGCCCAACGGCGTGACGGATGGATTCGTCAGCATCACCAACCAGTTGTTCTTGCTCGATCGCGGGGTTGGCGGTGGGACCGTCGGTGCCGACGGAAACACGAACTGGACGAACCTGCCCTCGAACATCCCGAACCAAGGGGCGGGCTACGACGTGTTCAAGGGATACGCGGACAATGCTGCGCAGGGCAAGTGGCAGACGGTGTGCATCCACGGGTTCACCAGCGGCGGCACTGGTGGCTATCAACCGGTCAGCTTCGATGGCTGGTACGAAGGCGTCGTCTACGCGAAGACGTTGAACATCTGGATTGGGTCCATGGAGCAGGTGGCCGCGTACATCCAAGGCGCACAAGCCTTCAAGGACGGGAACTCGACGATGGACGGCGACTCACAAACCTGGACTTGGACGTTGAAGGACACCTTCCCCCCCGGGCACTATCTGCGGGTGACGGTGGACGGCGGCACGCTCTCTCAGGACGGTACCCCCCTGCCGTGGAACGAGCACGGCTTCTATGAAGTCGCTCTGGACGCCGGGAATCTGACCCTCTCTCCGTGAGCAGTCGGGCAGCGCTTCGACAGCCGCTCCCGTACTTCGTGCTCGCCGGGGCCATCGTGTTCCTGGTGGACACCTGGTTGCGTCAGCGCGACACCGTGATTCAGATCACCGGTGGTGTTCGTCGTGAGGTCGCGGCCGAGTTCGAGGCCCAGCTGGGGCGTCCGCCAAGCGACGAAGAGCAGCAGAAGGCGTTGCAGAATTGGGTGACCACCGAGCTGCTCTTTCGCGAAGCCGAAAGGCTGGGCTTGGAAAACAACGACGCGGTGATTCGGGCCCACCTGGCGAACAAGCTGAGGCAGTTGATCCGCGAGCGCACGATCACCGCGCCGCCCACGGAAGCAGAGCTTCGGGCAGAGCTCGATGCACACCCGGAGCGCTACGCGAAGTCGGACACCTTCAACGTCTCTCACGCGTTCGTCAATCGTAAGCTAGCGCCAGACACGTTCGAGGCTCGTGCTGCCGTTGCGTGGAAGGAGCTCAACGAGGGTAACGCGTTGGGAACGGTCGGGGACCACTTTCCTCGCGGACCCTCCTTCGAAGGAATGAGCCAACCTCAACTCGAGGCCATTCTCCACGTCGAGCTCGGCCGAGTGCTGAAGCGGGACCAAGTCGGCAAGTGGCACCGGCTTTCGAGCCCTCGTGGCGCTCACTTCGTGCGCTTGGATGCGGTCATCAGTGGCAAGCCCACGTTGGAGAGCGCCCGCGCCGCGCTGGTGGAGGACCGCGAAGCGAGCAAACGGGACGCGGCGGTTCGACAATACGTCGAGGAACTCGAAAAGGAGTATCGTGTCGTCGCAGATGCGGTCGAGTAGGGCGGAGGCGATGCGTTGTTTCGCCTCGAGGGGCGCATTCGTCGTCCTCACTTGCTTTGCGGTGCTCCTCACGCTGACACCGCGGGTGCATGCTCACGAAGCTCGACCGGCAGTCGTCGCGCTGAAGGAAGTGGGGGAGGGGCAATTTCTCGTTCGATTCGCGCCCTCGTTTCCGGCCGTGCCCGGACTGACCGTTCACTTGCCGGAGCCATGTCTCATCGGCGGTCAACCCTCCTTCGACAACGCCACCGCGCCGCTCGTGCCCGCGCTGATGGACTGCCAGCGTGAGGAGCTCACCGGCGAGATTCGGTTCTCGTCAGAGCAGACGACGATCGGCCCGATTGCCGTCAACATCGAGTGGCAGGATGGCAACCACTCGATGTTCTTGAGCCGCGGCGATCCACCGGTTGTTGCTCTGGGGGGTGTCGCTGGCTCCGTGAGCACCTGGCAAGTGGTTCGGGACTACGTGGGGTTGGGGGTCGAGCACATCCTCATCGGGGTCGACCACTTGCTGTTCTTGCTTGGTCTCTTGCTGCTCGTTCGCGGCTACAAGAGCCTGCTGGCCACGATTTCGGCATTCACCGTGGCCCACAGCATCACGCTGGCAGGCGCTAGCCTCGGGGTCGTCAAACTCGCCAGCGCTCCCGTCGAAATCTGTATCGCGCTCTCGGTGCTCTTGCTAGCGGTCGAAGTGGCACAGAAGCGAGACACCCTGACGCGCCGCCGCCCATGGCTCGTCGCGTTCGCTTTTGGATTACTGCACGGACTCGGTTTCGCCAGCGCGTTGGCGGACGTGGGGCTCCCCAAGCACGCCTTTGCCTTGTCGTTGTTCGCCTTCAACGTCGGGGTCGAATTCGGGCAGGTGGTGGCAGTGGGTTTCGTATTTGCCGGTTCATGGCTGATTCGAAACCGCCCGCAGGCGCTGCGGCGAGTGGAGTGGCTTGCCGTGGCGACCCTGACGACGAGCTCCGTGTTTTGGCTGCTGCAACGCGTTCAGTCGTGGCTCGGTGGGTTCGGCTTGTTGTGAGGACGTTCCAGCGGGAACGTGAGGGCGCAAGACCCCCTACACTGGCGTACAACCCGACTGCTTGTGGTGGTCAATTGCTCCCAAACCTTTGCAGCGCGTGGGTCGTCTGTGGCGTCACTGTTCAACGAAACGTCGGTCGACCGCCATCGGGAGAGGACGAAGTCGCATGGTTGCTAGTCCAGTTTGGGTGGAGTGCAGTTCATACGATGCCCGCCATCGTGTGCTGGGTGCCGACATCGAGGTCGCTTGACGATTCCGGGTAGGTGAGGGTGCTTGCCCTGCTTCCTCGACGTCGTGTCGAATCGGAAGTACGATCGCGTTCGGTTGCGGTTGAGGGTGCCCATGTCGAAGACCTTTGTGAAGTTCGTCGAAACGTCGGCGCCACGCATTGCCTACGTGATGTTGGGTGCTTTCGCGATGACGATGGCGCTGCGTAGTCACGATGATACGACGATTGCTCTGGTAGCCAGCTCGCTGACGATGTTTGCCGTGTGTTGGGCTAACGCGACGCACCTGCTCGGCACCAAGTCAGCGCTCAGGTTCGTCCTGGTTGCGATTTGCTTGGGTTGGTTTGCCGAGCAGATGGGCGCATCGCGAGGTTGGTTTTTCGGTAGCTACACTTATACGCACGTCTTGGGTTGGCGACTCGGGGAAGTGCCAGTGGTCATCCCATTGATGTGGTTTGCGCTCTGCTACGTCGGGGTCGTCATGGCCAACTTGATCATTTGGCAGCGGCCACTGAAGTGGGACCTGTCGACACCAGCGGTGGTGTTCACGTCGTTCCTCGCTGCGGCCTTGGTCACGGCCTACGACTTGGCTGCCGATCCGTACATGGTTCGCGTCTTGCAGGCCTGGATCATGGCCGAGACCGATGGCTGGTGGTTTGGAGAGACCTTGCAAGGTTTTCTTGGTTGGATGGTCGTGGCCTTCGGCATCATCTCCGCCGCTCGTTGGACGACGCGCAGCAGTTCGCGGACCCGTTCGACGTACCGCACGCGGGATGCCGTCGTACCCCTGTCAATCTATGCGGGGTCGATGCTCTTTCAGATGATCGAAGGGCAGCCAGTGGAAACGCGAACGATTGCCGCGTTTGCGATGGGAGTGCCCTTGCTGTGCGCGTTGGCTGGGCTGTGGCGCTGGCGCACTGAAACGGCTGCGGAACCTGCCCAGAGCGGCGTCAGCGATGCGCGGTTGTCCCAGCTGCAGTTCCTGGCCGATCCACTCGCAGACGATACGGTCGCCAGCATCGTCGAGGCGGGGGCGATGGCGGACGGGGGCGAGGCCAAGGCGCGCGCCTTCGAACAGATCGCGTTGATGAACCGACAAATGGCGTCCTGGGACAGCAACCAGGCATTGCAGTCGTGGCCTACGGCTCCCACGGGGTTACCCGAAGAGACCGTGGCGCGCGTGCAGGAGTACCTGCGCGTTGGGCAGGTGCTGCCAGAGTGGGCGGACGTCGAAAAGATAGAACGCGCGGAGGTTCTCTTCTGGGACCACGGTGCGCTTTCTTGCACGATTCTGTTCTGCGCGAGCCTGCCCGAGTGCTACTTCGTGCCGAACCTGGCGGAGGTGCTGCACGTCGCAGGTCAACTAGAGCGGCACACGGATCACCGCGTGCGGTCCACGGCTGCGATGGTCTTCCCCGTGATGTTGCACGGTGGGTTACGCAGTCCCACTGGCAGCGGAGTAGCGCAAGTCCTGAAGGTTCGCCTGATTCACGCAACCATTCGCCACCTGATTTTGCGCGGGACCCCAGCCCAGGTGTTGGACGAGCTGGGCGACCAACTTCACGTCGACGGAGCCGGCGTCATCGAGCCTGTCGCGATAGGGGGCGACGCGAGCTTGCACGACGCACTGTACGCCCGCGGCTGGAGTGCCGGTCGCATGGGGCTACCCTGTAATCAGGAAGAGCTCGCGTACACCTTGCTCACGTTCAGCTACGTCTGCTTGAGGAGCCTGCGCAGGCTTGGCATCGGATTGCCGCCGGAAGACGAGCTGGCCGTATTGCATGCTTGGAACGTCGTTGGCCACGTGCTGGGGATCCGGCGCGAGTTGATGGCAGACACGATGGAGCAAGCAGAGGCGCTCTTTGCTCAGATGCAGGCACCGCATCGCCTGCGCTTCGAAGGAGCGGACCCTCGCCCCGGATTGGGTAAGGCGCTGATCCAGGCGCTGGAGGAGTCGATACCGCTTCGGGTTCTCAAGCCGTTCCCCGCGCTGATGACCCGGCATCTCTGCGGTACGGCGAAGGCCGCGGCGATTGGCGTCGATGGGCGCGTGTCTTGGCTTACGCGCATGGCCTTCATGGTCTTCATCGGCACCACTCGCACCATCGACGGCCTCGTCCGTTTCGTCCTGCCCGGATTCGCCATCTCACGTATGTTGGCGCGCGTTTTGGGGTACCACTTCATGAAGCGAGTCTTGCTCGATCAGACTCGACCGCTGAAACTGCCCGATCATCTGCTGGAGCACGTGAAGCGGGCGATGGCGAGCTGGGGACAGGAGCCGACGGCGCCCGGTCTGCTGAACGCGGTGGAGGACCGGCTCACCACACCGGGCGCTTGGGTACCGAGCGAAGGTCACAGCGAAAGGAAATGAACCTGTGACAACCAGCCAGCGACTAGCTTGGCGGGTGACCGCGTTCCTGATGGTCCTGTGGGCACACTTCCTGGCGTGCCCTGGGCTGGCTCGGGCAGAGTCACGTCTCGTCCTCGCCGACTCCGACCCGCTCGTGGAAGTATGGCCAAGCGTTACGATATTGGAAGATGGGAGCAGGCAGCTGACGATCGAACAGATCCTTGCCACTCTGCCAAACTTCACCAAGCCAGAGACTGCGTACGGCACCTTGGGGATGCGCAAGGACGCAGTCTGGATGCGCATTCCGGTATCGGCTTCGAACGAAACCGATGGCGATTGGGTGCTCGACATCGACTACCCCGTGGTCAATCAGATCGACGTGTTCGTCGTTTCGGGAGGTGTCGTTGGGCAGAGGGCGACGCTGGGTAACCTGGTTCCGCGTGCCGACAGACCCTTGGACAGTCGCGCCAACAGTTGTCCGCTGAAGCTTCGTCCCGGAGAGGCGCAGGATATCTACCTGCGTGTGGTCAACGAGGGCTCGATGATCCTGCCGACCACGTTGGTCAAGCCAAGGGTCTTCCACCGGCGGGCTCTCGACGAACAGATGTTGCAGGGGCTGCTGACCGGCTTGGCGCTGTGTCTGCTGCTCTACAGTTTGGCGCAATGGCTGAGTCTGCGGGAACACCTCTTCGTCAAGTACGCGATTCTCATCTCGGGCAGCCTGATGTTCAACCTGCTGCAGTTTGGCATTGGCGCGCAGTACCTCTGGGTGGACAACACCTGGTTCGAGGTCCGCGCCGGGGGTCTCTCGGCGATGCTTGCTGCCACGGGCTCGTTCTTGTTCATCGAACATGCGCTGTCCGGGCACATTCCGAGGTGGCTGAGCAAGGTGATGCGGGCGGGCGCGGCGCTCATGGTCACCTTTGCCCTGTGCTACGCCCTCGACTGGCTCGACATCGAGCAGGTCACGATGATCGTTTCGACCCTGGGTCTCGCACCTGCCGTTCTGGGTATCCCCGGCGCGTGGCGTCGGGCCCGACTGGGCGATCGGGTTGGTGCGTACTTTCTTCTTGCTTGGGCCGTCTACTTCGTCACTACGGCCATCCTGATCCAGGTGATCAAGGGTCATCTCGGGGTGAATTTCTGGACACTGCACTCTTTCCAGTTTGGGGCCACCATCGACATGCTCGTGTTCATGCGTGTGTTGGGGGTGCGAACCAAGGCATTACAAGTGGCAGTTCAACGAGCGCGGATCGAACGTGACAGCCTACGGGTGATGGCCCACACCGATCCGCTGACGGGTTTGCCGAACCGACGGAGCCTGCATCCGCTGATCGAAGCGGCGCTCGGCAGTGCCCGGGACAGCAAGCTAGTTGGGGTGTACATGCTCGACCTGGATGGCTTCAAGCAGGTCAACGACCGCTATGGGCATGCTGTTGGGGACGAGCTACTGATTGACGTGTCGAGCCGTTTGACCAGAACCGTGCGCAGCAGTGACGTCATTGCTCGCCTCGGCGGAGACGAGTTCTTGGTCATCGCGAGTGATCTGCAAAACGAAAAAGCTGCACAGGAACTCGGCGAAAAGCTGCTGCGGCCCGTCGACGAGCCGTTCGTGCTGTCCCGCCAGACTTGTCGCGTCGGTATCACCATCGGATATGCGATCGCCCCCCTCGATGCGGACGAAGCGAGTCAGCTCCTCGAGTTGGCCGACGCCGCGATGTATGCCGGCAAGCAAAACGGAAAGCACCGTGTCACCCGAGCAAGTGCTGGTTGACCCGTCGCAGGTTGCGGTCGGCGCGGAACGTCAGCCAAGCGGGAAGCTGCGACGTTCGTGGGCCCGTTGCAACCACACGGTGCGTTCATGCGAATGCGTACGTCTGAGTTGTCGACGCTAGGCGAAGCGCGTGACATGGTCGCCGCGGAAGTGGCAATGGGTGCCTGCCAGTTGCGCGGCACGTCCCACCTGATGTGGATGAGCTGTCGGGGAAGTATGAACGGCTGCCGGTCGAGCGCACAGTGCTCGGCCTGTTCGTGCGAATGGGCTCCGGAGCAACGGCGATCGCTCGTCGGGCAAGTGCGCCGGGTCCACCGCGAGGTGGGACCGAGTGTCCGCGAGGTGGACGATCCTAGTCGCGCTTGTGCAAGGGAGCCCCGACCGACTGCGACTGGACGCGGCGTTGGTGCACATGGCGGCCCCACTCGTGCAGATGGCGGCCCCACTGGGTGCGACTGGTCGCCCTACTCATGCACATGGCGGCCCCACTGGGTGCGACTGGTCGCCCCGCCCGTGCGCATGGCTGCCGGTCAAGTGCAACCACCCGCCGCGTCTGTGCGAATGACCTCCGGCCAGGTGCGAAACGGCTGTCGGCCAAGTGCGACCCACCTGCCGCGCCCGTGCGCATGGCTGCCGACCAGGTGCGGAATGGCTGCCGGTCAAGTGCGCATGGCTGCCCGCCAAGTGCGAATGGCTGCCCGCCAAGTGCGAACGGCTGCCCGCCAAGTGCGACCCACCTGCCGCGTCTGTGCGAATGGCTGCCGCGTCTGTGCGAATGACTGCCGGCCAGCTGCGAGGCGCTCTGCGAGGCCGAGGAAACCTTGTGGTTCCAATGGGTTACGCTGGTACGAGGGAGCGCCGTCCGTCATCGTAGCCAACGATAGGGAGCGCCGTCGGTCGTCGCCGCCAGCGATGCGGCTGCTCCACGTAGTGGAGCCGACACTGCCGTTGCGGCCGAGCGAGGAGCTAGCCCCCGCGTGACCGGTGGCGATCACGCTTCGCTCACTCCGCGCAGCTGAATGGCCCGGGGATGTCGGAGGCCACGATCATGGGCATGCCATCGTTGACCGTCGTGCAGCGGTCGTCGTTGCCGGCAGTGCACGGCTCCAAACGGTGGCTGGGCGTGCCCTTGACGTCGTCGACGAACGAGCCGTCGCTGTCGTCGAAGTTGTAGTAAGCGACCAGGCCCTCTTCATCACCGGTCAGAAAGACGTTCATCGCGTCGGTGATCTCTTGTGGTGAGCGGTAGACGTTCCAAATGCGAACTTCGTCCATGATGCCGTTCCATCCGGTGGCGCCAAAGTTCTGCGAAGCTCCGAGGGTGACGATGCCGGGCGTGAGATTGAGCGTGTAGTTGGAACCCGGATCCTGGATCGGGAGCTTTTCGCCGTTGACGGTGAACACCATCTCGCCGCCATTGCCCTCGTAGGCCCACGCCAGGTGTAGCCAGCCCACGTCGGGAGCGGCTTCATAGAACGGACCGCTGGCGCCGTTGTTGTCCGTCACGCCGTTGGTGTACGGACCGAAGCGGCCCCCGTTGCCGTCGCGGCCGCTCATGTCGATCCCCCAAATCATGTCTCCTGCGCCGTTGCGTCGCCCGAGTTCGATGATCGTCTGCTCCGCCGTCCAGCTGTTGGCGCCCGTGAACTTGGCCCACAGCTCCAGGGTTCGTGGGCCGTCTCCGCTGGGTCCGTCGCTGCCGAGGTTGCCCGTCATCTGATCGACGACGCCCTCCGCGAATTGCATGGCCATACCGGGGCTGGTGTCGCACTGCGAAGGAGCACCTCCAGCGCCGCCGGTGTTCATCTCACCCGCGCTCGCGCCACCGGCGCCGCCCGCCGACGCGCCCCCGGTGGCCGCGCCGCCTGCATCACCCGTGCTCGCGGGTGTGCCCCCGGCACCCCCCGCGCTGGACATCGCATCGGGCCCGACTGCCGCGGTTCCCCCGGCACCGCCCGTTGCTTCCGGTCCGATGCTCGGTTGCCCACCTGAGGGTGTGTCCGGGACGGCTGGAGCTCCCGTCGCAGGTGGGGCACCAGCCGTCGGTCCCGTGCCGGGGGCTTGAACCCCGGGCGTCGTTGGTCCGGCGCTCGGCGTTGTGCCGCCCGCAGGCGGATTGCTCGTCGGGGTGCTACTCGTTGGAGCACTCGTCCCCGTCCCACCGCTTGGCTGCGCGCCGAGAGTGGAACCCGTGCTCGGTGAACTGCCGTCTGACGTTTCCGAGCACGCGATGGGAAGCAACGCGATAGCCGTTGCGCCCAGGGTCAGAAGAGACCTCACGCGCCGCGACGGAACGAGCGAAATGCACGCTCGGGGCGCTTCGGTCAGCCGGCGCTGCGCGTTCTTGGGGCTAGGTCGCCGTGTGGAAGTGTCTGGGGTGAACATAGATTCGCTCCTCCGTGACTCGAAGTCAGTGCGCTGGGCTCGCATTGCAGTCCTATCAGCATCGGATGAACCCAGTTCGTCTCTTTCGCCCAGGATGCGCTCTGGCTTTGGGCTAGCAGCACAAATCGGCGAGTCGGCATGGGGCAGGTTGCAGTGATTTTTGATCGAATTGTGGGAACCAAACCTGATCTGGTTAACAGGTCGGGACTATCTCAGTGGGAAGTCTTCCTAAACGATCAAGTCTGCGAGCAAGGGATCCGTTAGCGGAGGCAGTTTCAGCCAATCGCGATATTCCGCCCCCGACTGCAAATGGTCGAAGTGGCGCAGCCGAAACGAAGACCCGCACTCCTGGAGGCGGCTGCGCCAATCGTCGAGGTCTCGGGCGGCGTACGTCGTCGCGGCACGAGATACCCGTTGCTCAGTCAGACGTTCCGGCGTTCGACGAAAGCCAATTCTTTCTTGCTCGACGTCAGTCTCCGTGTAGGCAGTGACCAAAGTGAACACGAGCCCTCCACCTGGGTGCACGAGGCGGGACCAACGCTGAAGCACGCCAAGCGAGTGATGGACCGTCCACAGGGCGGTACCGCATACGATGAGGTCGGACGCGCCGCAGTCGGGAAGTTCGGCCTGCCAAGTGAGGCGGGAGTCCGCAACTCGAGCGCGGGGGAGTGAAGTAACCCGTCGAAGATTTGGAAGGCAAAGTCGGCCTCGAAAGTACGAGTCAGTTCGACAAGTGCAAGCTCAGCCGACTGAAGGGCGCGGTCGGTCCGGATGGGGGCGTTCGGTCAACGAGACCGAGCGCTGCGATCAGGGCGTGCTTTGAGTGCACGATTACGCGGATGTGCCGCCAGCGGCTCGTGATAGGCTCCAGCTCCGATGCCGGTTGCGATTGGAAATGACACGACCGAACGTCGCGTGCCTCTCGAGTGGCGGGCTCCTCTCGAAGAGATGGAGCGACGCGTTCGCGATGATATGCAGGTACTTCAGTGTCGCAGCCTCCTGGGCGCCTGCTACGCGTACGTCGCGTCACATGATGCTGGGTGTTGGCTAGGTAGGGCTTGGGGGCATGGGTCAACACCGAGGGCGGCGTTGCAGATGGCTCTGGGGCGAGTGTACGAGGACACGCATCGTGTGGACGCGACCCTGACGTGCATCGTCGTGTCTGGCGTAGGCGTGATTCGCACTGAGGATACGCAGATTCTCGCCGACAACACGTATCGCGGGGTTCGCGGGGTGGGCGTCTTGACTGCCGCTGGACCTTCGATGGCTAGTCCGACGGAGGCGCTGGCATACAACATTCCACCCTCCAAGCAACTCATGCAATTGGCTCAGACGGTCGGCGTCACCGTGCCCCGCTTGATTCACGAAGGGAAGGTGTTCACCTTTGAGGCGAGACAGTTCCACGTGAGCGCGGGGTCTGACCGCGTGCACGAAATGCTGCGCGGGAATGTCCTCGTCGAGGAGGAAGACGTCTTTTGGGAACGCGTTGCTGCCTTCGAGCGCCAGCTTTCGGGCTGGATGCTCGCAAACGTGGCCCGAAACGGCCGCATGGCGTATGGCTACCATCCCAGCAAGAGCTTGGATCGCTCGGACAACAACATGGTTCGGCAGTGGATGGCCACTGTTTGTCTGGGGCGCCTGGCCAGAAGGTGCTCCAATACGTGGGCCACCGTCGTTCCCGAGGCCCTCGCTGACCAAGCGGGGGAGAGCCCCCGCGCCGTTGCTCAGGCTACCGCCAACCGCAATCTTCGGTACAACTTGCACCGTTTCTTCCGTTGGCGAGGCGAGCTCGGTTGCATCGAGAACGACGGACTCATCTATCTCGGCTCAGCCGCACTGGCGCTGATCGCCATCATGGAGAGTCCGCTGAGTGAGACGTTGGGTTCAGAGCAAACGGGCCTGGTCGCGACGATTGACGCTCTGTCTCGTGAAGATGGGTCCTTCCAAACCTTTTTGAAGCCCAAAGAACGAACCGACAACCAGAACTACTTCCCAGGTGAGACTCTCCTGGCGTGGGCGATGCTGTACCGGCGTACGCGTTCGCAACGGCTCTTGGATCGCTTCATGGTGAGCTACCGCTACTACCGGCATTGGCACTTGACGAACCGCAATCCGGCCTTCGTTCCCTGGCACACCCAGGCGTACTACGAGCTACTTCGTGCAGAGGACGTGCCTGAATTGCGAGATTGGATCTTCGAGATGAACGACTGGCTCGTCGACACCATGCAGACCCGATCTCGTGCGGTCTACGACGATACCGTTGGCCGCTTCCACGATCCCCATCGCCCGTTTGGTCCACCCCATGCATCCTCGACCGGGGTGTACCTGGAGGGGTTGGTCGACGCGCACTCACTAGCCACACAGCTCGGCCAGACGGAGCGGGCTTGTCGCTATGCGAGCGCAATTCGCATGGGGTTGCGGAGCGCGATGCAGCTTCAGTTCACCGACGACCTCGACATGCACTACGTATCGGAGCGCTCGAGAGTTCGCGGGGCATTGAGGACGTCAGTGTACGACAACACGATCCGCGTCGACAACGTGCAGCATGTACTGATGGCGGTGCAGAAGGCGCTCGACTAGGAACGACCCCGAAGACGCAGCAGCATCGTCAACAGCGTCGTTTAGGAGCCCGGTCGGAATTACCTGAGCCCCGAGGGCGTCGATGCGCCATGCCGGCAAGGCGCGAGGAATCGAGCATGCTGAAGCATTCGAGCGACGAGTAACGCAGCCGGCGGGGATGCAGCGGCGCTCGAAGGCCAGGTAATTTCGACTGGGCTCCTTAGTCCGTCGTTGAGTTGGCCGTCCTCGGCGACACGCGCGAGCCACTTCGCGGCGTGGTGGCAGAGCGGAACCGCAATGAGAAAAGGCGAGCGCATCGATTGAGGCGCTCGCCTTTTCAAAGGCTGGTTTGAGGTGATCGGCTATGCGCCGTCGCCGTCGCCGCCAGTGCCGTCACCATCGCCGTCGCCGTCGCCGCCAGTGCCGTCACCATCGCCGCCGAAGCCGTCACCATCGCCGTCGCCGCCGAAGCCGTCACCATCGCCGTCGCCGCCGAAGCCGTCACCGTCACCGTCGCCGCCCATGCCATCGCCGCCGAAGCCGTCACCATCGCCGCCGAAGCCATCACCGTCACCGTCGCCGCCCATGCCATCGCCGCCGAAGCCGTCACCATCGCCGTCGCCGCCGAAGCCATCACCGTCACCGTCGCCGCCCATGCCGTCGCCGCCGAAGCCGTCACCGTCACCGCCCATGCCGTCGCCGCCGAAGCCGTCACCGCCCATGCCGTCGCCGCCGAAGCCGTCACCGCCCATGCCGTCGCCGCCGAAGCCGTCACCGTCACCGCCGAAGCCATCGCCACCGAAGCCATCGCCACCGAAGCCGTCACCGCCGAAGCCATCACCGCCGAAGCCGTCACCGTCGCCGCCGAAGCCGTCACCGTCGCCGCCGAAGCCGTCACCACCGAAACCATCGCCGCCGAAGCCGTCGCCGCCCATGCCGTCATCTGCGGGATCGCCCATGCCGTCATCTGCGGGCATCGGATCTTCAGAGCTCGAGCTGTCGTTGGTCGTCGTTGAACTGTCGTCAGCCGTCGGATCTGACGGGCTTGACGTGTCGTCTGTTGGGAGCGCCGAGTTGGTGTCCGAGCTCGGGGTCATGGACTCCGTCGAGCCGCTTTCTGTCGTCTCGCCGCCTGACATATCCGCAACGGAATCGGCGGACGAATCCGAGCCTCCGTCACCCCCGCCGCAGGCCGCGGCGACGAGCACGACCGGCAGAATTGGTCCAAATAACTTGCGATTGCGAAACTTCATTTCGATTTCTCCCTGTATTGTTGGAGCTGTTGACCCTTCTGGAAGCGCCCACGAGCTGTGCCGTCGCGATCTTCTTTCGAGGTGTTGAGCTTGCAGATGATGGCCGCGCGGCCGTCTTGACACACGAAGCAGACTGCCGCGCGCCGACATCGGGTGCCGGTGAAGCCTAGTTCTCTCGATAGTGTCCGTGTTGCGGGTGAGCAGGCGTTGGAGCGCGAGCAAACGAGGCGTGAGCTTGAAAATACAATGCGCGAGATCGCGTCGTTCCTGTCGCCCTTGATTCGTTCGACCTCGTTCGATCGGGTGCACGGTTGCAGATCGATCGCGACGTCAAAAGATGCGCCCGGAAAACCGACGCGCGGTTACTAGCTGCTCATGCCGGAATGTCCTGCCCTCCGAGCCTCCTGTCATGGGGACTGAAGCGCAGGCTGTTCAGGAGGTTGGCCACTTCTTGGCCAAGGCAATTCGGGGCTCGGAGAGCGCGCCGAGTGAAGCCGTCCGTGCCTCGTTACGCGCACGATCGGGGCCGGTATTTTCGTGCCTTCGACATCGCGGCCGGCCGCTGCACCGCGTTTGGACGGAGGAGGCTGATCAATTGGCGAGCTTGGAAGCCGCGGCGACTGAGTTGAAGAAGAAGCTGCCACCTGCTGCCGACCTCGCTCAATTGACGGTCGAGTTCTCACTGTGCTCGGAGTTCACGCCGATCGACGTGAACTCCGACCGCGAGTGGCGTTCGCTCAATGCGGACCGGTTTCGCGGAGTGCTGGGCTTCGAGTTTCGTCACGATTCAGTCGTCGAGCGCATCGCGCCGCTGACGACCATCACTAACAACGCGAATGCTGAACACCTGATACTGAGCTTCGCCGAGCGTCATGGTGTGCCGTTCGAGCGTGTGCGGGGTGGGATCGCGATTCGCCGCTTTCGAGCGAGCGAGGGATTGCTGACGTTCGAGCCGCGCCCAGTCGTTTACCCACTGCGGCGGGGAGCGCGGTTGGTGAGCCCTGACGAGATCGACGTTCGGCACGTTCAGGCGCTGCACGCATTGCTCCTTCGCTATCTCACTGCGAGTGTCGATGCGACCGGGCGCGTGCGCTACCTCTATCTGCCCAGTCGAAGCCGAGAGCACGCGTCGGGCAACAACATGATCCGCCAATGGATGGCGACGTGGGCCTTGTGTCGTGCGGCCCGGACTGCGGCAGACGAGGACCTGTCGAGTCTGGTGGACCGCAACGTCCAATACAATCTGGACCATTACTACCGAGCGGAAAACGGCCTCGGGCTGATCGAATACGACGGCATGGTGAAGTTGGGGGCGGTAGCGCTGGCAGCTCTATCCATCGTCGAGCACGATGACCGAAACAAGTACTCGGAAGTCGAAGCCAGCCTTTGGCGCACGATCGACCACGCGTGGCAGCCGACCGGGGAGTTTCGAACGTTCTTTCGTCCGAGCGATAGGAACGACCAACAAAACTACTATCCGGGCGAAGCCTTGCTGGCGTGGGCCGTTCGCTACGTTGAAACGGGCGAGCAGGCTTTGCTCGAACGTTTCATGACTTCTTTCCGGTACTACCGAGATTGGCACCGGCAACCAAAAAATCAGAACCCCGCGTTCATTCCCTGGCACACGCAGGCCTACTACCGAGTCTTCCAGCAGACTCGTGATCCGGAGCTCGCATCGTTCATCCTGGAGATGAACGATTGGCTGCTCCCGATGCAGCAGTGGCCGGTGCCTGCCGCGCCAGAGTGCGCGGGTCGCTTCTACGACGTCAATCGCTCATTTGGTCCGCCTCACGCCTCTTCGACGGGCGTGTACCTGGAGGGGCTCGTCGATGCGTATTGCGTGGCGCGAGACACGGGCGACCGTGGGCGTCAGGAGCGGTATCGTCTCGCGATCTGTCGAGGCCTGCGCAGCGTCTCGCAGCTGGTGTACCGAGATCGCGCAGACGACTACTACGTTGTCGATGCGGAGCAGGTGCAGGGTGGTGTCCGAACCACTTGCTACAACAACGTGATTCGCGTGGACAACGTCCAGCACAATCTTCTGGCAGTGGCGAAGGCCCTCTCGGAGTTCCGTCCGGAGGAGTTTTCGTGTTGGTCCTCTCCGCCATCGAGGCCAGAGGGTACTTCTCGAGACCTCGCTCCAATCAGACTGTTCGAAAGGAAGAGTCCTCTGCAGTTGAGCGATCTATTTCGTCGCCGCGGCGCGAACCAGTTTGCACCTCGCAGTGTCTGCGGCATCGAAGCACGCCTGGCTGCGAGCCCGGTATTGCCCTCGGACTGGACCCGCCGGCTGGCGGCATGTGTCCCGGCGTGGACCGAGGAAGCTCCACCTGCTGCACGGAGCGACGCGCTGACCGTGGCCGAGGTCATCAAAGACCTCGCCTTGCTGCTTCTGACTGAAGTTGGGTGTGGTGACGAGCAGGGGGGCACGGTGGAACTCGCTCGGGCGCCGTCAAAGCGCGACTCGGACACTGAGACGAAGACGGATGCTGTGTTTGTGGCTTGGGTTACTGCGGACTTCCCCGAAGTGTCTGCCCGGGCGATCGAGCTGGCCGCGCGCATGGTCTCGTCAGCCGTATCCAGCCAACCGGAGAGCTTGTCTCGCGGCCTGTCGGAAGAGCGCCGAGCGTTCGAGGCTTTCTGTCACGGCTTTCTTCCCGCTCCGGAGCGATACGAGATC
>JBNKHV010000046.1:0-98936 GCA_050290545.1 Polyangiaceae bacterium | reverse complement strand
CGGCGGCGGCCCTGCGTCGGGCTTCGTGGTGGAAGAAGGCAGCATGCAGACGCACAACGTGGTGGCGACCGTGCCCGGTGACGAAGGCTATTCGCCGCTGTGGCTGGTCAACATCTACGACAACGCAGACTTCGACTCGGTGTCCGATCTCGAGTCGGCGATGGCGGCAGGGCTCCTGGCCACGGGCGCAGCCACCGTCAACTGTCCCATCGTTTCCGTCCAGTAGTGACCACCCCGCTGCCTCTTTGTAGTCACTCGGGCGGCGCGGCCAGACCTTCCCGGGGGTTGCGTCGTTCCGAGATGACTACTCTGTTGGGCGGGCAGCGCGGCTAGTGGTCGCGCACGCGCAAAACACCCTGCGAAATGAGCATCGCGGGGTGTTCTGCCGTAGACTGGCCACATGCATTTCGTTGCTCGCTCTCCGTCCGGTGTCAGTGTGGAGGCGCGCTGCGCTGCGACTGAACCCGTGGATGATGCTTCACTGTGCGAGAGCACCGGCGGTACCTGGTACGAAGGGAGCTGTGGCGACTACTACTGCGGCCTGGAGCCCGCGTGCGACGCGCTGATTCCCGGCTGTGATTGTGGACCGCTCAGCAATTTTTCGAAGGCCATCGGGTGCACGACAGATCCCGCTTGCGGCTTGGACTGACGAAACCCAATCAACCGGAGTTCAAGTACGACCAAGCGGCTACCCCGACCGCACCGATCATTGCCAGCAGCAGCAACGGTAGTGTCGTGTTTGGCTTCCTTCTGGGGGGAGGGTCCTCGAACAGGCCCGGCGGCAGCTGCGGCGGTGGATCACTTGGTCGAGTGTCGCCGTGTGCTTCCTGATGACTGGCCGTGCCGAGCGCCGCGAGCTGTGCGGCGGCCTCCTCGAACACGCCGTGCAGTGACGGCGCGACCCGCGCAGTGAACAGCTTGCGACCGTCGTCGATGGCCTCGCTCAGGCCGCGGCCGTGAGCGATGTCGTCTTCATGGTAGAGCTCGATGTCAGCAACGATGGCTTGCGCGAGCTTCGCTGCCTGACTCGGATCGTCGATTTGGCGCACGAGCGAAACCGTATCACTCGGTGACTCGAAAATCGAAGCAGTTGAGCGCAACACCTTCGAGTGACAGCTCGAGCGAGGACTCTCGTCCTCGGACCTTCCGTGTGTCGTACTGCAGGAACTGTCGACGCAAGAAGGGGTGTCGCGTTTTGATCTTGCCCAACGAGGCCCCATCGAGTCGCGCTTCGATGGTACCCGTGCCCTTCATCGGGACGGAGTAGAACCCTTTGACGAAGGAGCCCATGCGCTTGCGCAAGCGCACTTCGAGAGGTCCGGCCGCGGTAGTGTGCATGCACAGGTGCACTCCCCAAACCGAACCGGTAACGGGGCGAGCTTCGAGTCGGTTCTCCCCACACTGAAAGACGAGCGGTTCCAGCTTTCTGCAAGTCGTGCCCCCGAGGGTCAGGTCGCTCGCTTCGACTTGATGGAAGATCGACGTTGCGGGCAGCAGTCGCTGCCGCGAGCGGGTCCGAAGAGCGACGACGACTGCGACGCCGAGCAGCAGCAGCAAGGAGAGACGCGAAAGTGCTCGCCCGTGCCTGCGCGCGAGGGAAACGCCCCGGGTGAGCAACCCACGACGTCGCTCGAGCCACACCAGCCCGACGAAGCCCGGAAGTGCGCCAAGCGTCAGGAGCAGGCCAATCCAATCGGCGCCACGATACACGTACTCCAGCAGCAGCTCCCCATCGCTAGCGGCGATCTCCATCAGCATCGGGTCTTCGACCCCAGCCACCGTGACCGTTTCGATGGGTGCTGGGGCTCCGTTGATGCTCGCCCGCCAGCGGGGGTAGCTCGCGATGTGTAGTTTCAATCGCGACGAGGTATCCGTGCCGCTCAAGCGCACGCGCACACGTTCGTCTTCGAACTCCAGCAATTCGGCCTTGCCCGCGCCCGTCAAGGTGAACGGCTCAGGTTTGTAGTACTTGAACGAATAGAGAAACAGCCTGCCGAACATGCGCTCGAAGCTCAGCGTCGGCGAAGGCAGCTCGACCGTACTAAGAACGTACTTGGAATTGGTCGCGCGCAGCATGTTGGGCGAGAGCACCCACGGCAGCTTGTTGAAGATCTGGGTTGGCGTGTACCCGATCTTGTATATCGGCGTCTCGTTGTAGACGGGTAGCGCGCTGGACGAGTGGTCCGTGCGGCGCATGCGGTACGCGATGCGGTAGTGCTCGCTGTGGCTTCGACGTTCCTCGCGTGACCACTCGATGAACGGCTGGAAGTCCTGCCAGTACTTCATCTCCCGTTGGCCGACGATCTCGCGGTCAATCTGAGTTTCGTAGATGGAGCGCCAACTCGGGACGATCAACGCGAGCCCGAGCCCAGTCAGAATTGCTCGCGCTGCCCAAAGGCGCACGGGGCTGAGGCGTGCGACGTGCATCGGCAACCGCGCCACTTCGACGAGCGCATGGGACGCCAGCGGCAGCCAGAAGAGCTTGGCCAGCAGCAGCATCCGCGTCACTTCGACTTTGATCAGCGTCGGCAGTGCCCGATGCAAGTGAAGGTCAGCCACCAAAGTATCGGAAGCCAGGAGGATGAACAGGCCTGATGCCGCGACGAAGAACACGCTCCCCGGACGGCGTTTGCGAAGAGCCAGCACGCAGCCGAGCACTCCCAGTGCATGGAAGGGCATCCACATGCCCTGAAACGTCCGCATTTCGACAAAGCGCTGGCTGATCTCGGACAGTGGCTCGTGGATCCAACCCAGGTCGAGTGTTTGATCGGTTCGGGTCAGAAATGGCAGCAGATAGAACGCCGACAGGCAGAAGCCCAGCGCAGTCGCCCCCAAGACTTGAAAGTACCTGGCCACGTCGGGTCGTCGGGCGCGCAACAGGTGATCGAGGAAGAACAGCGGTACGAGGATGACGAACGCAACCAGCGCCAACTGGTGCGTGGTCAGGGCAGCGCCGAACAGCAGCCCGCCGAGCAGTACGTCGCGGCTGCGGCCTCCGCGCAGCACGCTCTCGAGCCGTTCGAAGCTCAACAACACCAGACTCGCGCACAGGGTGACCGGCCATACCCCAAACTCCATGTACCACTTCCAGCCGCCTTCGAGCTGTCCGCCGGGGTCGAAGAAGCAAAGCCAAGCGCAAATCACTGCGGCTCTGGTGCCGAAGTACAAGCGAGCGAAGCGAAAGGCCGCGAAGGACTTGAAGACCAGCAACGCGGCGAATGCCACGGCGTAAGTGCGATCCCACGGCAGCAGCCCGAGCGTCAGGCCTCGGAACAAGCCAACCCAGAGTTCTCCACCGCACGGCACCAGCTCATCGGAGGGGAAGCCGAAGGCCCAGTAGTTGCTCCAGCCGCGCACGCGGCCCGAAGGCACCAGCTCCTCCCAGAAGTGCCATGCCTTGAACAGATGCGTGGCGTGGTCGTAGCTCGAAGGGATCTCGACGATGATCGGGATGCTCCCGATGAGTGCCGGCAGCAGCGCGAATAAGAGCGTCCACCAGTACTTGTTCCGTCGTGAGCGGCGGCGAGTCGACCGCGTGCTGAGTCTGGCACGGAGGGCTCGCCAAATGCCGACTTCGCCTGATCGCGCGTCCATCACGAGCCTTCGTGGTCGATCTTTCGCGCTGGCCGAGTGCGCCCTGTGGGTGAGCTGGGCTTCTGGGACACGCCCCGCTGGGACACGTTGCGCTTCTGGGAGATACCGTGCTTTTCCGACGTGCTGTGACTCCGGGAGTGAGACAGCACGAAGGATTCCGTTGGAGTCGTCTCCGCTTCGACGTAGATCTGATACGAAAACAGGCGTGGATTGACCTTGATCAGTGCGCGGTTCAGCGCCAACGCGGTCTTGCCCAAGAGGCCGTCGCCCAACACCTTCGGAAACGGTGCTGGAATGCCCTTGGTCTCACGAATTCGGAAGCCTTCGTCCTCCAGGAGCTTGCGCAGGGTGCGGAAGGTGAAGAGGCGCGTGTGAGTGCGATCGAGGATGCCCGCCTTGCCGTAGTTGAACTCGCCCAGGAGCAACATGATGCGCTGTACGAAGAACGCGACGTTCGGCGTCGTCAAGATCACCTTCTTGCTCTCGTAGTCGAACTGCCGCCGCAGCCGCTCCAAGAAGCGTTCCGGGTCCTTGAGGTGTTCGATGATGTCGAGCAGCAACAAGACGTCGTGCCCTCGCACCTCGAAGGCCAAGCTGTCGTCGAGGTTTTGCACGACGAGCTTCAGGCGATCGTCGTCGAGTGCAGTCGGATACTGATCGACGAGAGTGACCGAGCAGTCCCGCTGGAGCAATTGCTCGGCGAGGCCTTTCGGGCCCGACCCGATGTCCATGACTCGAGCTCCGTTCGGGACGGCGTCCAGAGCGTATTGGTGGCTGCTGTCATATCCCAGCTTCAGGTCGTAATGCGTATTGCCATCGGACTTCGGCTCGAAGCGCCGCTGATAGCGCAGGCCGAAACGATGCACGACGTCCTGCAGGGTGACGCGCACGACGTCTTTGGCGTAGCGCAGGCCGTTGACGCGACAGATTTCGGCGCCGTAGTACGTGGGGATTGGCCGTTCGACGATCCGCGCCCGCGCGTTGAGCAACTGGATGATGATCTCGGTGTCGAAGTGAAAGTCGTTCGTGTTGAGTCGAAACTCGATACCCTCCAGAGCGCTCACTCGGTACAATCGGTAGCCGCTGTGGAACTCGGACAATCGGGTTTGCAGCAGTCCGTTCTGGATGCGTGTCAGAATGCGGTTGCCGACGTACTTGTAGAGCGGCATGCCGCCAGCCAGGGCTGCTCTCGGTGTCATCATGCGGCTGCCGAAGACGGCGTCCGCCTCCCCACTGAGCAATGGGGCTAGGAGCTCGGGCAGGCACTCCGGAGCGTATTGGCCGTCGCCGTGAACCAAGGCCACGAAGTCGAAATCTTCTTCGATGGCGTAGGTGTAGCCGACCTTCTGATTGCCACCGTAGCCCTGGTTGAACTCGTTGCGCAGTACCTTGATCGGAATGTCGACGTGGGATTGGGCGTAGTTTGCTCCGACGGCAAACGTGTCGTCCGACGAGGCGTCGTCCACGACCAGGATCTCGCAGTCGAACTCGTCGAACAGCGGCCGTGGCACTCGGTCCAGCACCGCCTTCAGCGTGGATTGCGCTTGAAAGGCAACGATGAAGATCAGCAGTCTGGGTTTGCGGGAAGGGACCATGGCTGCTTCGCTGCGGTGCGACGGACCACCGCCGAGAAGCGTTCTACCTGCCGAGGGAAGCTGGGTCCAGGGCTGCTGGCGGATGCTGGGTGCTCCACGCGGCGCAGCGCGTGCGCGACTCCTTCGGGCCCACGAAGGGGACCCAGCTGCCGGTCGCTACCTGCCCTTGTTGCGCACGGCGTGGCCCGCCGGCGAGTAGAAGGTCGTCGCAGCCTCCCATTCTGCCGAGATGTTCGAGCGCATCCCGGACTGTTCCGGGACCACACTCGGAGCGCTCGTGCTTGGCGGGGCCCGATGCGCGAAAGTAGAGGAAATCTCGTCCCCCGGCAGGCCTGGGGCTCGGGGGATCGGCGGTAGTACCGCGCGACCTCGTTCAGTGCTCGAGCCATTCGAAGGGACGTCGGAAAGCGGCTCGGGCTCTACGGAAAGAAAGGGTAAGCCAGCCGTTGGCTCTTCGATCTCGAAGGGCAGTCCAACCGTTGGCTCCTCGATCTCGTTTTCGGGAGGTTCGGTGACGGGCCCCGGCTCCACCGACAAGAAGGGCAATCCAGCCGTCGGCTCCTCGATCTCGTTTTCGGGAGGTTCGGTGACGGGCCCCGGCTCCACCGACAAGAACGGCAGCCCATCCGTGGGCTCCTCGATTTCGTTGGCTCGAGCTGGAGGCTCATCCGGCGTGGCCGACGCGGGCGGCAACGACGAAAACCGGGGCGCGTCCCTGTCCAGCCAGGAGCGGATGTTGGCTGCTCGAGCCTCGGACAGCTGTGCTCGCTTCTGGTGTGATGGGTGCGGTGCGAGATTCAACGCCCAGAGCAGCTCGCCAAAACAGGCCCCAGCCGATGCAAAGCGCTCTTCCGGGTCCACCGCCAAAGCTCTCTCCACCCAGATGTCCACCTGTGGCGGCAATTCGTTTCGCAGGGCGTGCAAGCTGGGACGCTCGGCTCCCGTCGTGTTGCGCATCTTGTCGATGAGCGTCTTGCCGACGAACGGCATGCGGCCACTGAGCATGCGAAACAGAATCACGCCGAGGGAGTAGATGTCGGCTTTTGCGCCCGAGCGCCCGGGGATGCCAGCCCACGACTCCGGCGCGATGTAGCTGGGAGAGCCCATCACCGTACCGACGGCCGTCAAAGGCGCAGCCGTGCTCAGGTTCGCCAAGCCGAAGTCCAAAAGGCGGCTTCCGCCACCGAGCCGTTCGCTGAGCAGGAAGATGTTACTGGGCTTGAGGTCTCGATGCACGATACCCACCGCGTGCGCCTTGTCCAACGTCTCCACCAGCGGTTGCATGATTGCGACGATTTCGCTGACGGGCATCAGTGCGCGCGCGCGACCGAGCTCAGCAAGACGCCCCTCGAGATCCATCCCCTCCAAGAGTTCCAAGACCAAGCACAGGCTTCCGTTTTCGGTGCAAAGGTCGATGAACTCGACGGCATTGGTCTCCGCCAGAGCGACCATCGCCTGCTGTTCGCGAATCACTCGCGCCACGACGGTTTCATCGTTGGCGAGTTGTCCGTCGAGGACTTTGACCGCCACCTCTCTGCCACCCTGTAGATCGACGGCGCGATACACCGTCGCCTGCCCCCCTTCGCCAAGCACTTCCTCCAAGCGGTAGCGCCTCGCGATGACATGCCCACGACCCATGAAGAAGATACTAGTCCATCGTGACGACCGAGGCCAAGAGGACGGTCGTGGATGAACGCTGAGGTGCGATGAGGACCGACTGGCACCCTCCCCCGTCTCCTTTCGGTCCAGGTTTGGACCAAACGGGGGCACCGTTGAGCCTGTCTGGCGCGCTGGATCCCGCGTATAGCCCACTTGCGTCACATCCAGCTCGAGGCGTGAACCCGACGTCCACCCCTGGTGAACCCGCGTGATCGGGCATGATAGGTGCCGTAGACAGTGCCGAGGGTGAGCAGGCTGCGCGTGGCGACGAGTCAACACTGCGGACCGGCGTAGCTGCGCGACACACCCCGTTCGGGCTTGGCGCCACACAAAATGTCAGCAGCGCGCCGCCCCTCGGGACGACGCGCCGCTGACCTCGCTGAAACTCTTCCGGGGTTTCGCTTTTGGTCGTTTTACTCTTCGGCCGGCTTGTCCGCGGGCTTTGCGGCCTCTTCGGCTCCAGCCTTCTCAGTCGTGAAGCGATGAATCATCTTGTGCGTGTACGTCTCGCCCGGCTTCAAGATGACTTGGTCCTGCCACGCGGGCACGTTGATGGCGTTGGGATACGCCTGGGTTTCGAGGCACAGCGCACCGTACTGCGGATAGGTGTGCCCGCCTTTGCCCTTGATTGAACCATCGAGGAAGATACCAGCGTAGAACTGCACGCCAGGCTTGTCCGCTTCGAGGGTCATGACGCGCCCACTCTTCGGGTCCTTCAGCTCCGCGACTGGGCGCAGCTTGTTGGGCTCGCCGTTGACGATCCAGTTGTGGTCGTAGCCGATGGGCTTGCCGCCTGCGGCTTCCAGGTCCTTGCCGATGGGCTTGGGCGAGGTGAAGTCGAACGGCGATCCGTCCACAGCCTTCTCTTCGCCAGACGGGACTGGATCGGTGTCGGGCTTGTAGACCTTACCCGGTGTGTACTTGTCTGCGTGGATCGTCAGAATGTTGTCTCGGATGGTGCCGGAGTCGTAGCCGCCCAAGTTCCAGTAGGTGTGGTGGGCCATGTTGACGATTGTCGTCTTGTCGGTCGTTGCCTTCATGTCGACGTGGAACTCGTTGTTGTTCGTCAACGTGTAGGTCACACTGGCTTTGACCTCACCCGGGTAGCCTTCTTCCCCGTCGGGTGACGTGTAGCTGAGCACGAGCGCGGGGCCGTCTGCAGTCTCTTTGGGTTCGGCCGTCCAGATCACCTTGTCCCAGCCCTTCTTGCCCCCGTGCAGGTGGTGGGGGCCGTTGTTGGTGAACAGGGTGTACTCCTTGCCCTCAAGCTTGAACTTGCCGTCCTTGATGCGGTTGGCGATGCGACCGACAGTGGTGCCGAAGTAGGGGTTGTTCTTGACGTAGCCATCGACGTTGTCGTAGCCGGCGACGATGTCAGCCATCTTGCCGTCTCTGTCTGGCACGTCGAACTCGGTGATGATGGCGCCGTAGTTGGTCACCTTCATCTTCAGGCCGTTCTCGTTGACCAGCGTGTAGAGGTCGACGGGGCCATCGTCGGTCTTGCCCCACGCCTCTTTCGTGATCGATACCTTGCCTGCCGGTTTGGCGGTCGTGTCAGATTTAGCGGCCACCTCCTTCGTCCCTTCGCCTTTGGCATTTTCAGCCGTTGCTGCCGATTCTGTCTTGGTGTCGGCTTCTACTTTGGAAGCCTCTTTCTGCTCGGTTTTGGAGCAGCCAAAGGCCGACATGATGAGCGCCAATGCGAGGGCGCCCGCGGTGTGAGATCGTTTCATTGGAAGATCCTCCTCAGGGTTACGCGAGCGGTAATCGAAGCGGCCCGCAGCGTCAACGCTCGGTGTTTACCCCAGAGCACGGCTGGGTGTAGGTGAGGCACCGATATTCCTCAGTTAACTTCCTGAGCAGAAATCGGCCGGGTGAAACGCCGGAAAATTTTTCCACGGCCGACCACCGCGTACCCCTCGTTCCCCAGGGCGTGCGCACCAGAACGCTATGCTTCGACGTGCTTGAGACTGCTCAGCCCGGCCAGGAACGTGCGCAGAAAGAAGAAAAAGAGCAGGACCAACGGCAGTATCGTCAGCACCGAGGCTGCCATCAGATAGTGCCACTGTGTTCCACCCAGCTGGTTCTGGTAAAACTGCAACCCCAAGCTGAGGGTGAACGACTCCTGGTCGGTCAGGTCGCGACCTGGCGACTCGAGACGGGCGAAGCTCTACGCCACGAGCGCACTCGACACGGTGGTGCCCAATGGGCAGGACGAAAGCCCCAGGTACACGGCGACGAGCATCAGATGCACGATGGTACGTGCCGCAGGGTACCGCCGCAAGGCACTGGTCAAGGGGGCTGCTCCGGACATTCGTGCCTCTCTCGTCGTCGTGATCGTGTGTAGTGAACGCGACTCTGACCCACGCGCACGAGCAGCCCGGTCAGCCGCTTGTCCCAGTAGGTGACTCGAATGGGGCCTTCCCCCTCGCTGTTGTCCGCAAGCGAAGACGGCGCCAGCGTCAGGGCCGCGAGCAGCGACAGGCTGTACAGCAGCGCGCGGAGGACGGACGCTCGCAACATCGTGCTCGCAGCCCATTGCCGCATCGCTCGAGACGGCAACTACTCCGAATTCTCAGTCGCCGAGCCTCCGTGGTCGCTGGTGTTGCCTGAGGTGCGTTCGAACGCGTTGCCCGACGCCCGCATCGCGCCGTTGCCGTCCGGTGCCAGGGGCTTGTTCACGCTGCGGCAGAGGCTGTTTTCGACCTGCGATTCTGCGTCGAAGCGGGCGTTCGTACGGTAGCTGTTGCCCTCTGAAGTGAATGGGTTGTTGAAGACGTGGATCTGTCCGAACCGCGTGCGGGGCATTCGCTGATCGACGTTCTCTGCCCACCAGTTGTCATGAAACGTGATGCTCGCCAGCATCGGTGTCACTCGCCGCGATCAGGTTCGAAAAGCGATGGCCTGACTGTCCGTTGGCTGGAGCCGTGCGACGCGTCGGATACGAGAAGCGCGTGTAGGAGATGGTGATGTAGCCGGACGCGTGAGTGATGTCCGAGTTGCCGTCCGAGACGTCGAGATGGTCGAACCAGAGGTAGTGCACACCCTCGCGAACCGGGGCCGAGACGACGACGTGAGCCCGTCGTCGTCGCAGATGTACGTGCCCGCGTTCTGCTCGGCTCTCTCTGTCGCTTCGGTTCACGTCGCGCGGCAGAGGGAGAACGTCCGACTTCTCCCATATCGTGCACCGGGTTGCCGCGCTCTGCTCAGGGCAGGTACTCGACGATCGCTTCGTACCACTTGGCGGCCATGCGAGCGTAGCCAGCTTCGTTTGGGTGCACGCCGTCGGCGAGTTCTCCTTCGGGGAAACCTTCGAACTGATCGACGAGCAGAATGTGCTCACCTGCATCGATTCTCGCCTGCACCACGGTCACGACGCCCGAGTTGTAGCTGGCGACTTCACCCGGTGCTCCGGGAAAGGGGATGATCGTCGAGACGACGAGTAGCGAATCGGGAAGCGTCTCGATGATCTGATCCAGCAGGGTTTCCAAGCGGTCGGCTGCGCCCGCCGGTGTTTGATACATGTCGTTGGTGCCGATGTGCAGCAGGACGATGTGCGGACCGTCTTCGAGGGCTGGATCGGGCACGATGCCGTCGATCTGCTCGATGGTCCAACCGCTGTGCCCCTCGTGGGCCTTTGGAAAGGGCTGCCCGTCGACGTCGGCCGGCCCGTTCTGAGAGTTGCCCACATAGGTGATGTCTTTGCCGTCGGCCAAGGCCAACCGGAAGAGCTCGATGCGGTAGGAGCCGCCCCCCGGCACACCCAGGCCATCGGTGATGGAGTCGCCGAGTGGCAGGATCTTGCAGGCTTCCGTCGTTGGGCAGGGCTGAAAGCCAGCGGCCTCCATCATCTCATCTTCTGAAGGCGCGCCACCAGCCTCGGACGTGTCCGAAATCTCGCTGCTGGCGCCGCCCGCCCCTGAGTCGATCGTGGGTGCCGCGCCCACGCCGTCGGGATCGGCGACAGCCACCATCCCGCCATTGCCGCCCCCTCCGCCAGCTTCGGGGTCCATCGCCGCCGAGTTCGAGGGATCTTGTCCTGGGCGATCCTGAGAGTCAGCCGGGGACGACGTCGGATCCACGTTGGCCGTGGGTGACTGCGGGGCACCATCCTGTGCATCGTTCGGCTCGGCTGAGGCGATGCCACTCGAGTCCTCCGTATCAGGAGCTGCCGCTGTTGGCATGGGTGGGGAGAGGTTGCCCTGGCCGCTCGCCGGTGTGCCCAAACTCGCCAGTGGCGCCGAGTCGGGGGCCGCCATCGAAGAACCGGGTTGCACCGCGGTTGCGTCACCGTCTGCCTCATCCTGCGTGGCGCAGCCGGTGATGATTGCCACTGCGCTCAGCATGACGCCAAGCGCGCAACGAATACCCCCAGACAGTTTGTTGTGAAACAGCCTGTTGTTGTGAAACAGCCTGGCATGGGGTCGACATTCTCGGCGCGGTTGGTCAGGAGAGTAGGGCACGGAGCATCTCACTTTTTGAGTTCGAAAATCCGCAAGGTACTGAGGCCTCCGTTTTGCGTCTTGCAACAAGCCGCGACAGTTTTGTAGCTTTCCGTGATAACCGCGCACGTTTCATGATAGCTGTGACATTGCGTTTTACCTGCGTGCTGCGGGCATACCCGTACGACATTCGTCGCGCGGTGGCGGGTTTGTGTTAACGCTCACGTGCTGCCATGAACGAGAAGTACGGACGCGCATTGACTGGTTCGGATTGGGCCGGCCTTCCTTTGCGCGTTGGACATTTCGCAGGATCGGGCTGTCTCGAAGATTTGGTGACGGAGACGGACTCCGTGTTGGTGTGGACCGGGGGAGTCAGCGAAGTGCAGATAATAGACGCTGCCTGTGGCGGCACTTCTGGTCCGACCGACCGCAAGCACGAGTTCGTGCGTCGCACCGGGGCGATTGACCTGTTGCCACGCGGAACTCGCTTCAACCGCATCACCTGGCAGGGTCAGGCTTCCGAGTGCGTCGCCGTGAACTTTCCAGAGGAGACTTTGCGCGCACTGATGGGCGTTGGAGGTCACGGGCTCGACCCTGGCGCGGGGACTCGCTTGTCCTTGGTCGACGCTCACGTCGTCGACCTGGTCAAGCGGCTGCAAGTTCAGGCTGCGACGGGTCAACCGCTTGGGGCCGCCTACGTTCAAGGGGTGTCTTTGGCGTTGGCGGCGTATGTCAGCCAGCGCTTTGGTCCAAGACGAAGCTCACTCGCCGGTCCTGAAGGTCTGAGCAGCATATCGCGTGAGAAGATCCGAGCGTTCATCGAGGAGCACCTGAACGATAACCTGGGCTTGGTCGATCTTGCCGCCCTCGCGGGCTACAGTCCTGACCACTTCGCTCGCTTGTTCAAGCAGAGCTTTGGCACGACGCCACACCGTTACCTCGTGGCCCGCCGGGTCGAGAAGGCGAAGGCCATGCTTCGCGACCGGGACTGCACGCTCGCGAACATCGCCCACTCCTGCGGCTTCTCGAGTCAGACGCACTTGAACGTCGCGTTCAAGCGCCACACCGGAGTCACGCCAGGTACCTATCGCAGGGGCTGAGCCGGGCTCGATTTGGCGTAGCTGCCGGGTTCGATTGGGCCTGACTGGGGGCGGGTTTCCAACCGTCTCGCGCCGCAACCCCATGCTCGCCGCTGCGCCGCTCCACGCCGCCTCTCGCACGGGATCCCTCCGCTTCGAGAGCCTGCTGCGCCCCGGCGTCAAAATCTGCAATGTCGTGAACTTACGGACATTAACGTTTCGACGTTGCGGCCGGAGAATTCTGTCGCCGGCTAGCGGCACAAAGTGCACAGCGGGGCGCGATCAGGCGGCGATCTGGCGCCCGATCGTTGCGGAAGACTTACACAAAAGAGGTCACTCATTTCTGTGGAAGCCAAAAGTTTCCGCATTGAGACGCCCCCACTCGGGGATGCGCCCCAGCCCACATACGAGCTCGCCGATGCGGGCATCTCGGCATGGTGGCTCTCGAAAGTGGGGGAAACCCACCTCCTCCAGTTGGGTGTTCGCAAAGCATCGGCTCCAGGCGCCGGCATCCACGAGCGAGATCAGATGTCCAGTTCCAGGCGAAGGTAGAAATCACATGAAGACGGCGACAAGAGTAATGATTCTGGGAAGCCTGTTCGCGGCAGGCTGCTCCGGGGACACGGAGACGATGGGTGTTCCGGGTGCGCAGGAGGGTGCTGCGGGTGTCCCCGCGGCGGGCGCGGCGGGCACTGTGCCGGGTGGTGCTGCCGCCCCGGGTCAGACCCCAGCGGGGCAAGCTCCGGCAGGACAGGACCCGGCGAGCCAAACGCCGGGTGCCCAGGCCCCTGGTGCCATGCCGGAAGCGCCAGGCGCCATGGAGGGCATGAATGATCAGGTGGTCGACCTCGGAACCGACGCGATTGTCTCCGATTGTGCGCCTGGCGTGCCCGCGACCAGCCAGGTTCCGCGCCTGCTCAATCGCCAATACGACAACGTCCTGCGGGACTTGCTCGGGGTGACCACCGTCAATGGGGGCAAGCCCTCCGAGATGCTCAACGACGACTACGACGGCCCGCTCGACTCCATCATCTGGGGCGCCTACCAGAATGTCGCCGCACAGGTCGCAGCGGAGGTGATCGCTGGTCCCAACAAGAGCAACTTCATCAGCTGTGACCCAGCGAGCGTGCCGACTTGCTACGAGGACACGATTCGAACGTTCGGACGCCAAGCGTTTCGCCGCCCAATGACCGACGACGACGTGGCACGCTTCATGACGCTCGTCAACATCGAGCCCGCCGGCACGCCCGACGAAATCGCTGAGGCATTGCTCTACTCGTTCCTCATTTCGCCTTCGTTCTTGATGGTTCCGGAGATGGGCGGCACGGAGATGTCCGCAGGCGGTCCGATCGCGCTCACGAGCCACCAGATCGCCGCCAGGCTGGCCTTGATGGTGTGGGGCAGCGTCCCGGACGAGGCACTGATGGACGCCGCTGATGCAGGAGAGCTGACGACGGAGGCGCAAATCCTGGCGCAAGCGGAGCGCATGCTCGCCGTTCGTGAGAAGTCCGCACCTCAGCTAGCAGAGGCGCATCGCGCGTACCTGGTGCAGGATGATCAATCCCACTGGTACAAGATCCAGCACCCGACCGAGACGTTCCCCAACTACACCGACGAGAAACGACCGACGATGCAGGCGGAGCTCGACCGCTTCTTCGAGGAGATCGCCTACACCGGCGGATCGTTCGAGGACGTCTTCATGAGCACCACGGCCTTCGTGAACGCGGACACTGCGCCGCTGTATGGCTTGGATGCCGCCGCCTACGGCCCGGAGCTGCAGGCGGTGGACCTCGCCGACCGTCCCGGATTCTTGACGCGCGTCGGCTTCCTCAGTTCGTTCTCCTCGCCAGAGGTGACCAGCCCGATCCTTCGCGGTGCGTTCATCACCGTCAACATCCTCGGTGCCGATCCCGGGCCGCCCGTGGACAATCCGCCCACTCAACCCCCGTCGGATAGGACGTACAGCACGCGTCGCGAGCAGATCACGGCGCTCACGGAACCTGCCGAATGCACGGGTTGCCATACGCCACTCGTGAACCCGCCGGGATTCGTCTTGGAGAACTACAACGCTGTCGGTGAGTGGCAAGACATCGACCCGTTGGGTGGTCCGATCGATCCCTCGGCGACGGTCATCATCGGCTCTCAGCCGACGGAGATCAGCTCTGCGGCGGAGCTCATGGCGGCGATCGCTGCCGATCCGAAGGCGAAGCGCATCTATGCGGAGCGTCTGGTGGGCTTCTTCACCGACCGCCTGCCAAACCCGAACGACGCCTGCACCGTCGACCAAGCATTCGTCAACATGAACGATGCCAGCAGCACGATGCTCGATGTGCTCGCAAACATGACTCAAGCAGATTCCTTCCGTCTGCGCACTGTTGGAAACTGAAAGGACAACTGACCCATGAAGAACAGCATGAACCGCAGACTCTTCCTCCGCGGCCTTGGTGGTGCCACCGTCGCCGCCCCGTTCCTCTCCTCCGTCGCGGAGCGCACTGCCAAGGCGCAGGCTACCATTCAGCCTCGCTTGATCGTCATGTACACCCACTACGGTTGCCTGACGGACATGTTCTTCCCTGAGAATTCGCACGGTCCTCTGACCGCGGCGGACCTCACCGGGTTGACCATCGAAGCGCTTGCGCCTTACGTCGACAAGCTGCTGGTGCCTCGCGGTATCCGCGCCATGAACGAGTGGACCTCCGGCATGGCGCGTGGCCAGGGCAACGACACCCACACCCAGGTGGTTGGCACGTACTTCACGTGCATGCCTGTCACGCCGAACTCCAACGACCCGTTCAGCTTCGAGGCGGCCACGAAATTCAACGCCATGCCGACGGGCCCCTCCCTCGATCACATCGCAGCAGAGCAGCTCAGCCCCGGCGGTGCTCCTCTCTTCATGCGCGTCAGTGGTCGAAGCGACAACGCGCAGTCCGGCATCTCGTACTCCGCAGCTGAGACGGCGTATCCGGGTGTCGGCTCTGTGTCCCAGGCGTACAGCAACCTCACGGGCTTGTTCACCGAGGGCGGTGGGGCGATGCCGGAGGTCGACCAGATGATGCCGGATACCTACCAGGCGCTCAAGGGGCAGACGGCCATCGACCTGGTGCGTGGCGACCTGGAGGTGCTGGAGTCCTTCGACATGAGCATGTCCGACAGGGCCAAGCTCGAAGCATGGAAAGACCTGCTCGTCGACACGGGTCGCGTGGTGGCGGCGGCAGCCGCGTCGTGCAACGAAGAACTGGCGAACAACCTCGCGCTGACGGGCAACGCTGGCGGCGGTGGCGGCCTGGGTGGAGATATCTCCACGCCGGTGAGCGGCGACCTCGACGCGGCCGACCTGTTCAACAACGTCGCTGTGTTGACCGCGGTGTGCAACGCGAACCCCGTCATCTTCCTCAAGTATCCCGGCAACTACGTCTACGGCGGGATTGGAATGAACATCGAGAATCACAGCATCTCACACCGCGTGGGTGATGCTGGGATGGGTGGAACGTGCGTACAAGGCGTGAACGCCATGATCGAGACCATCGACCGCTACCACGCTGCGAAGTTCGCCCAGCTCGTCGGGACTCTCGATGGTATCGCCGAGGGCGACGGCACCGTGCTCGACAACACCGCTGCCGTTTGGTTCAACGAGGACTCGGACGGGAACGCCCACAACCTGAACAACATCCCAATCCTGCATGCGGGCAGCGCTGGTGGCTACTTCAAGACGGGTCAAGCGGTGAATGTCGAAGACGGGACGCCGGACTTGCACCGTGGCAACAGTGTTGCGCAATGCCAGCAGGAGGGCGCCAACATCAGCTTCCAGGAAGTGACCTCGAGCGCGACCCCTGCTGATATCGCCAACGCACCCATCAACAAGTACTTTTGCAACTTGTTGAATGCTCTGGGCGTGAAGGCGGGCGCAGACGGCCGTCCTCAGGCAGGTGGCACGGCGGAGGTAACCCACTTCGGTATGTACGACAAGACCGAGGACTTCATCGGTGGCGGCAGCGTCGAAGCCGTCCTGCACGACCCCGGTGAGTTCACGGATCTCAAGGCGTAGCGCGTAGACACGAACTGACGTGAAGCTCGGCTCCTAAGGCTAGGGTTCACGCGCACACGACGTAAGTCGATACTTGGAAGGAAAAGGTCCGCCTCTGGAGGTGGACCTTTTCTTTCGCGACTCGTGATGGTAATCGGAAGCGCGCAGTACGTGTCTTGCAGCTGTCGTTTTGGCATGCCTTTCGCGCGCTGACGAGCTGGGTTGTTTCAACCCGAAAGTGTGTTCCCTCTGGACACGGACGGTTCACCGGCGCTTTGCTTTCATGCCGGTGGACACGTATATTACGCACTGCACCAACGTCCCTCCGAGGCCCATTCACCCATGAAGTACACCGTGTCATTTTCTCGTTCTTCGTTGTTCCAGGTTGCAGCTCTAGCACTGTTGAGTGCGTGCTCTGACGACTCGGCAGGCACGCAGACCGACACTCCGGGAGTCACCGCTGGCTCCAGCTCGCCCGCTCCGACGCTGAGCGGACCCTCAGGTGGAGCAACCTCAGCGGGCACGACCGGCGCGACGGGTAGCGGCGGAACGCCCACCGCTACAACCCCAACGGTAACGAGCCCAGGTGCTACCAGCGGCGAGCCACCTGCAGTGGCTGGCACTGGCGGAGCGATGGGCGTCGAGCCCGCAAGCGGGGGCGCAGGCGGGATGGATGGCGCTGTTCCCGCTGGCGCGGGGGGCACGGGCGGCATGGAGACCGGTGCTGGCGGCGACGATGCCATGGCGGGTGCTGCTGGAATGCACGGTGCTGGCGGCAGTGGTGGCATGCCGACGATGCCCGCGATGGATGGGCCCGAGGCCAGTATCGAGACGCTGGAGCTGGTGATCTCGTCTTTGGGTTGTGACGGTGCGTGCTGTCACGGTGCCGCTGCAGAAATCACGCCGCTGAACTTGACGCCGCGGGGCCCGGAACTGGTCGCCAGTCTGACGTCGACGGTGTCTGAGAAATGCAACAACCTACCCATCGTCGATCCTGGTAACCCGGAAGGCAGTGCGCTCGTGGTGCTCATGAAGGAGGACTGTGGCGGGATCGCGCGCATGCCCGCCGGGTGCCTGCCGGGTGAGGGGGGGGGCTGCGTTCCTGATCCCTACATCGAAGCCATCGAGCAGTGGATCGCGGACGGCGCGCTCGCGGAGTGACGCCTGCGCCGGACGCGAAGGCGTGCGGATGGGCGGCGCCGAACTAGAACTCGACGGTGCCGCTCGGGTAAGCGACGAGTTCCACGCCAGGATCTGCCACCGCGCCCGTTTCGAATGTCCAACTGCCACCTGGCGCTATGGGTTCGGCCGCCTCGCTGCTAGCGACGGCGAGCGGCCTGCCGACGTCGTTCAGGGCGAAGATTGTCACGGAAGCATCGTCGATTGGGACGTCGAGCGCGTTTTCGAGCGTGCCGGTGAACGTGCTGCCCGAACCCGTGCTGACGCTCTGAATGTCGCTGACGGCGAGGCCATCGACGGGGATCAGATCGAACGGGAGGATGTCGCGGTCGAAGTAGGTGAGTTGGTACAGCACGTCGCTGACTTCGTCGATGGCGAGCTCCGTTGGCAGATCCGTCAATGCCGCGAGAGCTGTGTCTCCGGGCCCGAAGCAGGCAACCAAGCCGCCCATGTCATCGCTGCGTCGAAACAGGTCTGAACTGTACAGCCCGCCGATCCAAGCGCCGATGGACTCGCCACCGCCGTCGAAGAGTTCGAACGACACAGCGCCGTCACACGCCCAGACGTCGCCGTCGTTTCTCAGCGCCGCATAGATTTTGGAACCGTCGCCATCGTTCAGTAGGGTGAACGCAACCACGTTGACGGCCTTGCCCTCGCCGTTGACGTTGGAGACGACGATGTCGGCTGGCACGTAGAGGTCGTCGCCGGAAGTGGCTGCGTCTGCAGAGGGCTGCGATGCTCCACCGCCCGCTCCCGTTTGCGGCGGAGCGCTCGCCATCCCGCCAGCGCCGCCGTGCTCATCGTCAGTCCCGAGCTCGTCGGAGGTCGAGCTGCCACCGGCGGCCGCGTCGGGCCATGCGCTGGCTTCTTCGCTCGGCAGGGGGTCCTCGCTAGGCCCGCCGACGTTGTTGTCCGCCGTTGCACCGTCATTCGGACTCACCCCGTCGCTCTCAGTCGCGGCTTCGTCGGCGTCCGTGCACCCAGGCATGCTCCAGCACGCAACGACGATGGTGAGAATGAAGCGTGAGTTTCGCATCTTACTTCAGGTGCAGAGATCGGTCGTGAGCCGGCTTCATGTTAGCGCCTTTGCCGTGGGACGCTTGCATCTTCGTGCCGGAGATGTCCTCGCACGCTTTGTCTGAGAGTCACGCGGGCTATACTCGGATCTGCCCATGCCATTGCTCGACCAGCGCATCACCCTCGTGCAGCCCGACGCACATGGGCGACTGTCAGGGGGTTACCTCTACAATGCTCGCATGGCGGACCAGGGGATTTGGGCGCTCCTGGATGTTTCTCCGAGACAGCTACAGAGCCAACTGCCCGCGATCGAAACGGAGGCCGTCATCGTCGACAGCATTTGGCTGACCGAAGAGTACTTCGGCCCCTTTCGTGCGCTGCAACGGCGCGGCGTTCGGCTCGGCGCGATACTGCATTCTCTGCCGTCGATGATCGCAGCGGCGGAGGCTGGCCAACCGCGGCGACTTGCGCCGACGGACACGGAATGGGCCCTGCTCGCGGAACTCGACTTCGTGTGTGTGTTGGGTCCTCATTTTCGCGAACTGCTCGCCCCCAGAGGCATCGAGACCACTTACCTGCCCCCTGGTATCGACGAGGCGTGGCGGCAACCACCCATGCCCAAGAAGGATCGCTGTCGTCTTGTTTCCGTCGGTGCCGTGACTCGTCGAAAGGGGTTCTTGGACGTCGCTCGCGCGCTGCTCAGCATCAGCCCAAGGAACATCGAGTGGACCGTGGTGGGGAGTCTCGAAGTCGACGCAGACTACGCCGCGGAAGTGAAGCGGTGCGCGTCTCAACTTGCCGACGACGGCGTGACCGTGGTGTTCACCGGCCAATTGTCGCCGGACCGAGTACGACGGCGCGTTCAGAGATCGCAGCTCTTGGTCATGCCCAGCTACGACGAGAATCATCCCCTAGTGCTGCTGGAGGCAATCGCAGCTGGCGTGCCCTGTGTTGGGTATCGGGCGGGGGCCGCCAGAGAAATGCTGGGAGACTCTGCAGCTCGAGCAGAGTCGCGCTGCGGAGTCACCGTACCTGTGGGCGACTGCGGTGCGCTGGCAGTAGTGCTGGCCCGTTTGGTCAGCGACGAAAGCGAGCGCTGGAAGTTGGCGTTGGCCTGCGAACGGAGCGGCAGGGAGCTCCCCAGTTGGTCCGAAGCAGCTCGAGTTGCGGGTGACCGCCTGGCGAGCCTCCTGTAGTCGGGAAAGCTTGTCTGATACATTGGCCCCGCTTCGGCGTCGGGCCGACGCCGGCCTTGAATGCTCTTCAACTCCTACACGTTCGTCTTTGGCTTCCTGCCCATCGTGTTGGGTGTTTTCTTCGCGATCGGACGCACGGGCTCACGCACTGCGGCCATCGCGTGGTTGTCGTTGGCATCGTTGGTCTTCTACGGCTGGTGGAATCCGAGCTACCTGCTGCTGATCGTGGCTTCAGTCTGCGGCAACTACGGATTGGGGCGAGTACTGGCGGGTGAGCGCGGCGAGCGCGCCAAAGCGTGGTGGCTCGCCTTCGGCGTGACCGTGAATCTCGCCCTGCTCGGTTACTACAAGTACGCCAACTTCTTCGTCGACAACGCCAATTGGGCTTTCGGCACGCAGTGGCACCTGGAGGCGGTCCTGTTACCGCTGGCGATTTCCTTCTTCACCTTCCAACAGGTCGCCTATCTGGTCGACGTGCGCAGGAGCGGAGCTTGCGAACGCAGTCTGCTCCGCTATTGCTTGTTCGTCACCTTCTTCCCGCAGTTCATCGCGGGTCCCATCGTGCACCATCGAGAGATGCTGCCGCAGTTGGTCAAGCCCTCGACGCTGGTGCCGAGCGCACGGCACCTGTCGATTGGCGTGACGATCTTCACCCTCGGCCTGTTCAAGAAGGTGGTGATTGCCGATTCGGTGGCGCTCATTGCCAGTCCGGTCTTCGCGGTTGCCGAGGCGGGGCGCACGGTGGATTGGCACGATGCCTGGTTTGGCGTGCTGGCCTACACGCTCCAGATTTACTTCGACTTCTCGGGTTACAGCGACATGGCGATCGGGCTCGGGCGCATGTTCGGCGTCCGCCTGCCGCTCAATTTCGCTGCGCCCTACAAGGCCAGCAACGTCGTCGACTTCTGGCGCCGTTGGCACATGACGCTGTCGCGCTTCCTACGCGATTACCTCTACATCCCCCTGGGCGGCAACCGAAAGGGGCGCCTTCGTCGCCACGTCAACGTCATGTTGACGATGTTGATTGGGGGCCTGTGGCACGGGGCCGCCTGGAACTTCGTGCTGTGGGGTGGGATGCACGGCGTCTACCTCGTCGTGAACCGGGCCTGGCAGCGCCTCCTTCCGTCGTCGGCCTCGTCCTCCAGTCGCGCGCTTCGATTGGGTCGACGAGCTGCCGGCTGGTGCCTGACGTTCGTCGCGGTCGTGGTTGCCTGGGTGCCTTTTCGAGCGGAGACTCTGGCCGCCGCCTGGTCGCTGTGGCGCTCGATGTTCGGCGTCTTTGGTCTCGCCCGCGCTGAGCGACCGCTCGTCGAACCGCTGGGATCCATAGCCGTGCTCGCGCTGATCGTGCTGATGCTGTTGCTGCCGGCGAGCCACGAGTACATGGCGCGCTATCGTCCAGCCTTGGCCTCCGCTGGGCTGATCACGCCACCCAAACTCCGCCTCTTCGTGTGGCGCCCAACCACGGCCCGCGCCGTCCTGTCGCTGTTGTTGTTCTTGGCGTCAGTTGCCATGATGCAGCGCACGACGGAGTTCCTCTACTTCCAGTTCTGAGCGCCGCAGAATGCCTGTTTGGAGACGACACGCGCGGATCCTGTTCGCTGGATTGGCACTGATCACTTTGGTGCACCTGGTCTCGTTTGTGGCGTTCGTGCGGGACCCTCAACCCTTCTACTATCGCTCGTGGGAATGGTTCGAAGACTTCCCGTACCACAGCAGCGACGTCGGTACCGTGTGGGAGGGTCAGGAGGAAGGGGATCTGAGCACGGAGAACTTCTTCCTATACAAGTTCTCCCGTCAGTTGCGGGTCAGCTCGGACGAGTACGGCTTTCGCACGATTCCGCTGCACGCCGACCAGTACAGCATCGCGGTCGCCGGAGACTCCTTCATCTGGGGTTGCGGCCTGTCCGACGACGAGACCTTGCCGGCCCTATTGGCACGACGATTGGACACGCCGGTGTACAATGGCTCGCGCTCCAACATGAGCAACGTGCTTCGGCACCCCCAGCTAGCGCACGTCAAGACGATCATCGACGGTCGAGCGGAGCGCAAGATCCGGGGGTACGTCTTTCAGCGCTACGGACCTTTCACCGAGCAGTTCACTCCGCTGGCGCAGAACGACATGCCGGCTTACGAGACGTACCTGCAGGTCAACCCGAAGCGCTATTCGCCCATAGCCCGCATTCCGATTTACGTCGAACAATTGAGCGGCGACTTGCTGGCTTGGTACGATGGGCGCGCGGACGACTACTACATCATCTGGCCGCACAAGAGCACTGCGAGAGATCTGAAGAACGCCGTCTGGCACATCCACCGCCGGCAGCGCATCTTGCGCCAGCGGGGCATTCGCTACATCTTCTTGCCCATTCCAGCGAAGCAGACGCTGCACGATCCCGACATCGACGACTACACGCGCCAGTACCTGCACCGTCTCGTCGCTGCGCTGCGGGCCCGCGGTGTCGAGGTCATCGATCTGCTCTCCGCCTACGAAGCGCACCACGAGGAGGGCTTGTTCCAGCGTTACGACTCCCATTGGGATCCACGTGGCGTCGAGCTGGCGGCCGAGACGATCCTGGAATACCTTCACACCCACCCCGCCCCCAAGGCCCGAAAGTGACGCCCTCGCCGACGACCCAACCCAACCCCTGCGTGCTCTGCGGCTCGCTGGAAAGAGAGCTGGTGCTGTCGGCTCCCGATTTCGAATATGGCTCTCTTCCGGGCGAGTTTCGCGTCGTTGCTTGTTGCGGCTGTGGGCACCAATTCATCGATCCCCTGCCGTCGCCCAGCGAGGTCGAGCGGCTGTATTCGGACACGTACTACACCGTCAACCCTCGTTCACCGCTGTACTTTCGAGGGCTAGTCAAACGCATCAAGCAGCAGCAAGAGGTGAACAACACCCTGCGGCTGGTGGCGCCACTGCAGCCACGCAGTATCTTGGAAGTCGGCTGTGGCAATGCGCAGCGCCTGGCCCGTCTTCGCGGCGCATGGCAGCCATCGCCGCGAGTGGTCGGTGCCGACCTGTCGATATCGCCAGAGCTCAGGCGCTTCGCCACCGAGCAAGCCGTGGAGCTGGTCGAGGCCAACGTCGACGAGAGTCTCGAGGTGTTTGATGGGGAGAGTTTCGACGTCATCATCATGAGCCAGCTGATCGAGCACTTGCGGGACCCGGCGCGTGCGTTGCGGCGGCTGCGATCGATCTTGTCGGAGCAGGGCCGATTGATCATCGAGACACCGAATCGCGGCGGTTTGGACTATGAACTGTTCAAGCAGCGCTACTGGGGAGGCTACCACTTGCCTCGCCACTTCCATCTTTTCACGCGTGAGTCGTTGCGACGTACGATTGAGGAGGCGGGTATGCATGTCGTGGCCGCGGGATGTGTGCCGTCGCCGGGGTTGTGGATCATGAGTCTGCGCAACCGGCTCGGCCTTTCCAGCGTCTCGCGTGGCCGCTCACCTTTCGAAGTCCTGAACTTCTCCAACCTGCTCGCGGTGGGCACCTTCTCGGCGCTGGACCAAGCGCGATTGAAACTCGGTAAAGAGACGTCGAACCAGTTTGCCGTCGCGTCGCGCACGGCAACGGATGTCCCCGGGAAGCACACCGACGACTCTGTCTAGGGTCGCTTCTTCGTTTGCCCGGAAGCTGCCTCGGTTCCGTCACCGAGGGCTGGAAACCAGCGGGCGAGGAGGCGATCCAGCGGTATGGCGTAGGCGAGAGCGATCAGCGCCACGCCCAGGGGCGCCGCGGGAATGAAGTAGCGTCCGATCGCGGCGAGCAGGATCGTCAGGGCGAAGTAGAGCGCCAGCATCCAGCCCACGAAGAGAGCCATCGCGGGTTCGCTGCCCCTACGTCGGATCAGCCGGGGAACGGCGAACAATAGCCCGATCAAGATCACCGGGTTGCAGAACGCCAAGCGTTTGCTATCCACAGTGAACGGGCGCACGAGATGCGGTCGGTCGAACACGATTCTCAGCGCGTTGAAGCCGACGTTCTTCAGAAACTTGCCTGGGTGCTGGCGCACGTTCTCCAGGCCCTTCTGGCGCAAGATGTCGTCCGTCTCGGGGCTCGATAGGTGGTAGAGGGAACGAGCCGTTCGCTCCAGGCCAGTGTAGCCCTTCTCGAATTTGCCGTCGAAGCGTCCGAGGCGTTTGAAGAGCGGCCAGTGATCCTGCCGCATCTTCGGGAATTGGCGGATGTGGTTGGGGTTGAGGTGTTCACCCGTGCTGCCTTCGGTGGGATTGCTGATCCAATACAGGATGTGGCCGCTCCCGGCGCCCCAATAGAACACACGCCCAGTCGCGTGATAGGTGTGCACCAGGTACGGGAGGCAACACAGCACGCCGATGCTCATGGACAGTGCCAAACGCTTGAAAGCGACGTCGCGCTTGACCCAGTACGAGACGGCCGACAGCCCCAACCCGCCGAACAACATGGGCCAGAACCCGATTTTCGTCAGCACGAGCCAGCCGAAGGTCACCCCACTGGCCACCAGCGCCCAAGTTTGGCCCCCCTTGATGTACCGCAGCAGGAAGTTGAGCAGGCTCGCGATCAACAGGACGCTGAAGGACTCGGTGTAGAGGAAGTGGGAAAAGTTGACGAACGGCAGATAGAGCGCCAGGAGCAAAGTGAAAACCGCGGCGGTCGCTGGTCGAGCGAACTGGCGCACGAAGTAGAAGAACATCACGTGCGAAGCTCCCAACAGGGTTCCGTTGAGGCCGCGCATCAGGTTCACGGGCGCGTCCAACGCGACCCAAGGTGCCAAGAAGAGGGGATAGCCCGGGCCGCTCCACAAGAACACGTAGTCGGGCGGTGAGAAGTATCCCTTGGTCAGGTTCTGCGCGTACCAGAGGTAGCGCCATTCATCGCCGTAGAACTTCCCCCACATTCGCGAGTATGAAAACCAGGTGTACGCCGCGGATGCCGCCACGAAGTACAGCGCGATCGGGGCGAAGCGGAGCAGTCGTTGGTAGGGGCGCCCGTGATTCATCGTGTCGCGACGACTCGAACAGTACCGCAGCTGTGGTCGCTTGGACACCGTGATCGACAGAGCGGGGCGTAGCGACGAGATGCCCGACGCCCCGAGCGACTGCAGCAGAGTTCCGAAGGCGAGAGCTGCGATGCGCTGCCAGGGGAGCTGTTGAAGCCGCAGCCGGCAGTGGTATCGTCGGGAATGCGCTCGCCGTCCCGGCTGTCCGTTTGTGCCGCTCTGCTGAGCTGTACTGCTCAAGACGATGACTCTGGGCGGCGTGCCGTATCGGATGCGGCGAGCGAAGCGTCCGCGGTCCAAGCGACGTCCGACGTCGACGAAGCTGACGGGGCGAGCTCCGCGAACGATTCGCGTGAAGTCGAGGCGGGCGTGGGCGGCGACGCGCGGTCGCCGCAGCATGTCCAGAACTCGCTCGACGCGGGACGCATCACGGACGTTCTGCCATCAAACGACGCGGCGAGCGCAGCGCGCGACGGTATCCCCCCGCCGCTTCTTTCGGACTTGTCCGTCGCAGGTGTCGTCAATGGGACGCAGCCGGACTTCGACCCCGCGCGTTTGCGATACGCCGTGCGCGCCACGGAGCCCGCCATGGAGATCGCCATCACGGCGACTGCAGCGCCCGAGTTGGAGCTCGTCGTCGCTGGCGTCAGCGCGCGCAGCGGTGAGGTCGTCCGGTTGCCAAACGCCGAGCCGCGGACGCAGCTGGACGTGCTGGTTCGAAACGAGTTGGACGAGGAGCAGGTTTACACGGTCGTCTACCTGCCAGGCCACTTTCCGCAGTTGGAGGTGACGACGAGCACGCCGGATGCCTCGAGCGACCCGCTCTACGTCAACCTCACGCAGATCGGAACGGCGTATTTCGTTGCCAAGCTCGACAACGCGGGCGTTCCTCTCTTCTACCGTGAGGTGCCGAACCGAGCTTTCGACTTCAAGCGCCACCCCAGCGGCGAGATGTCGTACGGTCTGCTGACGCCAGATGACCCGAGCGGCGCCGTGATCGTCCTGCTCGACCAGACCTTCGAGAGTGTCAGGGAGCAACGCACCGTGGGGCTGCAAAACACGGACTTCCACGAGTATCACCTGCTCGACGATGGCAACGCGATCATGATGGCTTACGAATCGACGGAGCGGGACATGACCCCGTTTGGTGGCGAGCCAGGACAACGCGTGGATGATTCCGTGCTGCAGGAGATCGCTCCGACCGGGGTCGTGGTCTTCGAGTGGAACAGCTGGGGTCACCTGCCCTGGGACGAAAGCGTTCACTACACGAACTACGACTACGCGCACGTGAACTCGATTTCCGTCGCGGCCGACGGCAACTGGATCGTTTCGGCGCGTGGGTTGTCCCAGGTCATCAAACTCGATCGACGGAGCGGCGAGGTGATGTGGCGGCTCGGGGGCGTGTCGAGCGACTTCACCTTTGCGGACGATCCGCTGGGCGGCTTTTGTGGTCAGCACACGGTGACCGAGCTCGAAAACGGCAACATCCTGCTGTTCGACAACGGCACGATTTGTATCCCGGAAAATGAGGCTCGAGGCGAGCAGAGCCGTGCCGTGGAGTACGCCTTGGACCAGAGCGAAGGCACCGCCCACGTCGTCTGGAGCTACCTCCAGGAAGGGGCTTTTGGCACGTCGCAGGGCTCAGCCCAGCGCCTGCCCAATGGCAATACGCTGATCAGCTGGGGTTTTGCAGCCGAGAGGCTGGCAACGGAGGTCGATGCCGCGGGCCAGGTGGTATTCGAGATCACGGCTCGCGGTGACGCGGGACCGTTCATCACTTACCGTGCGCAGCGTTTTGAGGACGCGCCCTGAAGCTCGTATTTGGTCGAGAGCCGCAAAGCTGCTGAGTTGCGCTATCGATGCACAAGTCTGTGCCGCGAAAACTGGCGGAGCGGTTCCGTCGGCAGCTCGCTTTTCCGTGTCTTGTTGGCGCGACAATCTGGACTAGGTGACGTACGTTACTCTTCTGCCGTGAAAACAGTCGTCATCAATCGTGTCAGTGTGGTCTTGGGGCTCGCCGTGTGCCTTCCCGCTTGTGGCCTGTTCGACAAGTCGGGAGGCGAGGAGGAGCACGCCAGCAGGTATCAGAACAAACTCGAACGCCAGCCGGTCCAACCGGTGCCCCACGAGCAGTTGCTGGAGCTGTTTCCCAACGTCGAAGGATGGGAACGCTCCACGGAAAGCAAGGCGAGCAAAGCGGAGGGGCACGACATCAGCCTGGCGAGCGCGCAATACGACGGAGCTGCGGGCGAGCAGCCTTCCACCCTGAAGCTGGAGATCATCGATGGCAGCTACGTCTCGTCCGTCTACGCGCCGTTCGCGGTCATGTCCCACTCGGGTGGGGCGACGGACGTTCACAAGCGCACGATCAAGCTCGACGGTCACCCGGGCATCGAGGACTGGAACACGCAAACCGGCAGCGTCTCGGTTGCCCTGCTCGTGGCCCGGCGTTTCGTCGTGACGCTGCGAGGGAGTCATGTTTCACCACAGGCGGTGAAGCAGTTCCTGAACGCGATAGACGTGAAGAAGTTGGCGTCCTGGGCAGGCGAGCCGGGGTGACGGCGCTGCACGGTGTGCAGCTGGCCGGACAGATGAGCTCGAGTCTGCGCACGCAACTGCGCGGCTGTTGCTCGCCCACCAAGCGTCAAACTTGCGCGAAGCAGGCCCTCTGACTGCAAAAACCGGAGATATCCCGCGAGGAGATGGTCACGAGGCTGGGGCGCCGGTGTACCCTCGGCGCCATGGCAGCAGCGGACCCCGTTGTCCCCGGCGACGTGATTGCGGGAAGGTATCGTGTCGATACCGTGCTCGGTCGTGGCGGCATGGGTATGGTTGTCCTGGCGACCGACGGTCAGTTGGGCCGCGAGGTTGCCATCAAGTTCCTGCTATCGACGCGGCTCGACGACGACTCATTTCAGCGCTTCCTGCGCGAGGCGAGGTCGACGGCGCAGATCGTCAGCGAGCACGCCGTTCGGGTCTACGATTCAGGTCGCACGGAGAGCGGAGAGCCGTTCATCGTGATGGAGTCGCTCAGCGGTTCTGACCTATCGTCGAAGCTCAAGGGCCAACGCGCGCTGCCCATCACGGAGGCCATCGACGTGGGCATGCAGGCGTGTCTTGGCCTTGCCGCCGCCCACGCGCGTGGCATCATCCACCGCGACATCAAGCCGGGAAACCTGTTCTTGGAAGAGCGCGCAGATGGCACGCTATCGCTGAAGATTCTCGACTTCGGTCTCGCAAAGCCCCTGGCCTCTGGCCCCATGACGGCCAGCAATCGCTTGATGGGTTCGCCCATCTACATGTCTCCCGAGCAGATATCGGAGCCCAGTGGTGTCGACGAACGTTCGGACATCTGGTCGCTGGGCGTCGTGCTGTACGAGGCTCTGAGCGGCGAACGACCCTTTCGTGGTGAGACGGTGTTGGCAGTGTGCGCGGACGTGATGAATCGCGATCCGATCCCCCCCAGTGAGCATCGCGCCGAGATACCTTCGGAGCTCGACCAGGTGGTGCTGCGCTGCATTTCGCGCAACCGCGAGGAGCGTTACTCGACCGTGGCGGAGCTCGCCGAGGCGCTGGCGCCCTTCGCTTCGCCTGCCTTTGCCGATGCAGGAACTCGCGTTCGGCGCATTCTGGAGACGCCACCCAAACCCATCTCCGTGAGTGATGACGTGCCGGCGACGAGCTCTGCCAGCGGAAGCATCAAGGGATATGCTTCGAGCAGCGGGGGCCGACGCGTTCCCATCGTGGGTTGGCTCGCAGCCGGTGCGGTACTCGTGGCGCTCGTTGGTTTCGCGGTGTTCGGGCATCAATCAGCTCCCACTGCCGAGGATGTGCCGGCTTCAGCTGGTGCGGGCGATCCGGACGATGAGTCCGGTGTTGCGTCGGCTGTCAGCGTGTCCTCGGCAAACGCCATGGCCCCGGCGCCGGACGCGGGCACCTCTGCGCCTGCGGAGGTGCCTCGGGCGCCGAGTTCACCTCCGCCCGCCACGCCGCCTCTGCCCACGGCGAAAACCACCTCGCCGCTGCCCTCCAACGCAAGCCAGAAAGATGTTTCGAGCTCATCTGCCGCACGTTCACCCGTTCGACCGAAGAAGGACCCTCTGCCGAAGCCTCGCCGCCCGAGCCCAGCTGAAGATGAAGCGGATCTGTACGATAGCCGGCACTGAACGGCGCACCGTTCCGACGCCGTCGAGGACTGCGTTGGCGCTGATCTTCATGGCGGCGCTGCTTTGCACTCCCGCAGCGCACGCGCAGAACAACAACGCCGCGTCCGCGCAAGCGCTCTTCGACCAGGGTCGACAAGCCATGGCCGAGGAGAAGTACGAAGCGGCGTGCGGGTACTTCGACGAGAGCAATCGACTGGACCCAGCCGTGGGTACACAGTTCAACCTCGCGCTCTGTGAACGAAAGCGTGGGCGGGTGGCCTCTTCCTGGGCGCTGTACCGAGCGGTGTTGCAGCAGTTGGCACCGAATGACCGTCGTCGCCCCGCCGCGGAGCGGGCGGTTGCCGAGCTGGAGGCCGTGCTGCCGCGGCTCACTATTTCGGTGACGGAAGGAGCTCCGGCAGAGGCGAAGGCCTATCGTAACGAAACCGAACTCACCCAGAGCATGCGAGGGATCGCACTGCCAGTCGACCCTGGGGTTTACGTGTTGCGCCTCGAAGCTCCGGGTCACGTACCGGGGGAGGTGAGCGTGGAGGTAGCGCTTTCGGAGAACAAGAGCGTCACCCTCGAACTTGGCGAGGCGGAGCCAGCAGCGGTCGAGACCTCACCAGCGCTCCCAGCCCCGAGCACCGCCCCTGCAGCGTCTGCTGACGCACTGCCGCCCGTCGCCGAGCCAGCCAGTGCCGCGGCGTCCGCCGCTCCAGGAAGAACCGAGCCATCACCTGCTCCCACCCAAGGTGCGCCTGACAGCGGAGATGAAGAGTCCGGCACCGAGCAGAGTGACGCCGATCTGCCCCGACGCAAATTCAACTTCTCGTTGTTTCATCCCATCGGCACCAAGGAGAGCGACAAGCATCGCGTCGATATCGAACTGGGCATCTTCTACAGCTATGTCGGCGCGCTGGATGGCTTCGGACTCACATTCGGGCTGCTTCGCACGCGGCGCCTCGATGGTGTAGCTCTAGCCGGCGCAGCGACCGTCGTCGAAGGGCCGACGAATGGCGTGGCCATCAGCTACATGTTGAACGCCGGTGAAGGTCGTTTCGATGGCGTGCGCGTCGCAGGGCTCGCCAACATCGATGCCAGTTCGGATGAAGAGGACGGCAAGAGCGAAGGGGTGCACGTTGCCGGCGTTGCGAACATCTCCGGTGAACACTTCGAGGGTCCCCAGATCGCGGGAGTCACCAACATCGTCCTGGATGGGCACAAGGGTCCGCTGGTGACCGCTGTCACGAACGTCGTCTTCGGAGGTTTGGAGGGCGCGTCCGTCGCTGCTCTGGTCAACCTCGCCGACTCTGTGCAAGGCGCCCAGATCGGGCTGTCGAACGTGTCGTTGGCGTCGGTCAGGGGTGCGCAGGTGGGTCTACTCAACGTTGCAGGGCACGTGCATGGCGCGCAGGTCGGTCTCATCAACGTTGCAAACGAAGTGGACGGAGTCTCGATCGGCCTGCTGCCGATCAGCATTCGAGACGGCGTACAGCCGACGGTGTGGGCCAGCACCGCGTATCCGCTCAACGTTGGCCTGCGCTTCGCTGCCGGTGTGTTGGCAACCACGCTCAGTGCTAGCTATGAAGAGGTCGGGGGCGTCCCGTACGTCAACCCTGGCATCTCTCTGGGCGGAAGGATCCCGATCGCGGACTTCTATCTCGACCTCGATGCAGGATACCGAATGGAACTCGAGGGCGACCTCTCGGACTTTCGGCGCCATCGCTACCCCTATCGACTCAGTGTCGGCTGGCAGCCGCACCCGTACTTTCGCTCGTTCGTTGGCGGCGGCGTGCTGTACGACGTGACGCCGTCGATTGAGGATGGCGAGCCCGACCAGGAAGAGTTCAGCCCACTCGGCTTCGTCGGTGTTTCGGTGCTTCGCTAGCTTGCCAGCGTAGCGCGGCGCCGGCCGGAAAGGCCCTCGCGCCGCGTGCCACCCGCGCACGGAGGTGGTGCTCGTCGCGCTACGGTGCGCATCGGTGGCGTCTCCCGGCGCATTTGGCCCGAAACGGCTCAACGCTACCCGGCACGCCTCGGTAGGGACAGATTTGTCCCTGTCCCAGTGATGTTTGGCCGGCAATGCTCGCGCTGGGTCGCAAAACGCCAGTGTCGCGGTGCACCCGAAGTACGAGTCTCAGACGGACGACGGCGAGCTGTCGAATCACACTGGGCAGACGCAGTGCCATCGGCAGATCCGCCGCGACGCCAACATTGCCTGGAGCCCTTCAATGCGGCATGGATTAGGCTAGTTAATCTCACCGCCGCAGGGCGGCTACCGTTGATGGAGCAAGCGAAGTGCAATCTGGCCCCATGACCATCCAGCTGCTGATCCACGGCATCGTTCGACAGACGACCGTGCTGATCGCCCAATTGGCAACGTCACAAGGGGTGCGCGCTCCGCTGGCACACATCGCGAACCACGTGTTCGTCGACTTGGCTCGTGAGCTCGAGCGCCAAGGTGTCAGCCGCAGCGTCAGTGCGAATATGTTCGGTTTGGGTTTGCGCACCTACCGACGCAAGATCCAGCGGCTGAGCGAGAGTTCCACGGAAGGGGGGCGCTCGCTGTGGGAGATCGTGCTCGAGTACATCGTGGAGAACGGTCTCGTGAACCGTCAGCAGGTGTTGCAGCGCTTCTCGGGCGACGACGAGACCCAGGTCAAGGCAGTGCTGCGTGACTTGTGTGAGAGTCAGCTGGTGTTCTCCTCGGGCACTGGTTCCTCGATGGCCTATCGCGCGGCGACCGTCGAGGAGTCGGAAGTCTTGCAGCGAGCCAGGGGCACGGAGGGCGAAGAAGATCTGCTCCTGTCGTTGATGTATCGTGAGGGACCACTGACGCAACAAGAGATAGCGACGATGATCCAGACGGATGCGTCGCAGATCGAGACGGGCATCGCTCGACTGGAGGATGCGGGGCGAATCGAACGTGTCGAAGACGATGGCGAAGTACGCTTTCAAGCGCGCGCGCTGGTGATCCCGCTGGGATCGCCCGCGGGCTGGGAAGGCGCCATCTTCGATCACTTCAAAGCCATGGTCGGCACCGTGCTCTGTCGTCTGCGGGAGAACCGACCGGCAACCCTCGAGGATCACGTGGGGGGCAGCACCTATACGCTCAACGTCTGGGACGGCCATCCACTGCAGCAGGAAGTTTTCGGCACTTTGGGCCGTATTCGCTCGATGCTCGGCGACGTTCGCGAACGACTCGACACATACAATTCCAAACACGACATGCCAGATGCCTTTACTCGCGTCGTGGTCTATGCCGGTCAATGCGTGTTCCATGAAGACGATGAGCAAACGGACTGAAGCCGGGCTTCTCTGCAGTGCCCTCCTGTTTTTCACCCTGGCGCTGGGAAGTTGCCAGAGTGTGAAGGATGATCCGACGAGTGGAGAGACGCATTTTCTCAGCCTGTGCGACCCCAATGACGACTCCGAGTCATGCGGGGAGGGGCTGACCTGCCTGTGCAACGTCTGCACCAGGCCCTGTACGGAAGACAGCGCCTGCTCCGAAATGCCGGCTGCCGCGTGCGTGGACGTTGGCGCCATGGCAACTTGTTCTCTAGCTTCGGCCAGTCGGGTTTGTGCGGTCGAGTGTGAAGAAGACTCGGATTGCGCGGAGCTGTCCTCAGCGCACATCTGTGCAGGGGGAGTGTGCACTTCGGAGGCGCAACAGGCGAGTCCAGATCCGGTGCCTGATTCTTCTGCACCAGCGATGAGCTCCGCCCCGCCGGATGCTGGCCCTCCGGGTTCCGACGCAGGAGTCCCGAGTGCACCGCTGTGCGCTGCGAGTGGAGTCAGTGCCAACGAGGTCTTGATCATCGGCGACAGTTTCTTCGCTGCCAGCCATGAGGTGACGGGCTTCTTGGAAGGCCTGGCGCGTGAGGCTGGCGTGTTGACACTCGGTGAGCGCTACCGAGACAACTCCAGGCTGGTCAGCAACGCTTTGGGTTTGATGGGGGACGGCATCGTCCAGCAGTACACTAGCGCTGTCGAAGAGAACCCGGTGCGGGTCGTCATCATGAACGGGGGCGGTGCGGACGTTCTGATTGTTCCGTGTGAGACGCCGGACGCGGAGTGCCCGACCATTGCGGCGGCGGCAGCTGCTGCCGAGGACTTGCTCGTGCAGATGAACGACGATGGGGTCACCGACGTGCTCTACGTCTCGTATCCCGACCCACGCGACGAAGCGGTCAAGCAAATGATCGACGCCCTGCGACCAGTGATGCTGGACGTCTGTGAATCGTCGGTGGCGCGCTGCCACTGGATCGACTTGCGGCCCGTCTTCGAAGGGCACTACGACGAGTACGTCGGTGTTGGTGGTCTGAACCCCACGCCAGAGGGCTCGGAGGCAACCGCCCAGGAGATCTGGGGCGTCATGCAAGAAAACTGCATCGCGCAGTAGGGGCCTGTCCGACCGAACGATGCCGGGTAGTGGCGCCCGAGCGCCGACAGAACTCGGCGAGGAAGCCGACGGGTGTTCCATGGACTTGCGCCTGAGGCGGCTCGGTGCCATGCCCCTCGCGCCATGCCCAGCCGTATTCACGAGTACCCGATGATGATCCGCGAGGCGCACCTCGACACCTTCGGTCACGTCAACAACGCAACGTACTTGCAGTTGTTCGAGGAAGCGCGCTGGCAATGGATCACCGAGGGGGGCTACGGTCTCTCGAAGGTCGTCGCGTCTGGCAGGGGGCCGACCATCCTGGAGTGTACGCTCGAGTTCAAGAGAGAGCTGCGCAATAGGCAGTCGATCACGATCCGCTCTTGGGCGGAGAGCTACGTCGGCAAGATCGGCATCGTTCGGCAAGACATCGAGCTCGAAGGAGGCGACGTCAGTTGCAGTGCGAGCTTCGTCATGGGGCTCTTCGACGTGAAGGGGCGCAAGTTGATCCCACCTACGGAGGAGTGGCTCGCCTGCGTCGGTTGGACGCTGGATGATTGGCGTCCCAGCTGATGCTCGTCATCAGCAGCTGTAGTCGAACGTGGTCAGCTGCACCGGCACGCCCTGATTGTCGAAATACGATGCGCTGACGACGTTGCCAGGCATGTGGTATTCGTACTCCGTTCTCGTAGCGCAACGCTTGTCGCACTCGGGTGGCCCGGTGCAAGGAGCTACTCGCTCACTTTGCTCGCGTAAAGTGCGTAGACGTCGTCGACGTCGACGGGCTTCGTGAGATGCCCATCGAAGCCGGCGTTCGTGGCGGCTTCCCGGTCGGAGTCTTGACCGAAGCCGGTGAGCGCGAAGATGAGCAGCTGGTTTCCCCGCGGCAGTGCCCGCATTCGACGGCACACTTCGTAGCCGTCCATGCCAGGCAGACCGATGTCGAGCAGGATGAGATCAGGGCTCAGGCCATTGGCGAGCAACTCCAGGGCGGTCGAACCCTCCATCGCAGGTGTGACCTCGATGTCGTCCATCTCCAACAGTCCCTGCATCGCTTCCAAGCTGCCTTTGTCGTCGTCGACGACGAGAACGTGACCCGGTTGCTCCGAGATTGACTGCTGCGCGGGTGCGGATGGGGGCATGGAGCTCGGCCGATGCACCACGAGCGGAAGCCGCACCCGGAACTCCGTGCCTTTGCCCCGACCGCGACTGGCCACCGTCACGTTGCCGCCGTGTAGTTCGGCGATCCGTCGCACCAGAGCGAGGCCGACGCCGAGCCCGTGGTCCGTCCCACGAGCGCCGGGGCGATCACCTTGCACGAATAGGTCGAAGATGCGCTCGAGCATGTCGGGGGCGATACCTTCACCGTCGTCGATGACGGCGATCTCCGCGGCTTCGCCACTGCGCTGAAGCCTGAACGTGACATTGCCCCCGGGGGGCGTGTGGCGAGCCGCGTTGGTCAGCAGGTTGACCTGGAGCTGATGCAGACGCGTAGCATCGCCGAGCATCCGAAGCTCACCGTCGAGATTGGCGGTCAGGGTGATGCCGTTGTCCTGAAATAGCCCGCTGACCTCGTCGATCACACCCTTTGCTGCTGCTCGCAGGTCCATCGACTCGCGCTGTAGGACGAGCTTGTCTTGGGTCAGCCTTGCGACGTCGAGAAGATCGTCGACGAGACGGGTCATGTGTTCGGCTCGCTCGAGGATCACGCGGTGCCAGCGTTCGAGGTCCGCCTCGCTCGTCCGTTCACTCCGCACGAGGATACGCGCCGTATTCAGGACGGCTGCGAGGGGATTGCGCAGCTCGTGGGACAAGGTTGCAAGAAAGCGATCTCGCCGAGCGGAGGCTTGACGTGCTTCCGCCTCCGCGCGCTTCAAGTTGGTGACGTCGGTTTTCATGCCGCCAATCCCGATGATCTCGCCATCCGAGCTGCGCATCGGGAAGCGAACCGAAAGGTACGTCCGTGGCCCCTCAGGGGTCGGGATGGTATCCTCGCTTTCTATTGACATGCCTTCGCTGAGAATGCGGTCGTCGTGCTGAGTTAGCATGGCGGCGACATCGACGGAAAAGATCTCGCGAGGTCGCAGCCCTGTGGGGTCCCGACCTGTCAGTCTTCGGAAGCTTTCGTCGACCACTACGTACTTGCCTTCCTTGTCGCGGACGAACACTGGGTGGGGGGAGTTGGTCAGGATGTTCTTCAGCAGGTCGCTCTTGTTGCGTGCCTCAGCTTCCAAACGCTTCATTCCGCTGATGTCGACGAGCGTCACTACGACGCCGTCGCTTGCGGTGGACGCCTTCTGGCGATACGGCAGGGCACGTAGTAGGAACCAAGCGCCATCTTCGCCTTGAACCTGCACTTCGAAGGGTTTGCCGGCGGTCAGGACATGCCGCAAGTCGTCGTACAACCCAGACAGGTTCAAGGTGTGGTTGAACGCGTCGATGCGGCGTCCGATGTCACTTTCGACCAAGTTGAACACCTCACCCATCTTCGGGGTGAAGCGCCGTACGCAGAGGTCACCGTCCAGGAACAACGTGTGGACTTCGGTGCTCACGAGCAGGTGGTCCATGTCAGAAGTGAGCTGTGTGAGTTCTGTGATCTTCTTCTGGTACTCCGTGTTGACGGTGAACAGTTCTTGGTTGACTGAGTGCAGCTCTTCGTTCGTCGTCTGGAGTTCTTCATTGGACGCCATCAACTCTTCGTTGGCAGCCTGCAGCTCTTCGTTGCTCGTCTCCAGAGCTTCGATGGTGGATTGCAGATTGTCGCGTGCGTGGCGGAGTTCCGTTTCCAGCGCCGAGATGCGGTCCAGCGCCATCTGGTCCGGCGCGACGATGGCCTTTCCCGTCTCCTCCTGAGGCGCCTCGCGCTCGTCTTCGAAGCTGATGAGGGCGTGAGGCTCGCCGCCTCCGAAACCCCGTATTTGGCGTACGGTGATGTCCACTCGTGCACCAGGGTTGACCCCGGTTGCGATGTCCCGGTAGTGGATTGGCCCGGGTTCGTTGGCGATACGGCCGAGCGCTCCGGTGATGGCGACGCGCAGGTCGGCGCCGACCATCGCGCCGATGTCGTTCGTCGCCCGTCCTTCCGGGACGCGGAGGAAACGACTGGCTCCACCGAACGTCTGAACGAGGTTGCCGCCCTTGCCAACGAGTACGGCCGCAGGCATGACCGTCGCGAGCACGGCATGCAGGGTGGCATCACTCGGATGAGGGAGCTGAACGGGCAGTGGCGCAGTGGTGTGCGGCCTGAGTATGGGGGGGTGAAATGAGGACAGAGGCGCAACGCGCACGTCTCCCTTGCGACGGAAGACCTTCCAGTGTGTGTCTATCGTTTCGAAGGCACTACCCAAGTCGGCGAGAGACTCGCTGGGGCCGAGCAGCAGAAGCCCCTTCGTCTTCAGCGCAAAATGAAAGGTGGAAAGCGCGCGATGTTGCGCATTGTTTTCCAGGTAGATGAGTAGGTTGCGGCAAGAGACGAGATCGAGCCGATTGAAAGGCACGTCCCGCAACAGGTCGTGCGGTGCGAAGACGATCATGGATCGGATGTCGGGGTGGATCTGCCACTGACCGTCTTTCTTGATGAAGTAGCGCTCACGACGATGCTCCGGTATGTGCTCCAACCGCGAAGCATCGTAAACCCCGACCGCTGCATGCCGAAGCGCGTCGCGGTGGACGTCGGTTGCGAAGATTCTGGCGACGTTGCTCAGCCCCACCGCGTCGAGCGCTTCGCGCACGACGATCGCCAGAGAGTACGCTTCTTCTCCGGTTGCGCAGCCTGCTACCCATGCGCGAAACTCTTCACCCGCCTCCAAGCGCTGCAAGACGTCTGGTAGCCACACCGTTGCCAGGCGTTCGAACGCGTCGGGGTCACGGAAGAAGCTCGTCACGCCGATCAACAAGTCGTGATAGAGCGCGTCGAGCTCCGCGGGATCCGTGCCCAAGCGAGCAGCGTATTGCGTGATGTCGTCACACCCCAGCGCTTTCATGCGTCGCTCGGTACGGCGTGCGAGCGTCGGTATCTTGTACTCGGCGAAATCGATGCCGTACGCGTCGCGCAGCAGGGGGAAGACGGGCCAGAGCGCTCGAGGCGTCGTCAGTGGTGGGCCGCCGCTGACGATTCCTTCTTGAAAGATGAGGGAGAGCACCATCGCCGGCATGCGATCGGGGGCCAAGGTGACGTCGACGTGGCCCGTCGCCAAGGCTGCGAGCGGCATGCCGTTGAATTGCGCCGAGGTGGGCTCTTGAACCAAGACCAGGCCGCCGGCGCGTTTGACGAAGCCGACCCCAGCGGCACCATCGGTGCCCGTTCCCGACAGAATGATGGCCCCACATTTCGCTCCCGAGTCCGCCGCGAGGGAGCGCAAAAAGTGATCAATGGGGCGGATCATGTTGGCGCTCTTGTCCCCAACGCGCAGTCGTCCGTCTTGGATGCTGATCTCTTTGCCCGGTGCGTTGACGTAGACGTGATTGGCCGACACGGGCATTCCATCTTCGGCGAAAAGCACGGGCATCGTCGTGTGGCGGGCCAGGATCTCGTCCATCAGACTGTTGAAGTCCGGTGATAGGTGCTGGATCACGACGATGGCGAGGCCACTGTTCGGCGTCATCCGGTCGAAGAACAGCTCCAACGCTTCGACGCCTCCCGCCGAAGCCCCGATGCCGAGTGTCAGGATCGGCTTCGTCCACGCGTCCGTCGGGCTATCGCTCCCCGCTGGTGCAGGATTTGCGTTCATGATGCTTTGAGTCACGGCCCGCCGACGTTGTGCAATGCTCGTGCCCGCGCACGAGAACCTCGGAGGACGGCGTAGTGTTCTCGGGTGTCACGGCGCGGGGCGACTTGGCGCCAGACTGCGGCGCGTGAGGCACTGGCACCTAGGCAGAGCGCTCCTCAGAACCGATTTTCTTGCGTTCTGCACGAGCGCCGTGCGGAACGGTTGCGTGCTGGCCCGGCGTCGCTGAACCCAAGGCTCACTCGCAGCCGATCGGGGTGCTGGAAATGTCGTCGACCTCGACCTCGACCTCGACCTCGACGAGCCACGAGCGTTAACTTCATGGGAGTCGTGAGCAAAGTCTGCCTCGAGGCACGACCGAGGCTCGGCTGGGAACGTCGCGCGGGGCGCGCGGTCCGGTGTTTTCGTTGGAGAGAAACCCTCGGTGTGCGTTGGGCCCAGGCTGCCGAGGCGTCCGTGCTCGGGCATCTCGGGGCGCGAGCGTTTGATAGGATTGGTTGCTTGGCAATAGCGCGCCCAAGTCCTTGGGCTGCTATGCTCGACGCGTGGACACACGAGCCTCTCTGCGTCGACAGCTCGAGGAGCTGCTGGATGAATCGTTCGAGGACCTCGAGCTCAGCCGCGGTGAGAAGAGGGCTTTGGGGCAGAAGTTGGCGAGCGCTGCCGCGTCCGATGACGACCGGGCCTATCTGCGGCACGCTGCGTTCGCGCTGGCGCAGAGCCGTATCGAGGGCGGTGCCGACTCTTTGGCGGTGCTTCGATGGCTGGAGCGTGCGATCAAGGTGTTCATCCCGCAGCCGACAGCCAGCCCGCCTTTGGCCGAGGTCTACTTCAGCCCGGGCGTGACCTGTCGCGAACGAATTCGTCGTGCCTTTCGCGACGCGCGTCAGTCCGTCGACGTGTGCGTCTTCACGATTACCGACAACGAGGTTGCGGACACAATCCTTGCCGCGCACGGGCGGGGCGTGCGGCTGCGATTGATCTCGGATAACGATAAGTCGGAGGACCGAGGTTCCGACATCGATCGCCTGCGGAACGCCGGAGTGCCTGTGCGACTCGACCACACCGAGCATCACATGCATCACAAGTTCGCGGTTTTCGATGGTGAGCTACTACTCTCGGGGAGTTACAACTGGACACGAAGCGCTGCGCAGGACAACGAAGAGAATGTCGTGGCAACGACCGAGCGTCGCATTGTCGGTCCGTTCGTTGAAGAGTTCGAGCGCCTGTGGCGCCGCTTCGGCTGAGGTGTGTCACCGCGTCGCCGGGCATGGGCAACCGTTTCGCTGGCGCCAAAATCGCAGTTCCTGACCGTTGCGTTTCTTCTGCAATTGGGACACTCACTGCAGGATGAAGAAGTTTGCTCGTTCCGTGCCGATAACCGCCATCAGTCTTTGCGCCGCTGCCCTGAGCGGCATGTTTCTCGCGGCTGGTTGCTTGGGGGCGGGGTCGAGCAGTTCGAATGGTTGCGAGGAAGGTGCCGAGGGTTGCACTTGCTATCCCAACGACAGTTGTGACGACGGTTTGGAGTGCCTGTCCAGCCTGTGTGTCGATCCCGACGACGAGGAGACGGATGAGGGATCCAGTGATGGCGTCGAGAATGATGCGGGTGACGGCAGCGACGAAACCGACGCCGACGACACAACAGACGAGGGACAAACGGACGCCGGCGACACGACTGACGAATTGACCCCAGGCGAAACGGATGCCAGCGAGGGCTCGACGGACGCAACCGACGAGCCCGCAGCAACGGACGAAAACTCCCAGGCAACCGACGCGAGTGGCACGGACCCAGATCCCGTCAGCACCGACGAGCCTACCGCTACGGACACCACCATGACTGATGTGCCACCCGACATGACCGAGACGGACGTGGCGGCGACGGACGTGATGGCGACGGATGTTGGCATGACCGATACGATGGAAACGGACGTCGGAACAGGTGACGAGGTCAGCGACCCCGCCATCATCGACGACTTCGGCAGTTGTGATGGGGCTATCGCCCGTGTGGCTGGGCGTGATGGTGGCTGGTACACGTACGGCGATCTGGACGTCAATCTGACTCCCAATACGAGCGGCGGTGCGGAAGGTGCGAGCACTCCACCGACGGGTTTCGAAGACTCGTCTTGTGCGGCTTGGGTCACGGGCGGCTGCGACGAGGGTGCGTTGGATTGCACTTTTGGTGGGATTGGCTTCACCTTTCTCACTGATGCCGCTCCGTACGACCTCAGCGACTACTCTGGCATCACCTTCGGATACGAAGGGGACGACATGTGGGTTCAGGTCTTGGACGCCAACGGCGGAGGCTTTGGCGTCATCGTCGACGGCTCGCCAGGCACGCGGAGTCAACGGACTGTTTACTTCGAGGACATGGTTGCGAATGCTGAATCGCTGACATCGGTGCTCGACTTATCGGCAGTCACCGACGTGCAGTTCACGACCGTCGCGCCAGACGCCTTCGGGCAAGCGATCTACGAGCCCCGCCTGTTCTGAGGTCGCGTCGACTTTCGGCACGCCAGCTCGGGCGCGCTCCAAAGGCGCTCAATCCAGCCACGAGGGGGGGTACCGGTCGGTGGGAGGCGCACATTGGCTGCCCGCACATCGAAGTAGCAGGCCCAGATTTCGGTGCTGGTTGGGGGCGCTGCGGTGCGTGGGGCATCGCGGTGTTGGCGGCGCGCTACCGGAGTGCAACTATCGTGGCGAAGTGTCCAAGCCCACGTTTCATACACTGGTGCCACTCAGCGGTGGGGCCCGCGCTCGCGCCCGATGATGAGGATGATGACGATGAGACGTCGCCATTGGGTCGCTTTGGTGCTGCTCCTGGCCGCGCTGCTCAGATGCTACGGGCTGACTCGGGAATCGCTCTGGAACGACGAACTGTCCACCGTGCGACAGATCGGTTTGGGGGTGCTGAGTCGGCAGTACTGGGAGTTAATCTTTTCCGATTACCATCCGCCCGGTTACCTCGTGTTCATGTCGGGCTACAGTGCCGTGTTCGGTGACGGTGAGCTCGCTCTGCGGCTGCCGTCCGCACTCTGCGGCATCGCTTTGGTCGCTGTCGTCTACTCGTTCGCGCGTCGTCTCTTCGGCTGCGAGGCAGGCATTGTCGCTGCGGGGCTTGCAGCCGTGTCGCCGCTGTTGGTTTTCTACAGTCAAGAAGGGCGTTCCTATGCCGCCGTCGCGTTGACGACTCTGTTGGGGGCGTCCGGGCTGGCTCGATTGTTGGCAGCCGGCGTCGGCTTCGAGAAGCAGGCTTGGCGAGACCGACTACACGCCCATCGAAGGCCGGTGCTCTCGGCGGTGCTCTGGTTCTCGCTGAGCTCGTACTTGCACTACAGTGGCCTGCTCGTGGCTTGGACCTTGGGCGTGTTTGCGTGGATCTACGCCTCGTGCTGCCGTCGCGCGCTGCTCCCGCTCGTCGCAGTGGCCAGCGCTCTGTTCGTTGGGTTCTACGCCCCCTGGCTGCCTGGTTTGCTCGAACACCTGGCGCGGGGTGGGCTTCCGTGGTTGGCGTCGCCGACATTGGAGCAACTCCGAGCGTCTTTCGAACTGGCGCTGCCCAGCTACGCCTTCGCGCTGGTGCTGATGTTCTTGGTCGCCGCGCGCGTGTTCGAGCGGACCACTGACGCCGCATCAGGTCAAGCCGGTGCTGCCGATGCCCAGGCGTTGATGGCGACGCGCCAATCACAAGTGGGTACCTTGCTCCTGCTCTGGTGGGTGCTCGCGTTTCCGATTGGCATGTACGTGAAGTCCGTTTTCGGCGAGTCGATCTTCAACGCGCGCAACCTCGTCGTCGTCGTCTCTCCGGTTCTGATTCTGCTCGCGGGTGCGGTGATGCATGCTCCGCAGCGTCAGTGGCGCCATCGCTTCGCGACAGCCCTGGTGGCGCTTCTGTTGTTGGATCTCACGCTCGGCAGCAAGTTCTACACGACGCAGAAACGCGAGGATTTCCGGGGAGCGACTGAGGTCGCGAGCCGCTGGCTCAGTCGGAGCCCCGCTCCGGCCATCGTGTGCCTCGCGTTTTCCTCGGAGTACTTCGAGTACTACTTTCGTCGGCTTGGTTCGCCGCAGTCGCTGGCGTGCACGGGCGCCCAAGAAGACGTCGTGCCGTTGCTCGAGCGTGGCACCCTGGCCAGTTCCGAGGTGGTTTTCTTGTACGGCCACCTGCAGCCCAACGACGCGCTGACGAAGCAGGTGCGCGAGCGCTACGAGTTCGTCCAGCGAGTGCAGCTGCTGGGCACGGGCGCTTGGTTGCTGCGGCAGCGCCACTGAGCGTGCGGCCCCCTTGACCGGTTGGGCAGCCATCTATCTCCCGTCGGTGCTGCTCAGCGGGGTTTCGCGCTTTGCACGCGGGCATGTGGTCTCGAGTGAAACACCTCCGTGCGCGCTGGGTGGGCTGGCGGTTTCGTCCGCTGCGCCCATCGCTCTCCCTGCAGAGAAGAGCTAGCCCGATTCGGGCCATTGGGCGTTCACTTGCGTCGGGGCGGAGCGGGAAGCGCGGTGTCAAGCCGTCAGGTTGCGCCCTGCCACAACGCTTGCGGGGCCGGACGGAGCGGATTTGATGGACATTTCGGCCCTGAGAGGAAGCCCGTGCGCGAAAGCCTATGGTGTTCGAAACTTCCGGCCGAGCTATGTGCCGCGAAGGCATTGATAGCTCGACGACGCGAAACCATTCGCCATCCCGGCCCGCGCCGGAATATTTTGCTTGGGTGTACAGGCACCCCTTACCTGCCAGGAGTTATCCCGTGAAGACGACCAAGACTGCCGCCCGGTGCGCAACATCCGCCGCCTCCCTGATCATGGTCACCATGCTTGCCGGCATCCCGCTGGTTGCATGTGGTGAAGACGACCCGCCCGCGGACACGAACTCCGCGGTGGTGCCCGGTGGTACGGCGACGGGGGTATCAGCGGCAGGCCAAGGTAGCTCAGCGGCGACGCCCACGACCCCGACACAGCAGACCCCGACGACGCCCCAGACGCCGGTGATGCCGACGGCGCCGGCGATGCCGGAACAACCCGCCCCGGAGACGCCTGTGGCGCCTATGCCCACGGAGCAGGACCCCACGCCGTCGGATGGCGCGGGCCTGGGAGCGGGCGGTGATGACGGTGAGCCCGAAGCGGTGGGTGGTGCCGGTGGCATGTCGCCGATGCCAGAAGAGCCGGGCGCTGGCGGCGCTGGCGGCGGAGGTCCGGACGTAGCGGCTGGCGGCTCCGACGGCATGGACATGGGCATGGGCGGAGGAATGATGATGGATGACCCGCCCGCTGGCGGTGGGGGCGGCGACCCCGTTCCGAGCGCCGGTTGTGGCAAGGCGAATCCTCAGACGGGGTCGTCGGGTTCGCCGCTCAACGCTTCGAACCACAATTACTACGTCAAGCTGCCCAACGGCTACGACGCCAACACGCCCTACCCGGTGATGATCGTGTTTCCGCCGACGGGTAACCCGATCACATGGTCCGAGCAGAGCGCGGGCTACGAGCAGGCTGCTCCCGACGCCATCCGCGTGTATACGCACATGTCGAACCAGAGCTCGGGTTGGCAGCCCAACGAGACTTCGTTCTTCCAGGGCCTCTACGACGCCATCACGGGCAACTTCTGCACGGACGAAACGCGTATCTTCGCCGGTGGCGAGAGCTCTGGCGGCGAGTTCGCCGGGTTCGTCGGCTGCGAGTACGGTGACATCGTTCGAGGCGTCGTTCCGACGGCCCCGAAGCAGACGAGTTGGCAGATCAATCTCGGATCTCAGAACTGCAAGGGCAATCCCACAGCGATCGTGATCTGGAGCCCGATGGACAACGTGCTGGCACAGCCAGCGGGGCCGGACTTCCGGGACTTCTATCGCGACATGAACATGTGCGATCAAGCTTCCAGCCCCGTCGAAGGCTGGACCGACTCCATGTCGAATTGTGAGATGTTCGAAGGCTGCATGGAAGGCAGCAACACCTACTTCTGTATGCACAGCGATCCGGAGTACAGCAACACGTATCACGGCTGGCCTCGCTTCGCGGCAAAGATGACCTGGGAGGTCTTCTCTGCGTTGTAAGTGAACGCCGGTCCCTCGGCGTGTCTGGGCTGAGGTAGAAACTCGTAGAAGCGCGGGTGGTCCATGACCATCCGCGCTTTTGCGTTGGGAGCCAGGTGCGTCCGAAGACGTGTCTGGTCCAGACTACCCGCGTCGTCTGCTTCTGAACCTGAGGACGGGCCTGTCCTCACGCGGGCTGCCACCCAAGCGCCTAGCCTTTGGTTGCAGGCTTTGCTCGGACTATGAGCCCACTTCGAGGGTCGCGGCGATTGTCGTGTCCCCCTCGATGTCGGTCTTGCCGCCGATCTTCGTGTCCCCTTCGATCTCGGCTTTGCCCGTCACCTTCGCATTGTGCTCCAGTACCGTGCTGTCGTCGGTAGTGGTGACCTTCTGCTTCAGACGCACGTGCTGGTCGGCGAACACCTCCACCGTTCCTGCGGCGCCGTCGACGGCCACGCCATCCGCCGTAGCCAGGTCCGCACTATGGGCGAGTCCAGAGATACTCACGGTGGGTGAGTTCAGCACCAGATCGACCCCCTCCAAGCCTTCGGCAAAGACCTGCTGCATCCCGATCATGGTGGGCACTTCCAAGTCTCGAACTTGCACGAACATCGGATCCTTCTTTTGGTGACTCACGTAGAAGCCAGCGAAGTCTCCGCGACTCCTAAAGGGCGTGAGTGAAATGCCAATCAGGGGTTTTTCGGGGTCTGGGGTGTCCTGGTCGTCGCTTTCACTGTCACCCATCAGTCGCCAGACCTCGCTGGGCTCCTTGGCGGTCGGCCCCGGCAGCATCTGGATGCGGGTCTTCTCGGAGGCTTCGTCCCAGCCGAGAAAATAGCCGCGCGCGGTTACTGAGCTCGCGCTGAGGCCTGGTGTGCCGGGCAGCGGGCGGAAACTCAGGTGCGTCTTGAATTCGACGCGCTTGTCTTCACGATTGTCGGCATTGCGTCCCAAGTCGAACGCGTAACGGATGCGATAACACAGCGCAGTGAGTTCACCGATGCCAATCTGGCCTGGAAGGCACGGTAGCTGATCCGCATCTTCGAGCAACTCCTCCGCGGCCAGCTCGATACCCGCGCGACTCAATTGGCGGACCAGAGCCGCGGCCTTCTTCGTCTCCAGTTCGCCAAAGCTGCGACTCAGTTCGCCGCTGGAGTCGCCGGCTGCGCGGTGCGGCAAGTGCACTCCGGTGAGGTCGCTCGGCGCCCAGCTTTCGTCCAGGTTCAAGACTGGGGCGTCGAGGCCGAGTAGTCGCAGCGGGTCTTCTCCCTGTTCGGTATCGAAAGCGCACCAACCCCAGGCTCGGGTCGGCAAGGTCGTCAAGAGCCCTAGCACCCGCTGCAGGTGTGCGAGGTTGTCACAACCGGCGGCGCGGAGAACACAAGTGCCGACGGGCAGAGCCTCGTCCAGCGCGATGGCTCCGTGGGGAACGGCGAACCTCTCTCCCAGAACCCGTCGCACGAAGTCCCAGCCGTTTGCGTCTTCCTGCCGTTGATAGATGAGGGTTTGAACCGCGTGCTCGTCCGTCGGTTTGCCCTCGAACCAATTGAGCAGCTCCTTGGGCAACACGATGCCCACGAGCAAGTCACGCCCGCCGGGGGTCGAACGGAAACCCGAAACGCAAAATTCGAGCGTTTGGTCTTCCCAGGCGAGCGTCGCTCGGGCTCCGATGAGCCCCATCACGTTGACGCCGCCTTCCGACTTCCAGCGATGGTTCGCTGGCAGACTCAACTCGACGATCGGTCCAGAAGATTCGGCAACAATCAGGTCGATCGCATCGACATCTTCACCGGTGTCCTTGTCGGACCCCTCACCTGCGCCGCCGAGCTTGACCTTCGGGACCGTCGCGTCGCTGGACTTTGTCTCCGCCATGAGATGGTAGGTGCTGGAAAGGGTGAACGCCGCTCGTCAGAGCGGCGTTCACCTGAATCACTTGTACTGGATCATGCGCTCGGTGGGGCGCAGAAGCTTCTGATCGACGTACAAGACTTCGATAGGATGACGCGGGTCTTCCTGGACGACGGAGTTGTCTTCGGTGATGTGCGCGGTCTGCAAGGAGCGCTCGAGCAACTGCTGGCGGTCCTCCTCGCTGCGTCCTCGGCGTTCTGCCACGACGGACAGTGCGTCGATGATTTCCTGTGCCGCTGGGGTACCCGAGGTGAGCTTGTGCCACGCTTCAATCTCCGAACTCAGGGCCATCTGTCGGAAGACGCCAGAGCAGACCATCGCAAAGCCCGTGGGGTTGCCCGGCAACGGCGCCGCGTCGAACGCCGTCCACTTCTGCTCGTTGACCGTGATTTCCAGCTTCGGGCACTCTTCCCCAGCATTCTTGAGCACGTTGGCGATCAGTGAGCTCTTGAGGAAGGGCAAAGCGACGCCGAAGCGAGCCGTGCCCAGCTGCGTGTCGCGGGACATCGTCCAGTAACAGTCGCGCTCCGAGCAGTCTGCGAAAGTGACCAAGTGAGGCACGAACCGCTCGTGCGGACGATGGTTCATCGTGCGGTTCTCGTAGGTCGCGTTCCAACCACCGTCGTCCAGCCACGTCTCTGGTCCTTGATCGGGCGTGGCCAAGAACTGGAACAGGTGCAAGTGCGACGACTCGTTGCTCATGTCCGTGCAGCGGCTTTCTTGAAGCGCGAGGGAGTTGAGACCCAAAGCGAGATCGTTCTTGCCGCGGAGCTCGTAGCTCTTGGTTTGAACTTGGCCGGGCTCGTCCCCGAACTCCGGCAAGTCCAAGTCACGAGAGTTACTCGTGGCCGAGCCGTAGAACGCGAAGTAGTTGCCGCTCTTTTGGATCTGGAGCTGCTTGGTCTGCTCGTTGATGCCGAAGCGAACGAACAGCCAAAAGCTCTCGAAGGACTCGCCACCAATGATGTTGCTGGATTCGTGTAAGGTGTATGTCATTGTCTATCCCTTTGCCTTCATTCGTCTGAATCGTCGCTGCCACCGCTACTGGTCACCAACGTAGCGAGCGTTGTGAGGAACGGTAGTTCCCCGAAGTTGTGGAGCTTGCCCGACGCCTTGTCCCGCACGCCCAGCGAACCAGCGTTGAGGGCAATGGCCTGAGTCCTGCCGGAAAGCGGAGCGCTGTTCTTACCTTCGAAAACCTGGGGCATGTAGAGCAAGAACCCGTCCTTGCTCTGACTGACGCTCTTGGTGTCGAGTCCAGCGAACAATTCGGGCACGAGGTAGTCGCCCGACTTCGCGTCCGACGGACCTTTGAGGGCTGTCAGACAGTTTGAGGTCAGCAGCGTTGCGAAGTGCTCGTGTGTCTGGGGCTCGTCGAGCAGACACACGTTGAGCCACTTTGCCATGCACAGGGCAGCGCACAGCGGCGAGCCCATGGCAAACCAACCTTCACGCATCAACTCCGTCAAGAACTGACCATCTTGGGGATTGACCTTCAGCGCGTCCTCCACGTTGATGGCCTGGTCGTCCACGATGTCGTCCAGCCTGCCGAGCTCCGGCCCGGCACCAGCCACGATGAGCGAGGTGGCCAAGGCCAGGTGGGAGTCGATGCCTGCCTTGGTGGAGGGAATGACGTCGTCGGCGTCCGCTGCGTCCGTGCCCGCGAGGGCGAGACGCGGCAACGGCAGAGTGCTGGGGCTGACGATCGGGAAGATCGAGCCGTCGACGTCGACGGACGCTGGCGTCACCACGATGGGCACTTGAAGCGACGCGGTGTCGTCTGTCCGCCGCTTCAATGTCGCGACCACGCGCTGGCTCAGCTGCGCGATGCTGTTCGACGACGGCTCTGCCTGTGACGTCAGGTAGGCGACCACCGGGTGCTCTTTGACGACGAAGAGGTCGCGTGCTTGGCGCACTTGGCCTCGTGCCTTGCCTGCATGGTCGGCAACCTTGCAGTTGTACACTGTCACTTCGACGTCGCTTCCCTGCAACGATTCGAACAGAGTTCGGATCGAGCTCAACTCCGCGAAGTACTCCGTCAGCTCGCCCAACGTCTCGCACTGCCCGTAGTGGTACTGCAGCACGCTGCTGAGTTCGCGCGCATTGTTGACCGGGTAGTGCACGCTCAAGTTCATGCGTGCCAGAACGTCGGGATCGAGCGTGACGCCGGCCTTGAACATCTTGCCGTCGTCCACTGCGCCGACGTGTTCGACCATGTCGAGCGCGATGCCCAACACGTTCGACAGATCGGCGACACCCAGGTTGCTCTCCTCCGGTGGCGTTGCCGCCATGTACTCGCCAAGGGCCAGGGCGCGCGCGCCTCGGGTGAACGCATTGTCACCCTTGGTCGTTCGGTCCTCCACGTACTTGCTGCGGAGCAAGGCTTGCGTCTGGGAGAACGAACCAAAGGCCTCCGCCGTGCCTTCGAGCTTCCTTGCTTGCTCTTCCGAAGCGGCGACGAGGGGCTGCAGGTCGAGACCTTCGACCTCGACGACTTTCAAGTCCTTGAGATCGCCGAAGTCGATGGAGGTTTCTTCGCTGAGCAAGGCGGCCGCATCCGCGTCATCGGCGAGCTTTGCCGTGATCAAGCCGCGCTCGGGCTCTGACGATATCGTGGCGAGGAGCTTGCCCTCCTTGTCCTTGATGATACCCTCGCGGGACTCCTGGGCTAGCTCTTCCAGTTGACTGGGTACGGCCAGTGGGGTTGGCGCGGGCTTGTAGCTACCGCCCACGCCTGCGGCGTTGGCGGCCTTCTCGATGCTCTTGGCGTAGGTCGCGCGCTCCTCCTCGGAGGCCTCTACCGGTGCCAGGATGCTGATCTCTTCTTGGGTGAGCACCGTCATCGGCATGCCGCGCGATTCGCCGGCTCGGCGCTCGACGTCCATCTTGGTGCGCAGGTCGTAGATGTCGGCGAGGGCGCGTACCTCTTCGTCGATGGCGTCCAAATCCTTGACCCAGTTGCTGTCGAAGTAGGTCTTCGTTTCGACGGCCACCGCCTTGACGACCTGTTCACACACTGCCTTCTGCAGCTCCGTGCCTTCCAGTTTAGGCAAGTCAGCCAAGATGCCGTCTACGAAGTCCTTCATCTCGGTGCTGCGCACGCGCTTGAGTGCCGCCACGAAGGCGTCCGGCTGCAGCACCTCCCCGTCCTTGGTGCGCACGTTCTTCACGGCGCGGTAGACGCGAGATAGCTGCTCGGCGCGGTCCGTCGCCTGGTTGAGGATCTGGCCCGCTTTACCCCCGGCCATCTGCCCCAGCGCCACGAACAACTCGCGATTGCGCTTGTTCAGAGCCTCGCGCCGGAAGGTGCGCTCCGGTTGCAGCTTCTCCAGGATGCCTTCTTGAAGCACCACTTCGAGCCGTTCGTAGACGTTGCTTTCCTTGAGCGTCGCGCGTTGCTCTTCGTCCAGCGTCGACTGGGCGTCACGCACGATCTCGTAGTTTCTCAGGCGCTCTTCACGGGTCTCGCCGGGGATGCGCTTGTCGCCCTGGCCCTCGACGCCGAGTTCGTACATCTGCTTGGCGACGGCGGGGAACTCCTCCGCGCTCTCGAACGGCGTGTACTTGCCGGCCAACCACAGGAACAAGTAGGAGTGCAGTGAGCCGTTGCGCACGAAACGATGAACGGCGTTCGAGCGCTGCAGGTAGTAGCGGTAGTGCGCAACGAAGCCTTTGGCACCTGCTCCAGAAACCGAAATGCCGTACTTGGAGCCGGCGTAGTCCGCCAGGTACGCGTAGTTGCGGTCTTTGGAGATCGCTTGCAGGTAGGAATCGTCCTCGTTGCCGCTTTCAGCGATGCGCTTGCAGCGCTCCAAGCCCTCGATCAGGTGCTTGACGCGGTCGGGGTTGAGCGGTGCGGTTTCACCTTCCGCATGTGCGTTCAGGGCCTTGCCGACCTCTGCCCGCGCGTTCGCCTCATCCGCGCGGTAACACGTCATGTAATTGAGGATCGACGACGATGCCGCATGATCGAAGGACAGCCGCTCCCAGTCGGCGCGATCGACCTTGTCGTCGGGTAGCTGTGAGTCGGCATAGTCGACCATGTAGCGACGGGCGAGCTTGAGGACTGCCGCGGAGAAACGCCCATCCGAGAAACGCACGACTTCGTCCAAGTCCTCCAGCAGGGACTTGAACAGACGCCCACCGGCATCTTGCCATTGCTTGGCGGTCGTGCCGGCGGCGCCGCCGTCGGACCCTTGCAGCAACGGGCTGTCTTGGGTGATCGCTTGGCCGTGCCCGACGCCGCCTGCGGCAGCTGGCGTCTTGAGCTTGAAAGAGTTGAACGCAGTACTGCCGATACGAACGCTCTCGCCTTTGACGTAGCGCAGCTCCGGGGCAATCTGCTCGAAGAAGTCCGGGACCGTCAGCCTCGGTCGCTGATCGCCGGCAGCCCCGACGAAGGTAACGCCCTTGCTCGGCGTGCTTTCACAGCCGGTTGCATTGAACAACCCCATGATGACCATGCGGTTGTTGGACGATGAGAGGATTGCCTTGCGTTCCTTTGCTTTCATGATGCTTCCTTACAAAGATATCTCTTGATGAGGCGTTCGAGGGGACGAACCGATTCGCGCTGGACGGTTGCCTGAGCGAGGATGGCTTGTTTGGTGTCGTTCGGGCAGTTATCCCACCCGAATGCCTTGAGCTTGAGATTGAGGATCTTCTCCAACAGATGCGGTTCTTTGATGGGGAAGAACGGAATGATGAAATCGATGCGGTCTAGCAGGGCACGGTCCAAAGGACTCGTGCGGATGTTACGCTCGAGTCGGGCCCGCAATTCCTTCAGATCGGCGTATCGACCCAATGCCTGAATGCTAGCGCTCTCGTCGTGCGAATTTTGCGCGCCGGCGAACTGGGCTTTGGCATCTTCGACCAGCTTGTCCACTTCGCTCTGCATGGCGACTTCGGTTTCGTCCGTTGCACCTTCGAGCACGAGACGACGCAGCTGTTCGTCCGCAAACTGCTTCACGAGTTGCTCACGCGTCAGCGCGCCGGACGCCACGTCCTGATAGGCCGCCTGCACTGCTTCTTGGCCCAGGTTCGTCGTCATCACGAAAATCGCCTGGGAGAAGTAGACCGGTTGCCCCTCGGCGTCTTTGCCCTCGCCCTCCATGATCGACAGCAGGATGTCCTGAATACTCGCGTCAGCGCGATCGATTTCGTCCAGCAAGATCACGCAGGCCGGACGTTCGCGTACGGATTGGTAGATGGTACGCGTGTTGCTGAAACCGACGTAGCCTGGATCGGCCCCCATGAACCGCGTGCGTGCAGACTCCGAGGAATACTCGGACATGTTGAACACGAAAAAGCCCTCATCGCCGTAGCCCAGCTCTTTGGCGAGTGAACGCGCGAGCTCGGTCTTGCCCACGCCTGGAGGCCCGACGAAGAGGAAGCGGCCGCGCGGGGCGCGCTGCGGGGGTCGCTGCGCCTGCATTTCAAGCACCGAGCTGATCTGCTCGACGGCGTGATCTTGACCGATCACCTTGTTCGTGAGCTTGCCGCGCAGGTTGGTATAGAAGGCTTTGGGGTCCGTGCCGAAGACCTCGGGGTTCAGCCCCTGTTCGTCCACGATGTGCGCCCAGAGGTCTTCGACGCTGGCGGCGTCCAGCGGTTCTTGCTTCAGGAAGTTGATGCGATTGCGGGCGCGGTTGACCGTGCTGTCGGCGATGTGCAGGGCCAACTCCGGCATGAAGCGCCCGGGGTAACGCTCGGGCGCCGTGTTCAGGAGCGCGTCGACCAGGGCTTCGGGTGAGGGCTGGAGCTGCAGCCCCGTGTCCTGGCACAGCTTGGGCAGGTGCGTCTCGAGCAGCAATTGCCGAGTGTCCGAGGCGGCCATGGCGGGCAGTGGACAGGGGCGGATGCCCTTGAGCAGCGGAGTCGTGCTGGCGATGCTGCTGTCGCAAACGAGGATGAACGTGCGTCCCCCACCCGCGAGCAGGCCACCGAACATGGCCGAGAAGTGCTCGAGCAGGTTGGGCGCGTAACGCAGCACGTGCTCCAACTCGTCGAACACCGGGATCGCAGTGGGGTTCTGCTGGAGATAGGTGTACAGGCGGCCGAAACGCTCCTTGTTCTCCGTTTCAGAGCCCAGGAAGTCGCGTCGCCCGAACATCAGGAACTGCCGACCACTGGCCGCACCAGCTCCTTGCGGGCTGACTGCACGTGCGAGCAGGTGCCGCAGGAAATACGACTTGCCGACGCCGGGTTTTCCGACGAGCAGGTAGTGAGCGTTCTGTTGCAACGCGAGCGTCAGCAGGCCCAGGTGCTTCGCGAGCTCCGCGTTCCTTCCGTACAGGGACTCCGAGTCGATCGCCTGCAATTCCTCTTTGCTCAGAGGCTTTCCGAAGCCCAGCTCGGGGATCGTCGACTCGTCGCTCTCTCGACTCACACCGACGACACCACTGCGGCGACAGGCTTCGCGGCACCATTTCTGAGACGGATCCGAGAAGTCGACTTGGAGCAGCCAGTCGAGCACGGACTCTGCCAGGCTCGCATCTCCTTCTCGCGCGCGAAGATATTGCTTGTAGCTGCGTTCTGCGTCTTGCCAGGCGAAGGTCGCGATCTCTTGGGTGTTGGAATAGCCGCGGGCGGTGCGGTCGAGTTGCGGCAGTATCTCGCGCTCGATGCGGGTTGCTGCTGCCTCCTGGGCCTGACTCTTGTCCTTCAGTCCTCTCAAGACGAGGACGTAGACGTGCGCCAGTGCCAGCACTTGTTTCTTCTCTTTGGCGAAAGCGTTCGCTTGTTCTATCAATTCTCGAAAGGTGCTTGGCGCGCTGGGCATGGGACGATTCCTCTTCTTGGGGGCGTGCTACAGAGGTACAGAGAATCGCAGAACCTGGCTAGCCCCAGATGCCGAGGGGCTTCCGCCGAGGTCAGCTCCTCCGAGCAAAGCCAGACCGAGTTCGAAGCCCGCGGCTCGAAATCGCAGACTCACATCGGCGGGATCATCCAGCAGACTCTCGTGCCAGCTGTTCCACCAGCCCATGGTGAGGCTGATGATCCGCTCTGCTTCCGAGGTCTTGGGTCGCAACAAGCCCCACAACAGGGCGCGATCGCCGCTGGGTACACAGGCGATGGGATCGAACCACACTGCTTCGCCGCGCTTCTCCGGGTCCGGCATCCGGATGGCGAGCGGAGAGCGTGGTGTCACGTAGCGCTTGGCCAGTTCATTGAGCAGACCCGCTGCGTCGAGGGCCAGCCGCTCCTCGCCGATGCGGCGCATCCAGCCCAGGTGCAACTCCTGGGCGAACGGCACGCCGTTGGCCCGGAAACCTTCGAAAAGTCGCTCGAAGAATCCGGCGATAACCTTAATCCCGCCTTCGGCGTTGCTCTCCAGTTCGCCGCACAGCCGGACGAAGTCGAGCACGGAGCGTGTTGCCGCGAGCAATTCTCGCTGCGCGAACTTCCGCGGTGCGACTGCCAGGGTGCGGCCCGGAAACGCGATCACCGAGGAGGCGCTGAGCGCCCGTCCTGAGGGAGCGGCATCGAGCGCTTGCGAGAATCGCACTTCGCGCTGGCCTCCGGGCTCGCGCCGGCGGCGGGCGCGGGTGCGACCGGCACTGTCATCCTTGGGGCGAGCGCCGACCAAGGGACGGCCCTGGCTCCATGCTTCTACGAGTCGGGTGGCGATCCAACTGGCGTTGGGCGCGAGGCGCTGGGGAGGATGCCAGCGGTATTCCAGCGGCTGCCGGGCGTGGCGCTCGGATTGGGTCTCACCGTGGCCGGTCACGGAAAACAGTCCGCCCAGGGCATCGAGAGCGACGTAGGCCCAGATCGAGCTCGAGCCCGTACGAGCCGTTTCGGACCCGGCCGCGCCAGCCGCGAGTCGTTCGATGGCGTTCAGGGGGCCCTGGCCGGAGGACAGCAGCTGCTGCCACGCTGCCCACCGAACATCATCATCGGTGTCGAAGCCAGGCACCATGCCCAACACGTCGGCTTGCTGCATCAAGTGTCGGAAGACGACGCGCGTGTCACTCGGCAACGCGCCCGCCGGCGGCGCCATGCAGGCGTCACCGGATAGGTCCAGGCGCAGCAGTAAGGGGTTCATCCAGCCGTCGGGGGGGCGGTCGGGATTGGCCGCGTCCACCTGCCACGGCGTCAGCTCCGAGCTTGGGGCTCGAGCTTCTCGTAGCAGGCGATTGGTGAGCGCCACCCCCCCTTTCCGGAAGAACAACGAATCAGGTAGGGCGAAGTCGCCTGCCGCCATGCGCGAGTAGTGGTAGCGCGCCCCACCGAAGGTCAGCCTCAGGTCGCTCGGAGCAGGGTTGTCGAGGTAGAGCAGCCCTTCGCTGCGGCTCGGTGATTGGAAGGTGTTTTGGAGTCGACGGTCTGGGACCAAAAGGCGCTGGCCCCCGGCGTCCTGGTCCACCCAAAACGGGAACGAAGGCGCGCCAGTGGTGGTCGGGTGCAGCAGTTCGACACCGTGCTTGGCCGCGCTCAACGCTTCATGGAAGAACTCCGTATCGCGCAAGGGCCGGGTGAAGTGTGACCCGGCAGGAACGCGCGGCGCACAGATTAACAAGCAGCTCTTCACCGGACTTTCGGACTCTCCCTCAGGGCTGGTGGCGGGGGCGCGGACGATAGCAAGCGCACCCGGCAGTGTCAGCGCATTCTCCTTACCCGGTCTGAATGGACTACCGCACCGCTTTTCGATAGTTTCGCCGCCCAACCATGAGCATGCCCGACGATCAGCTCGACTCGCCCAACTGGAGCAAACCCCTCGGCAAGGGTCTCCCGCCGTTTGGCCCGCCCCAGTTCAAGATCTGGCCGTACGTGCTCGGTGGGGTATTGGGTCTGGCGCTGGTCGCGGGTGCGGGCTGTTTGGCCTATCCGTACGTGCTCCCGCCGAAGGTTCTGGGGCACGTCGCGAGTCATCACGAGACGCTGCGTGATGCGGCACTCGCCTGGCGCAACGCTCACGCCAAGGATCCGGCCACAGCAGAAGGAGCACAAGTCTGGCGCCGCGCCGAGTACGACGATCCCTGCTGTCTACCGACGCTTCCCAGCGACACGGATCCAGGGGACTTCCTCGTCGTTCGCCCCGCAGCAGAGGGCTCCGAGGACGAAGCGGGCGGCCTCTTCAAGTCGGACCAAACCCGCGTGATCACCGCGCCGGCCGAACGCTGGGATCTGGCCTTGAAAAGCCTTTCACCACAGGTGCAGAGCACCAAGCTCGGCTCTCAGGCGTTAGGCCGTGGCACGGTACTGGTCGAGCTCAAACCCGTGGCACCCGGTCCCACGATGCTCGTGGCTTCCGCCTCGTCTCCAGAAACCGGGGATGCGCACCAAGCCGATCTGAGCCTGGCGCCGTTCGCCGGCTGCTTACCACTGCTCAACGAAGAGTACGTCGAAGGCGTCGTGGCACGTCCGTTTGGACAGCCCGGTACGTCACCCTACTGGCTCGCCTGGACGAACACCAACGTGGCGTTGCTGGCCACGGGCCCGTGCCAAGCCACCGGAGCGCCACCGCTCAGTTCCAAGACGTACCCGCTCGCGCCCGGCAAGTACCCGCTGCTCAGTCTGCTCAACGACAAGGAACCGCAGCCCTACGTGCTGCTCATGCCCGCCGAGCAAGACGGGGCTGCCCCCCAACTCTTGGAGAGCAGCAGCTTGAACCCACAACAGCTGGTCAACCTGGGCGTCGTGACGAGCCGCGGCATACCGAAGAGCGGCGACAAGGGTGAAGCCTTGGCGGCAGACAAGGTGTTCGACTCGTTCCAGCAGGGTTTGCCCGGTGCGAGCCCTGGAGAGTCGCCGGTGCCGGTGCGTGTGCTGGACAAAGGCACAGTGAGCTACCTGATCCCCAACGATGATGGCTGGGGCTTCGCCAATTGCTCCTCGCCCAAGGCGGACAACTACCTGGTCGTCAACGACAGCTGCGGTGAGCTGGACGGCGGCAAGTACGTTTCGATGTCCAAAAGTCAAGCAACGAATCTCAGTCACTGCCGTGAGGTGGGCGAACCCCGCCCAGGAGCTTTCGACGGCAGTCTCGGTCCGTCCCAACAAGGCCTTCGCAAACGAACGGAGTGCCTGTACATGGGCTGGACTCAAGTCGAAGACGAAGAGTGTAACATCCGCGTAGCCCACGCTCCGTGCGTCGGCGGAGGGTCGTAGCCTCGAGGGGCGGACGACGCGGGATTGGCTCGGCAACAGTGTGCTGAGCAAGCCAGATGAGTTTACAGAGATGAAGGTGTTGAGTGGAAATCGGTTTGCGCGCGTGGCGTGGCGGGGCCTGTGGAGTCCGCTGCTGACGCTATGCCTGTTGTTCATCGCTCAGGCGGCTCATGCCGCTTGCCCGAGCTTGGAGCCGTTGCGCGGCGAGTTGAAGTCCGCCCAAGGTGTCTCCGCCACCGACGCGGACGCCTTGCTCGAGGCCCAGAACGGCCTGCAGACGGAGTTGTCCGGACTCGGCAAAGTCCTGCCCGAGTGCCAGGGCAAGGCCAACAAGCTCAAAGCGGAAGCGCGCAAGGAGCTGAGTCGGCTGGCGAAGTTGATCGCCGAGGCGGAAAAGGTCGTCATCAACATCGCCCAAAACTTCGAAGGCGAATCCAGCGAGGAGGATGCCAGCCTCTTCCTCAACGGCAAACCCATTCAGGGCACACGCATCACACCGGGGCATGGCCGGCACGAGCTTACCGTTCAGTTGGCGACGCCAGCGCGGCGCGTGTTGTCCGTGAAGTTCAAGCTCAACGGCGCTGAGCTCAGCCCGCACGAGAAAACGGAGAGCACCCAGACGTTCATCGTGTCGACGGAAGAGTCGGGCAGCTACGAGGTTTCGCTCACCATCATCGGTGAAGAAATCCCGGATCCGATGGCGCTCGACATCATGCTCAAGCCCAAGAATTCCCCCGTCTCCTTCGTGCTCGACGGCGTGCCGATCGATGTCGACAAGCCGATCCGTTTGGACGAAAAGATCGAAGAACATCGCCTCGTCATCAGTCACCCGGAGACGGAAACCGGAGACGGCTGGTTCCGCCTGGGCGCCAAACTGAACGACGCCAAGTTCAAGGCCAAGAGCGAGGAGCCGACGGAAACGGTGTACATGATCAAGGGCGAGCCCGGGAAGACTCTGCGCTTCAAGCTCCGTACCGCCGAAGGCCCCTACGAAAACCCAGCGCGTCCCTACGTCATTGCCGCGGGTGCGGGCCTGATCGTGTTGGGCGGCCTTTACGGTATCCTGCAGTACCTCGACGCGAGCGAGACCGAGGACAAAGGCATCGAACTGTTCGAGGACAAAGACTGCGGTGACGTGCCGAGAGACACGACGATTTGCACCCCTGACGTTGAAGAGGACGTCAACGACTACTACGAGGAAGCCGATGACACGCGCGTGTGGGGCAACGTGGGCTTCATCGTGGCTGGCGTGGGTGCACTGACGGCGATTGTCGGGCTCTTCGTGCTCGAAAGTGGGGAGGACCCCCCTCGGCTCTCCAACGCTCAGCGCGCGACCCAGTTTGCCAGCGCCCGCGACCCGCTGTTACAGAACGTACGCGTGGTCCCGCAATGGAACCCCAAAGTCGTGGGTGCCCAGTTTTCCGCCACCTTCTAGCTCAGCAAGCGAGCAGCACCCGCGATGAACAAGCCCCAGAAGTGGAAAGAACTCCGTGACGGCAGTCGCTTGCATGCGGTGCATCTGTTCGAGCTCTCGGACGCCGCGCGAGAAGCGACGGCCACGGCGATCGCGGCGGCCGGGGCGAGTGGTCGCTTCATCAACCCATCGGGCGATGCTGAACAGAGCGTCAATCGCATCGAGTTGGATGCCGATAACCGCATCCTCGACATCGACAACCTGATGCTGCTCACGCCCGGCGGCTTTCTCGCCGAGCTGCCGCCGCCACGAAAGTCGTTCGAGGTGCCCCCTGACGGCGAGCATCGCTTCCTCAATCTCTACGCTCGTAGCTTCGAGGAGGGCGCCGGCAAGACCGACGCCAAATGGGAAAAGGACCCAGCGGGCGGTGCGCGGGGAGTCTGTCTCGCCGAGTGGCACGCGGAGCAAGGCCTGCGGCTCGCCCCGCTGCCGTTTTCTCTCAATGCGCTCGCGGGAGTGAAGGAACGTCACGCGGAGTTGGTGGAGGCCGCGGGCACGCTGGTGCAGCTCTTGGTCAGCGGCGATCCGCGAGTGCACAGCCAGCTGCGCCTGAACGTGCAGAGCCAACACTTCTTGGGCCCGCTGCTCACCGCATTGGAGGCCTGCACGAGCCTCCCGTTCACGACCCCCCTCGACGTCGCCCTGCCGCATTATCGGGCGCTCGCCGTCGAACTTCGCAGCTGGTTCTGTTTCTTGGCGTTGGCGACTCAAGGTGGCGCCAACGCGGCGTTGCAACCCGATCCCATCATTCGGCGGGCTGCGGCCAGCAGAGGAAGCCTCGGATTGGCGGACTACGTGCAGGCGCTTGGCGCCCCCACGCAAGACGGCAGTCAACTTCTGACGTTCATGGATGCGCTGGGCCGAGGCACGGTGGGCATCACGCGCACGATTCTGGGTGAACGCGACGAGGACCCGTTGGAGCCCATCGAGGTGTTCGAGCCCGATCCCTGGCCGGATGGTAGCGGGTTCAAGTATCGCCTGCCCAGCGGGACTCAAGTCAGCTTGCGCTGCGAGGTCCTGTTCGACATGGAACCGCAACTGATGTGGGGAGTGGGAGCGGCAGGGGCGTTGCCGCAGCTTCGCGCGCTGCCCATGGAGCGCCCAGAGCCCGGACGCTTCGAAACGACGATTGGACCGTTCTCGTTGAACGCCGATGAAGAACTCGTTCTGGTGTTGGACGACGCCGCTGCCGCACTGAGGCTCTATCAGCAGCGCTGACGGCGGACGCACGGAGCATAGCTTGTGAGGTCTCGATGAATCAGGTTCCGCTACTATCACTGGAGGGTCTGCGCGACCATCAGCAGCGGGCACTGACCGCGTGGCAACAACAGCACGCGACGAGCGCCGTTTTCCGCGCCTGGGCGGAGGTCTACCAAGCGTGGAGCAGCGTGGACGCCGAGCAGCAAGAGGTCTGGCTCGGTCACGCCGCGGTGTTGTGGCAAGAGCTGAACGTCACCTGCGACGGGCAGAATTGGCTGCCGTTGCTCAACCAATTCGTACAGGTATCGTTCCGTGGCATCGCGCGCAAGACGCCCAGGGACTTCGCGCCACCGCTCGCTCCGGATACCGCGTCCTGGCACACCATTTTTGGGGCTTCCGTGCAGCAGCTCGCGAACTCGACGCCGGGTCAAGTTGGCGAAACGGAGTTGCTCTTCGACGCCATGCTGGCGCAGTACGCGACGGTATTCGCCAAGCGTGTCAGCAAGAACAACCGGGCGCTGTTGGCGGTGCAGCTCGATCAACTGGAGCGCGTTCGGCAGTGTCAGCCCTCCGAGTTGATACTCGTGCAGGCGGTCAATTGGCAGACCGACGCCTCGACCTGCCCTCCTCTGTTGGACTTGTTGGCAGAGATCGCTTCCCTCGCCGCGCAAGTCCCCGACGTGGCGCGCGCGCTGCTGCCCGAAGGGCGGACCGAGGACTTGGCCGTGCGTCAGCTCTTGGGTTTCTGGGCCATGCGGGCGCCGTGGTTTCGAGCTGCTCTGTCGCGCTATGCCCCCCAGGTATTACCGGCGCCCCCGTTGCCCGCGCCGCCCAGCGGTACGGCGGTACCTGCTCTGCGCGGTTGTGACCAGCACGCGATCTTGCTTTCGGAACGCGGCGCGCGCAGTTGGCTGTTCGCCAGTGAGGCGGCCTGTCCGGCGGTCACGCTCCACGGCTTGGGGACGGACTTGGCGCCGCTTCGGGCGCAGTGGCAATCGGGTGCCAAGCTCGCCGAGGCGACCACCACGCCGCAGCTGAAGGCGGTGTGTGAGCCCGCCACGATGTGTCGAGTGATGTGCTGGGAGATCCCAGCGGGCTACTTCCATTCTCAGGCCAATCCTGGCGAACTCGCTCCTGACGCTGCCATGGTGCGCTTGTGCGACGACATCGTCGCAAGTCAACGGCCGGGTTGCGTCATTGCCGTCTTCGACCACCAGCAGTTGCAGGTCACTCCTGCCGGCGCGGTCGCCGGATCCTACGTGGGCGCGGCCACCAAGCTCGTCCACCACATGCGCAACGGCGGTGTCGCGTGTGACGGTGTGCACTGGTTGTTGGTGTTCGACGGTGCGGGCGCTGCTCTGTCGCCCAGCGGGCAAACGGATCCCCAGCTCTTCGCGGACTACGACTCCGCCATGCGAGGCACTGCGCCCGGCGGCTTGGTCTCTTCCACCGGCAACAACGCCAGCTCGTTCATCGGTGGAGCTTTGACGCACCCGTTGTGTCGCGGTTCACTCGCATTCGCCAATCGAGTGGCTCAAGACTTGCTCAGTATCCAGCCACTGCTCAACGCTCTCGGACACTACGGCTTCACACAGATCAGCGTCGCGTACACGGATTCATCGAGCAAGGAGGCCGCGCGTTGGGGAACTTTTGCCCAGGTGTGGGTTGCCGCGCGCGCGGCGTTGGCGAACAACTCCTTCTTCAACCGCAAGAACTACCTGGAGCAAGGGCTGGTCGCGGAGCTTCTCGACCACACCTCCGTCAGAGGTCAGACCGGAGGCATCGGACACACGCTGCCCGTCGCGTTGGGCGAGCTCGCGAACGCCGGGCAAGGCTCGACGCGGCACAGCGAAGCCAGCTTGGGTGCACTGTGGCAAGAGTTGCTCTCGCGGGTGGGCCAAGAGACGTTCACCGCTGCCACCTTCGAGAGCTTGTGGACTGCGGGTGAAGCAGCGCGAGTCAGTCAACATGCGTTGGCTTCGAGCCGCCTGGAAAGCCTCTCCAAGATACTGACGATGCTGCTCACGGAGTTGGGCATTCCGGACCAGGCTCTCTCGGGTTTCGTCTGGTCCGCTGAGCGGGCCCCGACCGCCGAAGTGGCTCCAACCGATGAGCAGTGGCAACAGCTCGTCGATCTGGCGAGCAAGCCGCAGCCGGTGTTGCCCGAAGACGAGGTGCTCCGCGCCCTGAATCAGTTCCACGCCGGCTACCACCCGGTTCACGGCTCACTCAGCCATCACTGCTTGCTCAAGGACTTCGGCCCCGAGACGACGACGGCTTCGGTCCTCTACGAGCACGGGTCGACGCCGTTGACGCGGCTGCTGCTCGATCCCTCGGTGGATCTCGGGCACAAGACCCGACTCCTCTTCAGCTTGCGCGGCTACGCGCCGCCGGCCTGGCGCATCAAGTTGGGCTTCACCCGTGGCGAGCGCGACGAGCTCAAGCACGAGGTACTGCAGCAGGTGTGGCGCGACGTGCTGATCGCGGATCTGCTCTTGGTGCACATCCTGCGCCTGAGCGCGAGGGCGGGTGCCTCGTTGGCGATCCCAGGCAATCAGACTTCCGGCAAGTGGCACTTCCGCCGTTCGCAGTTGTTGCGACTGCTCGATACGGGTGGCTGGAACGCAGAGAAGGCTGGGGAAGATCCGCAATCGTTCGGTGCAGCGCTTGGTCGCATGATCGATCTGTGGAAAGAGTTCTACAAGAATCGTGGGCCCCACCGTACCAAGCGGCGTAGCGAGCGGGTCGACTCCCTCAAAGAGGAGTACGAGCAGCTACGAAAACCCATGACGGTCCCCGCCCTGCACGCGGACTTGTCGACCGACAAAGCTCAAGAGCTCGAGCGCAGCGCCTACCTGGCGTACTTCGTGGTGGAGTTGATCAGCCGCATTCCGAAGCACGTCGTGAGTGCCGCTGGCGAAGCAGGCGCCGCGGAGGGCTTCGACATCGACGACTACTGCGCCAAAGCCAAGACCCTGATCGAACAGTACGTGGTTCACAAGGGGCGCTACCTCGTCCGCCATGCAGCCTACTTGCTGGAGAGTGCCCAGTGGCTCAGAGGCTACGGGCCTCAGATCGAGTTGGTGGGGCGCGATGTCTTGAGTGCGCCGCAGGTGGCACCGGCTCAGCTAGCCCAACGCATCGCCGGTGCGGTCGCCGCCGCGCTGCAGCAGGAGGAGGCGCGTATCGCCGCACGTGGGCACGGCTCACTTCCGCCGCAGTCGATGTCGCCCCCGCCGATGCCGATGGGTGCCGCCCCGCACCCGCAGTTCGTTCCCAGCGGCTGAAGCAGGCAGTTCGCCAGCGAGCTCTTGGCCCTCATCGCGTGCGGGGCTTTACCTCCCAACGCAGAGCACTATCATGCACGCCGAATCATGAAGCCGACGTCGCGCACCGCATTGCTGGGCTTGCTGATCGCCTCAGCGCTGACTTTGACCGCCGTGGCTGCCGCCAGCTCCTTCGGCCAGCTCCCCGCCATGATCGCGGAGAAGTATGAGCGTTCGAAGACCCCGGGGGTCATTCGGATCGCCAACACGGTTCCGCGCAGCAATTGCGGCAAGAAGTTCGGCGCCGAGAAGTGCCGCCTGAATGGCTTCAGTCCCGTTGACGACACTGGCCGGGTTCCGGAGGAATCAGCCCGCGCGCTCAAGCGCGTTCTGAACTTCCCCCTCAATCAGGAGCAAGCCGACGAGATCCCTCTGCCGGAGCTGCTCGTGAAGCTGCTCGTCAATCTCAGCGACACGTTCGAGGGAGCTCAGTTGTGCGTGGTCAGCGGCTTTAGGTGCTTCCAAAGTGGTGGGCAGAAGTGCAGCACCTTCCAGAAGCAGTCGTCACGGCATCTCACTGGTGAAGCCGCCGACGTGGTGCTCCTGGGTATCGACAACGTCGACGTCGCTTCCTACGCGCTGTTTCTGAACAGCACCCACCCTGCATTCAAGGACCGGGTGGGTGTCGGCTTCTACCCGAATCAGGAGCACGTTCACGTCGACGTGCGTGAAAAGGGCAAATACTGGGTCGATTACTCGGCTGGCGGCGAAGCTCCCGAGTACGACTCGAGCCATCCGCCTCCAGCCGAAGCCCACCGCTTGCACTACAACCCACGCATCGCCCCGCCGAGCCCTGGTGGTCAGTGCCCTGTACTGGAGGAGCCGAAGTTTGCTCGCGTCGAGCCGGACGAGAACGTCGGTACTTCGCGCGAACACCGCTGGCGCAACGTGCTCTACACGGAGCCGCCCCTGCGCGGTAGTCCCGCGTCTCGTCGGTTGTTCCGACACAAGCAGGTCAGTTTTGCCCCGCTGCCGGAGCTGACCGACCTCAAGGCGTTTCGATGACCTGCTTGCAACGCTTGTTGACGATCTGTTTGGCGCTGCTGCTGCCGACGTTGGCTCACGCCCAAGAATGTGACCAGCAGATCGATGCGCGTTTGAGCGAGGCCAAGTTCCGCACTGCCGTTGCCGAGAAGCTCCTCTGCGAGATGGAGCGGCAGCGACCCGGGTATTTGGAGGCTGTCGTCGAGCTGACGGACTACTACTTCAAGAACAGCTCTACCCCAGCGTGTGAGATCCTACTCGCTAACGCCAACGCGCGCATCGAGCTCGCGCTGCAATTGCAGGACAAGGCCGTGCTGTCGGTGGATGAGCGCGACGAACTCCGAAATCACTGGCGCGCAGCTTGGGACATGCTGTCCGGCATCTCCTACTCGTGGCGTCAGTCCACAGGCGCTGAAGAACTGGCGGACGGCGCCGACGATGGCAAGGGCGAAAAGTCCAGCAAGCCCAAGAGTGCCAACAAGCAAGCGGCGCTCAACGAAGCTGCATTCGACCGCTGTGTTCGTCCCGCGCGTGAGTTGCTCGGCGAGTACCCCTCGGTCACCATCACGGTGGAGCCAGAGAACATCGAAGGCTACGAGCTTCGATGGAACGGTACTCGACGTACGTCGAGCCTGCCGCGCATCATGCCCGCGGCGCACCACCGTTTGGACATCGTGCCTCCGCGTGGGCACACCACGACGGTCACCATCGACGGCAATCTGAAGAAGAATGCCGCAGAGGGCGAAGTAACGGTCTACCCGACGGCGCGCTATCACGATCCGGTGCCGATCCATCAAATCCTGATCCAGTTCAAGCCGCTGGTCGTAGGTGAAGCCGCTACGGCAACCACGACCGGTGCCGACGACGACTTCGAACTGGACGAAGACAGTGGGCCCGGTGCGTTCCACCCTGGTTGGTTCTGGACGGGCGTGGGGCTGGCAACTGCGGGCGGCATCGGATTGGCTGTATCTCTCTCGAGCGCTGCCACCCACGAGGAGCGCGGCAACAGTCTGTTCGACCCCGCGATCTGTCCTAATGGGCCCACCTGCCCGCGTGAAGACATCGAGGACGCGTTCGATTCGGCGGATGCGTGGCGATTCTGGGGTGGGGGCACGTCGGGCGTCGTGATGGGGCTCGGCGTGGCCAGCATCGTCACTTCGTTCTTCGTCTCCCAAGAGGACGATGACGACGACCGTGCCGATGACGCCGATGGCGACGGAGAGAAGCAGAAGCGGGAGCCCGAGGACGACGGCTGGGGCGACGACGGCGATTGGGGTAGGCTCTATCCCATCGTGTCGCCCACGTTCGCGGGGGTGGGAGTGGGCGGAACCTTCTAGCTCCAGGTCGTCTCAGCCGCGCGCTTGGATGCGCCCGACGTCCCGTCGCCGCGCCCGGCTCGCCGAGCCCAGGCGCGCAACGAGCTCTTGCTCAGAAGCGACCGACGACGTTCAGGCTGTAGTTGCCCGGCGCGATACCCGGCTGCAGGTGCACGACCTCCGACTCATGCCTCGTGGAGCTAGCGTCGAAGATGAGTGCCCCGACGGCGACCGCAGCTCCGACACCGCCCACGACGAGTCCGGTAACCGTCCACACGCGGGCCGAATCGCTCTCGTCAAACGCATCGTTGACGCGGCGTACCACATCGGGATCACATGTAACGTCGGCACAGCCGTTGTCGGCGTACAGGTCGTTGCCACGCTCCTCGGCTGGGCTCTGATAGCCGAAGTAACTGATGCCGGAGACGAAGAGGCCGGCAGCTGCCGTCCCGGCGCCAACCCAGAACAACGTCGGCAGGCCATCGTTGGAGCCAGCCTGGGCGCCGTTCTGAAGCTCGGCACGCGGAAGACTGACGACCAGCGAAGCGCGACCTTGGTCTTGCCCTTTGGGGCACTCCAACGGAACCACATAGCGGAGGTTCCTGTCGCCTGCGTCGGGATCATCCGTCGGGATGAGTTGTTGTCCGTCGATCGCGACGTCGACGCGCGTGTCCTCCTCCAGTTCGACCTCGAGCGCGTGCCGTCCGCCTTGCACACGGACGGCCCCGGATGGCAGTGGCATCTCACTGGCGCCGTGCAGCACGAGCACTGCGCGCTTCGAGGGGTCTTGTTCTGTCTCGTTGTTGACTCGCAGCGTGAAGATGCAGCGGCGTACCAACGAGATGTTGACCGCGAGGTCCTGCGTGGCGCCGTCGGCCGTTGCCGGTAGGTCGAAGGAGAAGCGATCGCCGCCGCCCCCGACCGACACGGGGGCGCCGTTGAGCGTCGGCTTGACGAGGAGCTTCTCCTCGCGGCGCAAGTTGGGCACTTCCACGCTCACCTCGTGACGCCCTGGCGAATAGGGCTGGCCCGGGTCGGTTTCGTCCAGGCTCGTCTTGACGGGCTGATCGTCGAGCAAGAGCGTGAGCTGATCCGCCACGCGGTAGGCGTCCCCGGTCAGGCGCACGCGAAGGAGTACGCCGTTTTTCGTCACCAGCTCGGTGACCTTGGCCTTGATCAGGCGTGCCAACTGGCGACAGTGCAGCGGCAACAACTCGACGTCGTAATCCTTCAAGTCGTTGTACAGCGGCAGCGCTCGCCGCCAATCGTGACCCTTCGGGACGGTGACCCACTTGGTGCCCTGCACGGAGAGGCCCGCCTCTGCGGCGGCCTTCTTGAGCCCGCTGCACTCGGCTGCCTCGGCTCGGCCCAGGTGGCAAAGAACGAGTAGGACGCCCGCGATCATCGGCAGAATGTGACGGACGACCAGCGACGAAGGAACAAACCGGCGGGACATGCGCTGCAGACCATACCAGGGTGGGCACCGGTGTGGTGCGCAACCGACCCACACGAAAGCCGCCGAGACCGCCGTTTCTAGTCACGCTGCGCACGAACGCTTCGCTCCACCCGAAGTGAGTGAACGACCCGCCGGGCTTTCTCAACTATTCAGAGCTTCTCGCGAAGCGACCCAACGGCCAGCAAGCGGGCGCGCACCTCAACCCCAGCGCGCGTGCTCGAAAGACGCTGGAATTTCCGACTGATCGCAGCAACACACCCGGGCCGGGCTCGCTTCGCACGGCGAGATCGTAGAACACTCGAACGCAAGCCCGCAGGTGTGGGACGGTCGGAGCAGCGTGGGCATGTTCTGACGCCCGCGCTACTCCCAGGCCGACGCTAGCGGCGAAGCCGCTTCGTGACACCCGCCGCGTGGCGGCGTGCCTGGCCGCCGTCACGGAGCGATGACTTGAGAACGAGTCTGCCCGTTTACCTCGAACGTGATGCCGTTCATTCTGACTTCACCGCTCGTGTTGTCGTCGATTTCACTGCCGACCTCGAGACGCGTCACCCACAAGTCTGGGGAGTAGCCGTGAGTGTTGACCACGTAGTCGAGGAACGCCTTGACGTCGATGGTGCCGTTGAAGCTCGTGCTGATGTTGCCATCCGATCCGTCGCCAGCGCGGAATTGGAAGTAGCGCCACTGGTTGTTCGCCCAGTCGTCCCGCTTGTGGCAGAGCTTGTAGGCCATGTTGCCTGCTTGAACACTATCGCCGTCCAGATCCTCGAAGCCGTCATCGTTGCTGTCGCACGGCCAGCGCATGTTCTGCCAACCCCAAAACGCCATGATCTCGGCGTACACACCCGGCGATGGGTCGTTCACCGGATCGCGTTCGCTGAGCCAGAACTCCATGGTGATGTTCCACGCCTGCTGGCCCTGCAAGGAGATGCGCAGGTTGTCCACGTTCACGCTGGCGCTGGAGATGTTCTTGATCTGTGCTGGTAGCAGAGTGGTGGAGGTGAACTCGGGCGAAGTTGCCAGCGAGCTGCCAATACCAAAGGGATGGATGCCGAACTCCACTTGCGGGAAGTCGGGTTGTGAACCGCCGCCGCCGCAGGCGCCGCGGTTGAAGGTCCAGCCGAAGCTGCGATCCTCCGCGACGAAGACGCTCATTTGGCTGTCACAACCGCGCTCTGCTGAGCCCCAGTTGTTGTTGAGGATGCGGATCTCACCGAGTCGAAGGTAGTCTTGCGCCACTCCGGTCGAGTCTCCCGGCGCGGCATTCATCTTGCCGTTCTGGTCGACGTCGGGCTGCGTCTCTTCGCCTCCCATCTCGTCCACCGGTTCCGAAGGTTCTCCGCCGGGTGCTGGCTCTGGTGTGCCCTCGCCAGCCGCTGGCGTCTGCTCGCCTGTGGCAGGCACGCCGCCGGCCGGTTCGCTCCCCACGGGTTCACTGGTGGCCGGTTCGCCGCCGCTCGGCTCCGCGCCAGCAGGTCCGCTGACTGGAGTGGGGCTCACGGGAGTTGCGCCCGCGACGGGCGTTCCCGCGGGTTCTCCGCCCGCCGGTGCGGCGGGTGAGGGTTCGCCCGCGACGGGCGTCCCACCTGCCGGTGTGCCGACACCGCCCGACTGAGGCGTGGCACTGCCGCTGTTGGTCGTCGCTTGAGGCATCGTGTCCGCGCTACCGGCGGCGCTACCCGTATCGGTGCCGGATTCGTCGTCGCCCGAGCAAGCTATCGAGATTGCGCTCAGCCCACCGATCGCGGCCCATGTCACCAACGCAGAAACTCTTCTCATCACCGTCCTTCTTCCTGGCACCGGGTTCGGCGCCGCCCACCACCCGCAAATACCACCCGACCATTTGAAGCAGTTGGCGCGCGCAGAGGTCTTTGGGAATGTCAGGTATTTCGCTGGGGCGCTAGACCCCCCGCTCCCGGCGCCGGAGCGACGAGAAAATTGAGCGCACACCCAAATTCGCCGCCCCATGAGCGCGTCGGCTGAGATCACCCGGGACGCGCCTGACGTCGCGTCTCGACACGGCGCTGTGCCGCCGCTCTCACCGCGTGCAGGAATCATCGCAGTTTGCGGCGTGGAGGTAGCTTTCGTAGGGCCTACGGCGCGGCGTCCGAGAAGCATCGCATTTCCGTGGTTGCCAGCGCGCTCTCCAGAAACAGCTGCTCCAGCTCTTTGACGTTGTTCGGCGGATTCGGGATCGACTCTACGCTGAGCGCGTAGACCACGAACGCGTACTCATCCGTGTTCGGTCCAACCAGACCAGGGCAGGGGCCGAGAAAGCCAACGGGGTTCAACGGGGTGTACTGCTTCGACCCCGCTGGCTCGGCCGGCTCTGCGCCGGAGATTTCGCCGCCGGGCAAGCTGGTGACGTCCGGCGGGATGTCCCACATCGCCCAATGGTACGCGTTCTGATCTGGGGAGAGGGTCAGGTCGATGAAGGTGATCGCATAGCTGAGAGTACCTTCCGGTCCTGCCGTCCAGCTCAGATCTGGAATGGGTCCGGTGCTGAATTGCTTGCCCTCGCAGGTGAACTCGTCGGGGAGCTCATCACCGTCGGAGAAGGCCGTGCTGGTGAGCGTGAACTCACCAGCGGGTGTTTCGCCTGCGCCTCCCATGCCCAGCATGCCGTCCATGTCCATCGACATACCGCCCGCGCCACCGGCGCTGTCAGGCGCTTCGAGATCCTCGCTGCCTGCTCCACCTGCACTCGCCTCCGCCCCAGCGGCTCCCGTCGCTGGACCAGGTTCGACAGGCACCCCCGCGCCGCCGGCGTTGTCTTCGGAAGGCGTTTCGACGGACGGTGTTCCGCCGGCACCCGGAGTTTGCGCGCTCGGTTGGGCCGCGGGCGAGCTTGGTGCGCTGGTTGGGTTGGGCTGGGCTGACGGCATGGGTGCCGTGCTGCCCCCGGCGCTGCCGACCGTCGTGCTTCCAGGGCCGGCGGGAGTGGGCGAACCCGAGGGGCCGGGCACTGCCGCGGTGGGATTCGTGCTGCCAGCGGTGACCGAGTCGCTGCCGGAGTCATCGGTCTGTTCACCGCACGCCATCATCGAGATGGTGCACGAAGTGGTCAAGAGAGCCGTCTTCAGAAGGTGTCGCATCGCGTTGGGTTTCTATCCCTCACGCGAAGCGCGCGCTACCGGCGATCGAAGTCTCGCGCCATCCTGGGTCGTTTGTGCGGAGATGTGTCGATATCTTCACCCCGCAAGCGGAATAGTTCCCGACGTCGTGGAGCGACAAACCGTATTTCCCAGACAAGAAAACAAAGTATGAGAGCTCGCAGGTGGCGTGTTCAGAGCCGTTCGTAGCGGTTGCAGCGCTGCGGGTGACATCGCTCGTGGCGCTGTCACATGCCGCTGTCGGCTACGCTGCCGTCTGCCGGGTCGTCCTCAGTCGTGTCGTCTGGGGTGACCGATGCTTCTGGGCTAACAGTGCCTTGGCCGCCATCTCGAGCCCGTTGCGGACCTCCTGCATCGTATGCCGGCGCTCCAGCCTCCGCGAGTCGGGCTGCGTCGGCGGAAGCATCGGGACCCAGCTCGGGGAGTTTCGCTTCTGGGGGTTGGGTTGGGTTGCCGGGCAACACCGGGCCTTCGAGTGCTTCATCGGTGGGTACCGGGGGTCGAGCGGCCTCGGGCGTTTGTGCCACGCCGTTGGGGATAGCGGGCGGTGCTTGCGCCGGCTCCACGCCAGGCCTTGGCGTCGCTGGGGCAACGGTCGCTACGGGCGTGGGCTCCGAGCCCGGGGAGACCGTAGCGCCGTAGACCGGCGTGCTGACCCCCTCGCACGCCATCGCCGTTGCGCTGGCAGTCAGCGCCAACAGCGTGGCGCGTTTCAACCCTGCCGGTGCTCGCGGTAGAACAGGTAGCGAGACCGATTCGACCGCCGCTCCGCAAAACGGGCAGACGGTGCTGTTCGTTCGAACGTGGCGATAGCATTCAGTACACGGCACCAGACGACACGGTCGAGTTCCGATCATGAGCTGCACCTAGCACACATCGGCACCCGGCGCCGGGCTCACGCGCCCGGCGGCAATGAGTCGGAGGGTGCGGTGTCGCTCTGCTCGAGGTGGCTGCGTCGACGCAGCAGACTGCGGCCGAGTGGAGTGAGCTCGAAGGCTTCCAGCAGGTCGAAAGGCGACTGCAACTCGTGGATTTTGAAGTCCCCACGTTTCTGAATGAATCCGCGCCGTGCGAGGGAGCGAAGCTCCTGCTGCAACGCGGGGTGGGAATCGTAGCTCACCGGGTTGCCGCGTTCGAGGAACCACAAGTGCCGAGCCTCGTCGTCCGTCACCAAAGCGGCGAGCAAGGAGGCGTTTTCGGTGACACGTTCGCCTAGTGCCGCTACTTCAGCTTCCAGCTGCGATACCAGCTTGGTGACCCGCTCGAGCCCTTCGTCTGATGCCGACTTGGCTCCGCTCGACGCTGCTTCTTCACGTCGTTCGCCGGCATCCGTTCGCCCGGCAGACCCCCTCGCCAGTGCGACCAACCCAATGAGCAGCGCAACGACGGCGATGATTCCTTCCATTCCCATGAGCGCAATCTGCCACCGAGTCGGCCGCTTGGGCTACTCCATTCTCCGGCCGAGCGTGCCAAAGTTTGGGAGCAAACCCGGTGCACCTGTTCACTCGGGTCGTCCCTGCGCGATCCAACTTTCCACCAACTGGATGTCCTCCGGGGGTAACGCCGGCAAGCCCAGGGGCATGCCGCGCAGCGGCCCGAACTCGCCCGCCTGCTCGCGGTGACGAGCCCACAGCACTGCCGCCAACATCGGAGTTCCATCGGGCGTCAGGCGAAAGAGGCTAGCCGTCTTGCCCTGCTGATCCCGGTAGCCCCGCGTGAGCGAACTGAGGCTGGAAAGATCGAGGTCTCGTCCTTCGAAGCCAAAGCCGCCGCTCATTCCGGGTCCCCCATCGCCCCGCGCGAAGTCCGGTTGAGAGTGGCAATGCCAGCAGACTTTGCGCAGCACGCGCTCGGAGACCTCCTGGTGAGTCACTCTACGCTGCAATAGGGGTAGCCGCTTCGGCACCACGGGCGCCTGCCGAGGTGCTGGAGACGTGGTCAGGAGATAGGCCGCGATGTCCTTCGCCTCGCGCATCGTCAGTCCGTGCTGAGGCATCGAGGTGTCTGGCGCGATGGCTTTCGGGCCGAGTAGCCACGGAACGACGTACTCCGGTTGGAAGCGCGCGCTCAGAAGGCTCAAGTCCGGCGCCAGCGCTGCCCCTTGGGGTGGGGCTTGGCCCCGTTGTTGCCACGTCGCTGGTCGCTCGAACGCATGGCACGCGTTGCAACCCTTGCTCGCGAACGACTTTCGCCCACGCTCGCGGTTTCCGTTGGGCGCTTGCGGTTCGATGCGGGCGCTCGCGTGTTGCACGAGATACGCGACGATGTCCTCGGCTTGCTGGGGATCGAGGGCCAAGCGGGGCATGGTCGCGGCGAGCCCCGGTCGCACGTCGTGGGGCTCGAGCAGGAAGGCCGTGAGCCACTCCGGGCGCAGCAGAGCGCCCACTTGATCCAAATTGGGAACCTGCCGCAGGTGAATGATGTTGCGTTGCCAGCGCCGCAGGACGGCTGGGGGAGCCTCGAAGTGGCTCGCGAGGATGTCCTGGTGGCAGTGCACGCAGTGTTTGCTCTCTGGTGCAGCAGGAAGGCCCGTCCCGTCGTGACAGCGACCGCACTCGAAGCGCTCCACGAGTTGTCGTCCCCGCTGCGCCGGCTGCAACGCTGGAAGGTCACCGCCCGTGCTCGCTGGAGGGGGTGGTGCGTGTTCGCTGCGGCCCGTAGCGTGAGCGTGCGGGGCGCTGGGTTCACTTTCGGGGCTTGCGACCGCTGATACCGTCTCGCTTGCTCTCGCTTCGCTAGCAAGCGAGGCATCGTTCGTTCGGTCGCAAGCGCTCGCCAGCAGCAGAGTGACGCAGGCAACGATGCGCAGGAACGCCATCCGCAGCTTCAGGAAGCGTCGGACGCTTTGGGGCCCAGACAACGCTGCTCGTCATTGCTCATCCGCAAGCAGCGGCCTTCGGCCAATACGGCGGAGGTGGTCTCGAGCGCGCGCTTGGGGGCACGCAGCCAACTCGGCTCGTCGGCGGCCAACTTCCGTCGCAATTGGGCAAGAGCTCCCAACTGGTGTGAACCCAGGCGGTCTTCGCGCTCCAATTCGCTGAGCTTCTCGAGTGCTTCGCCCTGGGTCTCCGGGTCGTGTGCCAGCGCCTCGGCCAAATCGGCTTCGCTGGCCACCCGCGCCTTGGCGAGCACCCGCAACAGATGGGTGGCCCAACGCACGTTCTGTAGACGCTGCTCCGGTTCATCGGCGCGGAATCCACCGCCATCGTAGTTGCCATCGATGCGCACCAAAGCCAAGGCCAGCACGCGTTGGGCTTGGCTCTGACGGCCACGCTTGACCGACGTTCCTTTGAGTTTCGGATACACCCGCAGCACGGCATCGATCGCCGTCTTGGCGTCGCCCTTGTCGAGTCGTCGCTCGGCTTTGGCGACGGCTATCGTCTTCGGGCTCAGGGCGTGTTCGACGCCGTTGATGCAAGCGTCGGCAGCGGTCGTCGTTCCGGCCAGTGCGCAAGCAGCGACGGCACCCAAGATCCAGTGCTTGCTCATTGTCGGTCCATCCGTTCGAATGATGGCCGACGCCAAACCCAAGGAGCGAGAATCGACATGATGAGCAGTACGACACCGGCGACGCTGACATTCCTGGGTCACTGTGCCTCTCGAGCAAGATTTTTCTCTGTCGTGTCGATTGCTGGGCTGGGTGCGCTGCTATCCGTTGGGTGTGAAAAAGAGACCCCAGTTCCAAGCGACGAGCCGGTGCTGAGCGTCAGTGGCCAGCCGACGACGGCCGCGTCGCAGGTCAGCCCGGACGTGGGGGCCTATTGCCGACGGATGTGCCAGCGCGCGAGCGCATGCGGCACGGCCAACGCGCAGGATCTGGCGAACGACATCCCCGGCTTGCAGCGCTCGATGCAGAAGGAGCGCGAGAAGCAGAGTGAGGTCGAACAGCGCTGTGTCCAGGAGTGCCAAGCGGACGCGCCGAGTTCGGCCGCACAGAGGGCAGCATTGGAGCGCGCCGAGAAATGTCTCGAGCAGGACAGCTGCGAGTCGTTCAGTGACTGCTTGCGGGCCGTCGCCGTGGTCGAGCCTGCTGCGGAGCCTTGAACTGGGCGGCGTACCGAGCAGCAGCTTGCGCATGGGTGTTCAGTGCTGCGCACTGAACACGAACTCGACACGACGATTCTGTGCGCGGTGTTCCGCGTCGCTATTGGCCACTCGCGGGCGAGTTTCGCCGAAGGCACGGAGCTGGATGCGTGTCGCAGGCTGCCCGTGAAGCTGCAGCCAGCCACCCACGCTCTGTGCGCGTTTGCGCGACAGCTCCATGTTGGCCGCTTCCGACCCCAGGTCGTCCGTGTGTCCCTCGACGGTCACGTCGTGTCCTTGGTATGCGGTCTCCAGTCGGCTCCACAGGCGCTCCAAGGTGGCAGCCGCGGCGGGATCGAGTTCGGCGCTGCCCGGTCGAAAGAGCACGGCTTCGTCGACGACCAGGCGCAACGTGCCGTCAGCCGAACGCGCCACGCGCGCATCGCCGTTGCGCGCCATGTCCAACACGCGCAGATCGTGGGGGCTCGAACCCAGGCGCAAGCGCAACCGAAGCGGTGCTTGCGCGTCGAGACGAGCTTTGACTTGCAGCGCGTGGCTGCCCGCTGCGAGTCGAACTCCCGCCTCGTGGACCAGCGAACCATCGACCTGGAGCTCTGCCTGTCCACCAGCGTCGAGTGCGAAGAAGTAGGTCCCATCCTCAGGCACTTTGAAGCCGCCCGAATAGGCCAGTCCGAATGCTGGTGCGGTGCTGAGAGCAGAGTCTGCGAGCGCGTCTTCGCCCAGCGCCGTTTTCGCATCGACGCCGTCGAGATCGATGCGCAGGGCGTATCGTTTCGTCGTCGATGCGCTGGTGTCGAACGAGCAGTCGCCACCGATCGAGTCGAGCGGCACGATCACCACCAACAGTGAGCAAGCGATGGCTTGTTCGGCACCTACTCTGCCCGGCAGATGCAACACGGGAGGTGGCTCGTAGCCTGGCGGAAGAGCGTGCAACTCAGCGACGGGAATGCTGACGTCCCAAGCGATCTCCCAGCCGATGAAGTGGATTTGGGCTTGGTCGCCCTCGAGCTTCGTGATCCGCGCCTCGAACCACATGCCGTCCCAAGGCGCAGCCACCCGAGTGCCAACGGTGACGTTGCCTGCGGGCGAAAGCTCGTGGACCGAAAGCGCAAGTGGGCCAGGGCGCGTCAGTTGCTCCGTAGCGACGAGCTCGGAGTCGAGAGCCGTCGCAAGCGGAGCACTCCCTTCGGCATGAGGTGCAGAGGTCGACGAAGTGTCGTGCTCCGTCTTGGAAGGACTCGGCTGCGTCGAGCTCTTGGGCGCTGGTTGCTCTTCTTCCGCATCCGTGGGGACGGGGGCGAGCAGTCCGTGCACCCGCAACAAGACGAATGCGCACAACACGAAGCCGCCGAGTGCCGGCCAAGGCCACCTCCCGGCCTGAAACACGACCCCCGCTGCGCCGAGGGATAGCAACACCCCGAACCAAGCCAACCCCGTTGCCAGCCCAACCCAGCCGGAGAGCGAAAGCAGAAAGGCGGCGATGCCGAGCACCAAGGCCAACGCGGAGAGCAACACGACCCAGCGATGCAATCTGGATCCCGAGCGCGTCGTCCCAGGTGCGCCCCGCATGCGAGCGTGATGCCTCACGGCACTCGAAATGGCAAGTGGCGTCGGCAGACGCGCGCACGGCTCGGCTTCGGGTATGCTTGAGGTCACCGCTGTGCGCTTGCCGAGTACCCGGTGAAACAGCGAATTTGGATCGCGCTCAACGCGTGGTCGTTGTGGGTTTCCAGGTCGCCAGCCGTCATCAACCAAAAATTGCATCCAGCTAGATTCGGCGGTGTGGGCGTCAGTGTGCGCCCGAGAAACTGCTGCGCCGGACCGCGTTTGCGAACATGCTTGTCGCGCGAGTGGCCAGTGCACTTGGCCGCTACGAAGGAACATGACACGCGCGCACAAGCACATCCTGAACACGTCGTCTCGTCGTCGGTGCGCCGCAGGTTTCGTTGCCTTGGGAGCTGCGGTTTGGCTTCTCGGCTGCAGCGGCGTCGTCGGGGCTCCCCCCGACTCCGACGGCGAGGACGACAGCGCACGCTTCGGGACGGAGCCAGGTGTCGACGGCAGCGGAGCGGGCGCGACCGATGGGAGCGGACCCGCTGAAGGCGGCGATGACGGCCCTCCGTTCCCCGTGGACGACAATGGCACACCCTTGGACGAGGACGGTAACCCACTTCTCGACGCGGACGGCAACCCGCTGATGGTCAACGAGGAAGGCGTCATCGTCGATGCGGACGGCAATCCGGTCACGGACGCGGACGGCAACCCGCTCGTCGTCGACGACAACACCGGCGCCGACGGTACCGCGGATTCGAACCCCGGCGAGCTGCCGGCGGACCCGGACGTCTCGCCCGAACCGATCGAGCTTTCGGATTGCTCGACTCCCGGCCCTCGGCAGGTGCGTCGCCTGACCGCGCAACAGTACGCGCGCACGCTGCAGAGCATTTTCAACGACCCGAACCTCCCTCAGCAAGACGTGCTCGCGGATGCTTCCGTGTTGGGGTTCAACGTCGACGCCAAAGCCTCCGTGGTGCGTGATTTGGAGGGCGAACTGCTGATGAACTACGCCGAGTCCGTCGCCGACTGGGCGGTGGACAACGGGCGTGTCAGTCAATTCACTAGTTGCACTGAGCAGCGAGCGCAGTGTCAGCGCGAGTTCGTCGCGAACTTCGGCGCCCAGGCTCACCGCGAGCCGCCCGACGACGCACGCGTCGAGAGTTATCGCACGCTCTTCGATCAGGAGGAGAGCTTCGACGACGGAGCGCGTGCGGTCATCAGCGCGATGCTGCAATCGCCGTTCACGATCTATCGCCGCGAGATGGGCACCGAACGTGGGGGCGAGTTCGAGCTGACGCCCTACGAGGTCGCGAGCCAGCTGTCGTACTGGCTGACGGATGCACCGCCCGATGCGCAGCTGTACGATGCTGCCGCCAACGATCGCTTGATCACCACGCAAGACTTCCTACGGGAGGCTGAGCGCCTACTGCAGACGGAGTACGCACGGCAGAGCTTGGCTCGCTTCGTGGAGGCTTGGCTGCACATCGACAAGCTGCGCAGCAAGGCCAAGGACGATTCGGTCATGCCCCTGCCCGCGGAGCTTCGCACCAGCATGGTCGAAGAGACGCGCGAGTTCTTTCTGCAGACGTTCTACGGCGGCGGGTCACTTTCGGACCTCTTCACGGCGCGTCACAGCTACGTCGACCAACGCCTGGCGTCGCTGTACGAGCTCGGTTCCGCGGGTGACGGCTTCCAACGCGTCGACCTGAGCGACAGCGATCGTCCTGCGGGGCTGCTCGGTCATGCGGCGTTCCTCACGACCCACGCCCTGTCCGACAACTCTTCCCCGGTTCAGCGAGCCAAGGTCGTCATCGAGCGGCTGCTCTGCGGAAGTCTCCCTGCCGTGCCCTCGGATCTCAACGTGACCCTGGACACCGAGACGGAGTTCACGACCAACCGTGAGCGCTACGAAGTGCATCGCCAACGCTCCGAGTGTGCGCTGTGCCACGAGAACCTCGACCCGCTGGGTTACGCCTTCGAACACTTCGACGGATTCGGGCGCTACCGCGAACAGGAAAACGGCTACGACATCGACGCTACTGGCGAGCTTGCATATCTGGCGAGCGGTCCCGTTGCACTCGATGGGGTCGACAGCCTTTCGGAGGCACTCGCCGAAAGCCCAGAGCTGCAGGCGTGTTTGGTGCGCTACTGGTCGTACTACACCTTCGGGGCTGAGGACTGGGCAGAGGCCGAGTGCAACCGCGATAGCGTGATCCGCTACGCGCGGGAGGAAGACTTCACGCTGCGGAGCGTGCTTCTGGGCATCGTGCAAGCTCCGCACTTTTCGCGCCGGGTGGTGGATCGATGAAGAGCAAGCTGTGTGGTCGTCGTCAGTTCGTGCGCAACGCCGGTGTGGCGTCGTTGTTTGCTCCGTTCTTGTCGGCGCTCGACGAGCGCGCCGTCAATGCTCAAACCTCGGGTCGCGCCAAGTACCTGTTGCTGTTCGTCACTCACGGGACGGACGTGTCCAAGTGGGCACCCCAGGGCTCCTCGTCGAGCATCGATTCTTTCAGCGCGATGACCGAGCCGCTGAGCGCGATCAAAGATAGCCTCATCCTGGTGGATGGCATCAACGGTGGTGGCCTGTGCTCCAGCCATGGCTCCCCGGGCGGCCTGTGCGGGGCGACGTGGGGCGCCAATGCACTGATATCGATCGACCAATTCATCAGTGACGAATTGCGAGCAGCTGGTGGCAACACGCTCATTCCGCATCTGGTTCTGGGCGACGGTACGACCGAACAGAAAACGATGTTCTGGCGCGACAACCAGCCGCTGACTCCCGTCTCCTCGCCGTCCGCTGCGTTCAGCGCGATCTTCGGCGGGCGCACTCCGCCCGAGCCCGGCAATGGCGGCGAGACACCGAGCGTGGACCCACGGTTGTTGCGTCGGCAGAGCGTTCTCGACCTGCTCGGGGACGAGCTGACGCAGCTCGAGCAGGCGCTGGGCGCAGAAGAGCGCGCCAAGCTCGAGGTGCACGCTGAGTCGTTGCGGCAGGTCGAGACGCGGCTGGCGGCACAATTGGGCGGCGGGGACTCGGGCGTGGTGCAGCCCTCCTCGTGCACTTTCCCCCAGCAGCCGACGAATACCGGCAAGATCCTGCCCGACACGTCCATTCTCTTGCAGTTGGCGGTCAACGCGCTCGGTTGCGATCTCACGCGTGTCGCGTCCGTGCAGTTCGGCCACCATCAAAGCTGCCCCGTCGAGCTGCCGAACCTGACGGGGGAGTGGCACAACGAGTTCTTGCACAGTCCGGACAAGGCGCCTCAGTTGATTCAGCTCGAGCAGTGGCTGTGCCAGGAGTTCGTTAGCGCCGCACGACGGCTGCAGGAGCTACCCGCTCCCGATGGCGACGGCACACTCTACGATCAGACGTTGATGGTGTGGGCGCGGGACATGGGTGACTCCGTGAACCACGGGGACTCCAACATGGTCTACGTCTTTGCCGGGGGCGCGGGTGGCTATCTGCAGCACAGTGGCAACGGGCGCTACGTCAAGGCCAACGGCGGTCACATCAAGGTACTCGCCACTTGCGCCGACGCCATGGGCGTCTCGAACCTCGGCAGCTTCGGCACGGGCGCGGACAAGACGCCGCTGTCGCAGCTGCTGGCCTAAATGAGCGAGCGCGACTCTCGGTCGGCTTTGCCTCACCCCAATTGGGTGGTGCTTGGGGGCTCGAGTCAGCCAAACAGTCCGTCGATACGCCTGTCGGCGCCGAGCTCGTCGAGATAGCCTTCGAGTCCGATGGTCGTGGGTGAACCTGAGTCGTCCACCACGCCTGCCATGTCGAGGAAGCTGTTGAGCAGCTGATTGACGTTGTAGCGGGAGGCCTCGTAGAAGTAGCTGCCGCCAGGGTCGTAGGGCGAGTTGGGCCCGGCGTCGAAGTGCACCCCCGGGGTGGCTGAGCCGAGGTTGCCGGCAGCGATGTAGCCCATCTTGCCGTGTCCGTGCCCGTGCCCTTCGCCGAGGTCGGAAGCCAGGAGCACCAACGAATTGTCGAGCACCGTCGTTTCCGGTCCTTCGGGGATCTGATCGAGGGCCGTCAACAGCGCGGCGAACTGTTCGACGAAGAAGCGATACCCCGAGAGCAAGCGAGAGTCGTACTCCGTGGCGCTTTCGTCACGGCCCGGACGCAAGAAGGCTTCCGTGCCCGGCAGCGGATCACCGTGCACCATCGCGTGCCAGTCGTAGCCCTCGGTGTAGGTGTCGAGGGTGTCGTCCAACTCTTGGATGCCGAAGCGGGGGCTCTGCTGATTGACGAACTCCAGACGTCCCACGGGCGCCAGATCACAGCCCATGGCCCGAGCCAGGATCTGGATCTGGAGTGGCGCGATCTGATCCATGCGGAAGCCCTGGTAACTTTCAACGGCGTCGATGCCGCTGGGGATGGTGCAGGCTTCCGTCAGTTCCAGGTCGAGCTCCAGCTGACGAATGCGCTCGGCGTGTTCGTCCAGACGCCGCTGGTCGTCACTGCCGAGCCCCTGTCGAAGATCCACGAAGCTGCTCCGCACGGCGTCGAGCACGCTCTTGTTGCGCCCACGCAAACGGCGCAGCGCCGCTTGCTCCTCGCTTTGCTCGTTGCCCGTATCCAATCCCCCAAAGAGGCTGTCGAATGCGGCCCGCGGGTGAAGATTGAGCGAAATCGCGTTGCCCCGCCCCTCGAAGCTGAAGAGGCTGGGTTGCACCGGTGTCTGCCCGCCCCACGGAGCCATCGCGTCGCCGTCGACACCGAGGTCGACCGAGCGCTGTGGTTGGCCATCGCGCAGGTACTCGCCGATCAAGTGCTCCACCGAGGCGTTGTTCGCGCCGCCTTCCGCGACCGCATCCTGTCTCACCTCGCTCATCAGGTTGTCGTTGGCGGTCGGGAAAGCGCCCGTAGTCAAGGTGCCGGTCAAGGCTGCTTCGTGTTTTGCGGGGTGGCCCCAGACGAATGGATCCCCTCCCACCTCCAAGACTGAGTTATCTATCGCTGAGACGAACAAGGTGCGGTCGACGAAGGGTGCGAGTGGCTCAGTGACGTAGGGTAACGTCATGTCAGCGGCTGGACGCCATGCGCCCAGCGGCACGCCCATGGAGTACGACATCACGATCACCCGTCGCGGGCCGGCAGCTTGTTGCGCGAATGCCGCACCCTCGAAACGCTCGAGCCAGGGCAGCCCCAACGACAGCCCACCGAGTCCTTGCAGGAAGCGACGTCGAGAAGGCGCCTGGATTCGGCGCTGGCGCCGAGCGACCCGCGAAATACGTTGATTCATCGTTCGACCCTCCGCGTGCGCAGAAACGCGTCGGTTTGCACCAACGCCAAGAGGAGCTCACGCACATCGCCGCCGGCGGCTTCGGTGGCGGTGTGCAGAGCGTCCAGACTGCAAGCGTCTTCAGCGAACTCGGATCTGCCGAGGGCTTCGCGGAACCAATTCGTCGCGTAGCAGTTCCGGGCTTCGTCGCTTTGGGCGATGGCCTCCACCAATTCGACCGCGTCGGAGAAAACCACCTCTGCTCCGTCCAACGTCAAGACCCCCGATGCGTCGATCGGGGTGCCATTTTCTTCGTCTCGCCAATGTCCGACGGCATCGTAGGTCTCGAACGCCAAGCCCACCGGGTTGATCACGTTGTGACACCCTGAGCAGTCACCCCGTTCGAGCAATGGCGACAGGCGCTCTCGTGCTGTTGGCAAGTCGGAAGTGTCCTGCAGCGGGCCCTGAATGTCGACGTTGCCGGGCAAGGCAGGCAGCGCGCGGCACAGGATCTGAGTTTGAACGAAGGCTCCGCGGTGAATCGGGTTCGTCTCCGTCGAGTTGGCGAGGACGGCCATGAGCGAGGCTTGGGTCAACAGACCGCGCCGGTTCGGCAGCTCGACGGGCAGCCATTCGTCCTCACTGCTGCCTCCACCGCTCACGCCGTAGTAGCTAGCCAATACCGAGTTGACGGGATAGGTGTTGCTGTTCAGCAGGGACGATACCGTGCCGTCACCCTCGTCGAGTACGTAGCGGAGGAATTGACCTTGCTCTTGCCCCAGGGAACCGCGCGCTGGGTCGAAGTCCGGAAACTCTTCGGGTGGCTTCCACTCGAAGTCGTACAGCTCCAACCACTCACGATGGAAGCGTTCGACGACTTCGAAGAACGCGTCGCCGGCCATCAAACGCTCGGCGTGAGCGACGACGGCTGCCGGCTCGTCGAGCTCGCCGCTGGCTGCCGCATCGAATAGCTCCTGATCGGGCATGCTCCCGCGGAACAGGTAGGAAAGACGCGTCGCGCGCTCATAGCCCGTGAGCGGCAGCAGGAATTCACCTTCCGCCTCCAGCCCTCGCTCCACGCGATAGAGTGTGGCGGGCGCCTGCACGAAGTACTGCACCAGGCCGGCGAAGGCGAAGCGAGCGGGTTCACCTTCGCGGATGTCGTCGTAGACGGCGCGGGCTAGATCCCGTTCGGACTCCGTAAGCGGACGGCGATAGGCGCGCAGGCCAAAGCCGTCGATGAAGTCGTCGACGCACCCGTCGATATCCGCGTTCGTCGGCGAGTCGCCCAGGTCACAAGGCATCAGTTGTTCGATGAAGGTGTCTGGGTCTTCGTCGATCAAGCTGGCGATGCGCTCGGCATTGTCTTCGATGGCGTTGCTCTCCGCGGTGTTGACGATGTTTGCTTCCGCATTGGTCGAAAACCCGGAGCTGATGAGCGTCTCCGGAAAGCGGGAACCTTCGACGACCCGACGCCCCAGGTCGTCGCCGAAGAGGTCCCGCATCGTGTTGTGGTATTCGGTCGACGATAGGCGGCGCAGGGGCTGGTTTGGCACCGTACGCTCGCCGCACTCTTCCAACGTGGGTTGCAGTCCGGGATCACCCGTTACCTCCCCGCCAGCGCCCGGCTCTGGCTCGGTGGTGTCATCTGCCGCGGCGGAATTCGGATCGTCGGGGTCACCTTCGGGCGCGTCGGCAGCCGACGGCTCGCTCGTCTCCGAACTCGGGGCGCCTTCATCGCCGGTGTTGGGGTCCTCCTCCATTTGCGATGCCAGATCGCTGTCGTCGTCGGCAGCAGGATCCCTCGCTCCCACGGCGGAAGAACACGCGCTCGGGGCGAGGAGCAGCAACACGCCCAACCCGAGCCACACGTCGAGCCTCCAGGTTCGCCTCGAATGGTGATGCATCTGCGTTAGTGTACCGAGCCGCAGAAGCTTGACCAGTTCGGGAATGGAGTGTTCCCTTGCGCACCACCATCAGGTGCTCTCATTGGATTCGAGCACGCGTGTGACCGACGTTGCCGGAGGGTTCGTGAGCTGGGCCTACATCGTTTGGCTTGCCGCAGGATACCGTCACTCGTCGGACACCCCGAAGTAGTCGACGTGGGCTACTTCGGGGTCTGCGTAGGTCTCCTTGCCGCCAGGTCATGCCACACGGCTTGCACGCGCTCGGGGAGTCGGTGGCCGATGGCGTTTTGATGGTAGCTGAGGATCGGCATCCAAGCCTGGTCCGCCGCCAGGCGCATGCGGCCGGTGAACTCTGCGTGCAGCAAGTCGACCAGCGCATCTCTCATTACGCCCGTGCGGCGCACGGGGTTGGTCACCTGTGGCCGCAAATGTGGAGGTTGCTCCTCCATGAGCTACGCCATCTTCACGCCAGCGTCGTTGCCGATCAGCGACAGCACCGCAGCCAGACCAGGCGCCCCCAGCAGCGCAGAGCCGGCCCGCTGCAGGCGTTCAGCGACAGCCACGACCGCTCAGCGGTGGCGCCCAACGTCGGCGATGCCACCAACGCCAGCCCTCCCCAAATTCGACCGATCGGCTCACCCGACCACTCGAACGCTCTCGTGACACCAATCAAATGGACGGTTGCGTGCACGGCCACCAAAGCCACGAAGACGATCTTGATCCCGTGCAGCCTCGGGGTGCGTGAGGATCGCGCTAGCGCGGCCGCCGCGGATGCGGAGATGCGCCTGGGTACATCGCGCTACAATGACGCAAGAAATGTCCTTCCCTTCTTGAGCGCAGGCTGAGCTTGCCGAGTATTTCGTCGGTGTCGGGACAAAGCAGTGGCTGTCCCGCCAATGTCAGGGAGTGCCTTTCGCCCGGGGTTTCGAGCGAAACGGGTCTCGCTTGCCCTGCGATTCAATCATGAAATCTGAACTAGTCGTGAATCGGCGTGCGCGTCGAACCTCTGTCCACTGCGCGCTGCTAGCCATTGCTGTCGCGCACTTTCTACCTGCGTGCGCGGAGGACTCCGACGGCACGTCGCAGCAGCCGATTCAACCAGTGGGTTCCAACACCGGCGTGATGCCGAGCTCAGCTGCTCCGGTTGGTTCGATGCCTGCACCCCCCGCAGGCACGGGTCAGCCAACGGCAGCGGCGTCACCAACCGTTCCTCCCGAGACGCCGGCGCCCTCCACGATGCCCAGTGCTGGCGGGGGCGAGCCGATGCCGGCACCAGTGACGACCACGCCGGAGACACCCGAGCCCACGCCCGTCGCTGACCAGGGTGGGGCCGGTGCGCCAACGGTCGAGGACGCCGGTGCTCCAGCCGAGGTTCCGCAGGAACCCGACGCCGTGCCGGACGCTGGCGGTACGGAGACGCCGCAAGGGGAGTCGGGTTTGCCCGAGCTCCCCGATCCCGGCACCGAAGGCGACGGGGACTACGAGGTCGGGCCCAACGCCCCAGGTCAAGCCGAGGTCGGCAACCAAGGCAATCCGAAAGGTAAGCGCTACCAGTTCTCGATGCGTTTGGCCGACAGTAAGATATTCGACGGCACCGACTCCACGCTCGACCCGAGCAAGCCCGTCAACGACAGCCGCTCGATCACCGTCTACGTGCCGGCGCAATACCAGGACGGAACGCCAGCGCCTGTGCTCGTCATTCAGGACGGGCCGGGACCGATCGACTTGGTGTCGAACGCTCTGGACAACATGACGGTCTCCAACGACCCGCAGCGGAAGTTGCCGCCCTTCGTCGCCATCGGTGTGCAGAACGGTGGCAACGATGCACAGGGCAGCGAGCGCGGTCTGGAGTACGACACGATGTCCGATCGCTACGCGCGCTTCATCGACGAAGAAGTGCTGCCCGCGGTTGCAGCTCACGCGGCTTTGCGAGCCGACTACCCGAACTTCTCGTTCACCACCAACCCGTCTGGTCGCGGCGCCTTGGGTTGTAGCTCTGGGGGCGCGGCGGCGTTCACCATGGCGTGGTTCCGCCCGGATCTGTTCAGTCGCGTCGTTGCCTACTCCACGACGCTCGTCGACCAGCAAGACGAAGACGCGCCGGAGAACGCGATGTATCCCGACGGCGCCTGGGACTATCACTCCGAGCTCGAGCTGATCGCCAACTCCGAGAAGAAGCCAATTCGCTTCTTCATCAACGTCAACGAGAACGACCTGCGATCGACCGATCCCGAATCGACCTTCCACAACTGGGTCATGGCCAACGAAAGAACGGCCGAAGACCTGGCTGCGAAAGGTTATCATTACCGTTTCGTGCTCGGCTTGGGTGCGGGGCACTGCGACTTCGGCGTCCAGCAGGCAACGATGGCCGATGCCCTCGCGTGGGTCTGGCGCGGTTACGAGCCCACCGGAGACTGACCCAGGTGATGCCACCCCAGAGAGCCCGCGAGCCGAGCTCTGAGGTGGAACAGCGGCGTCGCAGCTAGCGTGCGGGAGTAAACGCTAGCTGAGACGGGTCATTTGCTCGGCGCGCTCACGAAACCACGTCGCGAAGCGGACGACCAGCCTTCTCGCCGTCGAGTCACACGACGGGTGATTGCGGTTTCCGCCTTTGCGCTGCTATCCCCGTGCGATGGGAGTGGTGTTCGAATCAACGATTCGATCGACGGGCGTCGTGCTGTCGATCGTTGCGACTTGTCTCACGTTCGGGATCGACGCGCTGTGCGCCGACGACGAGGAGAGCAGCAGCTACTGGGACAAAGAGCGGGAGCAGACCAAGAAAGAAGAGGCCAAACGCCGGCGCGTTTCTGAGGGAGTGGCAGGGGCTTTCCGCCTGAGTCTTTCCACAGAGGTGATCTCCAGCGTGAAGACGACGAGTGAGCCCGGGGACACCACGGTCACCGTCACTCAGGAAGGCAGCGGCCTGCCCGGGGGGGCCGCCAGAGTCCTTCTGGGCTTTGCGCCCACGTCGTTCATCAACGTCGGGGCTACGGTCGGCGTCGCTACCTCGACGGTAGCCGTCGAGATCGGCGATGCCGAATTAGGAGAAACGAAGACCAGCGCGAGCGCGCTTGGCGCCTATTTCGAGCTCATGGGCCCGACGGGGGTCGTCCGCCCCTACGGTCGCTTCCGCTTCGAAGTTACCGAGGCGACTTCGACGAGTGACGGTCTGGAAGAGGAAGAGTTCAGCGGCGCCACCGTCATGGTTGGGGCTGGTTTACACCTCTTTCCGGCTGAGGTCGTCAGCATCGACGTCGGGATGGACATCGGTCACGCTTCGACCGACTACGGCCGGGACGAGACGACGGGGACTGGAGTCGTCGGTTTCTTGGGGGTCAGCGGTTGGTTCGGTGCTGCCGGTGCCAAGGCGGCCGCACGTCAGGATGCCGAGGCAGCCGAAGAAGAGGACGTCGACGTCCTGATAGCCCAGGGGCGCCTCGAGCCGAAACGTTCGCCGCTGCCGCCACCACCCAGTCCCGAACCCATCGGCCCAGAGTCGTCCTCCGATTCGGAGCCTCCTGCGGAGCAGGTCAGTCTGGTCGACGATGGTTCCGAAGTCGTGGTGGGGCGGCTGAACCTCGCCCTCGATGGCGGGGCGCTCGTCGTTCTTCGAACGCTGGCGAGCGGCACGGTCCAGTTGACAATCCTGGCTCCGAAGGGGGCCGCGGACTGCTCGGGCTTGTCCTTGCGCCACGATGACGTGGAAACGGCAGTCTCCGACGTGCGCTTCGAGCCGTCTGTCGACGGTGGACGGGATCGGCTCAAAGCAGAGATGAGCGTGGAGCGAGCGCGGGAGCTCTTCGATGCCGGGCAAGACAGTGATTTGAGCCTGAGTGCCTGCGGGCAGCAATTCCCGCTCGACGCGGACCAGCGCCGCCGCGTGCGGCGGGCCCTGAATGACGACGAGGGGGGTTGAGCTGCTGTCCGGTGGTGTGGTGAAGGTTCACGTCTGCTCGCAGGGCGGCAGTAGCTGGATTGCGCTGTAAGCGGGGGTGAGCAGAGCTGGGACGTTTGGGGTTTCGTGGCGTCGCGGTGGGAACCCGCACCCGCATTAAGCGCTGCGGGCGAATGGCGTGTTGCCCTCGTGCGGAGCGAACGTGCTAGATTTGCCGGCATGTCGCAGACGCCGCGCTTCGTTTGGGCAGATACCGGCAGCATTCGCATGATGGTGCATTCCGAGCTGCCGCCCACCGATGAGGAATGGGAGGGCTTCATGGCGAATACCGTTCGACAGGTCGACGGTAAGTGGGTCGCGCCTGAACGCAAGGGTGCGCTCATCTACTCCCGGGGCGGCATGGCCACTCCCCGTCAACGTCGCCAGATGTCGAAGATCGATCTCACCGGGAACCTTCCCACCCTCGTGCTGATGACCGACTCGAGACTGGCTCGCGGTGTGGCCACGGCCATCGGGTGGGTCACACCCTCCTTGAAGAACTTCCACGCGCTGCCCCTGAATCAGCTGGATGAGGCTGCCAGGTTGATGTCCGCGATTCCGAGCGAACGGGCGGAGTTCAAAGTGATCTTGGGGCGTCTGCTCGACACCCTCGACGGCGTCGGGCTCAAAGCAGCGGTCGCGGCCAGGTAGCCCAGCACTTCGCTGCGTCCCCACCCCAAAAACGAGCGGCTCGCATTCGACGCTCGATCATCTAGCGAGCGTGGCGCGAAAGGACGGGCCAGGCGAGGTTGGCGTCACCCGGGCGCTCCATTCCCCCGTAGTCGGTGCAAAGAATCACTTCGACACCCTCGCTGCAGTTCGAGTGGAAGGTGCAGCCGTTGGCATCCTCGGCGGATGGCATGTCGCTGCAGTCGTTGATTAGGGCCCAACGCTCGAGTGTCTCTTTGGCACCGAGAAAGGTGATGGGCATGCCTGGGACGAGCGATGAGCCACCGCCGTCGTAGGGCACGCGGGTATCCTCCGTGGCGCGAAACGACATCACGGTGATGGGCCGCGTCGGGCTGCAGCTTTCGACGGTTTCCTGCAGCAGGTCGAAGGCGGCAGGCGCGATGGCGGCAAAGATGTCAGCAGCTTCGCACGCCAGGTGGTGGACCATTCCGCCGCCGGTCAGCACTCCCACGGCGTAAACTCGATCCGGGTCGATGCACGCCGCGCTTTGCACGTCCGCCACCAGTGCCCGAGCGAATGCCAGGTCGTCCACGTTGGCGACGCAGCACGGCCCCATGTTCCACGCTGGCCCCAGTGGTCCCGCGAGACCGTCGGGAAACGCCATGATGACCCCCTCGGGATCCGTGACGGCGGGGTACGGAGAATTGGCGAGTTGGTTCTGTCCGGATTCACCCGCGCCCATGCCGTGAAAGTCGACGATCAGCGGCACGGGTGCGCTGCCGTCGTAGCTCGGGGGAACGTGCAGCACGTAGCTGCGGCTCATGCCGCCCACTTGCACGTCCACGTTCGTGTTGCCGGGCGCGAGCACCGGTGAGGGACAGCTCAGCTGCGTTGGCTCGGCGGTCCCACTGTCTTGAGTGGCATCGGTGAGTGCCGGGTCGTCGCTGGTCGTCGGCATCTCCGCGTCCGTGGTCGTGTCCGTGCTCTGCACCCCATCCGTGCTTTGCACCCCATCGGTGGCTTGCACCTCGTCCGTCAGCTGGGTGTCGGTGCCCTGGACGGGATCGGTGGTGGCTCCCACTGCGTCGGTGGACTCCGTCTCGCTGGGCAGCTCGGAGGCCTCGGTGACGGCGTAGATGTCGACGCGTTCACAGGCTCCCACGCCCATCGACAAGCCGAGCGCGAAAACGCGCTGCGACCATCCGCCGGACCTCACAGCCACCCACCCAACGTGAGGGTCAACGCCAGGTTGGGCCTGCCGCTGGTCGCGACGATGGTGTCTAGGATGTGAACGGCGACGCTCGGTTCGGCCATGTGCACGTGTCCTGCCAAGCTCGAGTAGTAGCGCTCGAAGAGCTGCAAGTCGACGCCGGTGCTGGCTTGGAGCAGAAACGACCACTGGTCCTCGTTGCGTTCGACCCGCGGTGGCTCGGCCTGGCCCTCGACGGCGGTGTTGAGCACCCCGCCGGAAAGGCCCAGGAAGGGGCGCAGGCTCTCGCCCGGGAGAAAGCGATAACGTGCGCCAATCACACCGTATTTCTGGGTGATGCGCGCTCTGTCCGTGGTCGAAGCGACGACCGGGCGACTTCCGAATCCCGCGAAGGCGAGCTCGAACGCCAGCGACGGGGGCAGCGCAAAGTCCAGGCGCGCGACGGGCATGATCGCAGGTCCCACGCCGTCGACCCCCGTCAGCGTGGCGACGCCGCCCGCGAGTCCCCACGCGGCGCTCTCGCGCTTCGGGGGTTCTTCGTCGCGCACGGCCGGTGGGGGTTCATCATTAGGCTTCGCCGGGCGTTCACTTGCTGCGAGATCGTCCTCGATGAAGGCGGAGCGCAGCACCTCGATGGCGCGAATCGCGAGCTCTTCGGAGGGGTTTTCGGTGCTTGGGTCGACGTCCACCCGCGACACACGAGCGTGTGCTGGCGTCTTGGTGAGCACCCACACGTCCACCGCGAACGGGGGTGCGTCGCCCACGACTTCGATCAGCGCGTCGAACTCGGCGTCAGCCGTGAGGTCTCGAAACCAGGCGCGCGAGGCGCTGTCATCCGTGGTCGCGCTGCGACGGACGACCTGCACCGAGAGACCCACTGCCAGCAGCTCACCGCGCAGGCGCGTCACGGTTTCGGTGAGCGCGGGGCTCGACGCCGGCGGCCGCACGATGGCCACAGTACGAGCTGTGGCGGGTGTCGTCAGCAGCAGCAACAGTGGCAGCCAGAGGGCGAGCCACCAACGCCCCAAGGACAAGCGTCTACCGATCATCCAGCAACAGGCGCGCCGAGCCGGCATAGCTGCCGTTCGGGAACCGGCGCAGGTAGTCTTTTGCGATGGGCCTTGCCTGTGTCGGGCCCGACGATTGGCTGACGATGGTCATCTTTCGACCCAATGCTTCCGCTGCGTAGGTGCCCGTGGGGGCACGGGCGAGATACTCATCGTACCACGCGATGGCGCGAGTCATCCCGCTTCCTCTCGCTTCTTCCACCCGACCGAGCAGAAACGCCGCGTCGAGGGCTCGGGAAGAACCTGGGAATCGACTGCGCTGGGCCAGCAGTGTCTTGCGGGCCAGCTCATTTCGCCGGCGGTAACGCGCTGCATTCGCGAGCGCGAAGAGTTCCTCGCTGGAGGCGTTGGCCAGCGTGGAAGCGATGCCGGCTCGCTCGGCATCCTCCAGGATGCGGTCCCAACGACCGTTCGCCAGCTCTTCGGCCCAGCGGCGTCCGCTGCCTTTGGGGCTCGGCGAGCTGGGCGGCGTGGCCCCGTCGGAGTCATCGCGTTTGCTCGCTTCGGTGGCGCTCGCCGTTGCACCGTTGCCAGCACCGTCCGTCGTCGGCTCGTCTTCGCTGGTGGCGGACGGTGTGGCGTCGCTTGTCGGCTCGCCGCTGCCCTGCGCGGTTCCTTCGGGCGTGCGGTCTTCGGTGATGAGCGTCTCTGCCTTCGACAGGCTGACGACCAGGCGCTGACCGGCTTGTAGCGTCAGCTCTCCGCCAGAGACGGGACCGCTGACCACCACCCGCCCACGTCGCAACCTGAGCTCGAATTGCTCACTCGAAGGATCCCAGGAGACGGTGAACGCCGTGCCCGTCACTCGGACCAAAAACGGGCCGACTTCGACTTCCCAGCGTCGCCCACTGGTGGGTGTTACCTCGAAGGACGCCGAGCCATTCTCGATGCCGACGCGCGCGCCCTCCGCGTCCACCGTGCGCAGTCGCCCACGGCAGCCCGGTGCCAGCGCGACCTGCGTGCCTTCGCTGAACGATAGGGTGATACCGGTGTCGCCTGACTCTCGCAGGTAGCCCCCTTCCAGAATGCTGCCGCCGGCGATCTCGTAGGTAAGCATCGGCAGTTCGGGAGCGAGCCACCTTCCGCCGTAGATCCAGGCGAAGGGCAACGTCAGCAGCACGGCGAAGACCGCGACTCGGCTCAGAACGACGCGGCGAACCCGACTTGCCTCCAATCGCTCACGAACGGCATTCAGTCCGGCGTCGAGCTCCGTGCGAGTGGGTTCTTGTGCGCCGTCACGACCCAGCTCGACGAGCGAGTCGAGGGCCGCGCTGCTTCGCTCTTCGGGCGCCCAGGTCATAGCTGCCTCCCCTGCGTCTCGAGGAAGTCCGCCAAACCGGGCTCCGAATCGACCCACGTCGTCAGTCGCGCGGACGCATGCGCCATCGAACGCTTGACCGTGGACACCGAGATGTCCATGTGCGTCGCGATTTCTTCCACCGTCATCGACTCCATGCGCCGCAGGATGAATACGAGTCGATCTCGCGGCGAGAGGCGGTCGAGCAGGACGTGAAACCTCCGCAACAAGTCCCGTGACTCCACGTTCAGTGTCTGGCTGCCCGTGTCCGCCACTGTCTCCAGTCGATCAAACGACAGCCAAGCCCGCAGTTTTCTTCGTCGGAGCTCCGTCTTGAGGGTGCGGATTGCAAAAGAGTAGACGAAACTTCTCAAAGCGTCCGGATCGCGCAGGGTCGAGGCCTTGCGAAACACGCGGCAGAAGACTTCCTGGGTGACATCCTCCGCTTCGGAGCGGGAGCCCAGACAACGCTCGGACATCACGAGCACCATCGGGGCCAAGCGGTTCCAAGTTTCCGAGCTGGCCCAGGCCTCCCCGGCGATCAACCCGAGCGCCACGTCACGATCACTGGCCTCCCGACCGGCGACCAGGGACAGCAAACGAGGCGAACGGCGATTGTGAACGGCACTGGGCATGTTCTGCGGATCTGCAGGCAGTCGCGATGTGCGCCCGGGTTGGTTCATTTTTCTTCTGGGATCGGTCCGTGAAAACACTCAGCTCCGCGCTGGGACACCGACCGGTAGGCCTTCGTTCGAGCCAGCCACGCCTCCAACGAATATGCAACCACACAGTGTGCAGTTGGAGGTTATCGCGGACAGTTCGAGCCCTACAGCAAAGGGACACACTTCGAATCGTACCAGTGCAGCACGCTGGCAGCTCGTAGGCTGGGTCAGAGCTGGAAATGGGACGAGCCGCGCCGCGGCCGGCGAACGCGTCGTTCGTGAACGAGCGTCCGCTGGCGTCATTCTGTGCTCTGGATTACCGCGCGAAGCGCCGCCGAGCCTCGCTGGCGCTCGAGCGCCTTTGGGCGCGGTCCAGCGGGCTTTCTGGAAGGCGGCGTCCAAGCGCCGATGAGCCAGCGTCCGTCTCACGTTGGCGGGCTTTTGCCGGGAAGTTGGCGCGTGGCTGGGGCGTAGTTGGAGTGTGCGTTCGGCAATGAGTTGCTCGCTCTGGTGTCTGTTCTTTCCTGCGGCACTTCTTGCGCTGGCCTGCGTCGACAGTGGGTCGAGCGCTGACCTCGACCCAGCCGCCACACCGAGTGCACCAAGCGAAGCGGAAGCGAGCAACGCATCCGCGCCCCCGTCGAGTTCGTCCCCGTCTGCCCCCCTTGCGTCGAGTTCGTCCCCGTCGAGTCCGTCCTCGTCCGCACCGTCCTCGTCGAGCCCATCCCCATCTGCCAACGGTCCGACGAAGGGGGCGGCGCCTTCCATCGTCTCGGTCGCCGCATCACCCAGCGCGGCCACCGCTGCTGCGACACGGAAGCACCGTGCCAACGATGAGCGACTCGCTGCGTGTTTGCCGCCGCTGGGCAACGGTTGGGGCGTCGACCTTCATGCACCCGAGCGTTCGTTCCTCCCAGGGCTCCCCTATGGCTATGCGTCGTTCATGCTCGATCCGTGCTTTCACAGCGCCAGCCGCGAGGTCGCGACGCGCAAGGTGCGCCGCGCCGGCGCGACCTTCGTCGAATCGATCCGCTTGCACGAATGCTCGTCGGTGTTCGACCCGGCACACTATGAACCCCCTCGACGTATCGACGTTCCCGTCGACGGCATCGAACGCACGCCGGAGTTCGTGCGCGGCTACACCCTGAGCGACGGCACCCACTTCGACTGGGTGCTGGTGGGGCATTACCTCTTCGAACTGCGCGCCAAGTTCGACAACGACCACGGAGCGGGCAAGAAGCAGCGCGCGTGGTTTCTACACTGGGCGCAAGACGCGCGCACGCGGCTCGAAGCATGCGGCGTCACCCTGGTCGAGCGAAGCGTGCCCTGATGTGAAGCGTGCCGTGACGCGAAGCGTGCCCTGGCGCGAAGCGTGCCCTGACGTCGGGCGGCAGATGAACTCGATGCCGTGACCCATACGTGCGAAGCGCTGGTTGGCTACTCGAGCTGATTTCCGCTAGGGTGCGTTGCTTCACGCCCAGCCGGATTGGAAGATCACCATGGCCGACGACCACAAGCTCACTCAACCACCCACTCGTGCCATCGAACGCCGACTGTTCCTGACGGCTCTAGCCGCAACCACAGCAGCAGCGGGTTGCCAAAAAGCACATGCCACCAATCCCCCCGCCCCCCACGCGCCACCCAGTGACGAGTGGGCAGCGTTGCGCGCCGAGTTCGAGCTGTCGCCGGAGTGGATCCACCTGGCGGGTTTTCTCCTCGCCTCTCACCCGACGCGGGTGCGCGAGGCCATCGAGCAGCACCGCCGTGCGCTCGACGAAAACCCCGCCCTGTATCTGGAGGAGCACTTCCCCGACAACAGCGCCGTGCTCGACCCCGCGGCGGCCTACATGGGTGTGCGGCCCGAAGAGATCGCGCTGACTGACAGCACGACGATGGGCCTGGCCATCCTCTACGCGGGGCTGCCCCTTCAGGCCGAAGACGAAGTGATCACGACCGCTCACGATCACTACTCGACGCACGAGTCCCTGCGCTTCGCCGCTCAGCGCACGGGCGCTTCGGTGCGCCGCGTGCAGCTCTACGAAGAGGGCGCGCAGGCGACCGCCGGGGGCATGACCCAGGCCATTGCCGGCGCGCTCAGCGACAAGACGCGCGTCGTCGCCATCACCTGGGTGCACTCCAGCACCGGCGTGCGCACTCCAGTGCGGCAGATCGCGGAAGTGGTCGCCCAAGCCAACACCAAGCGAGAGCCGAGTCAGCGCATTCTCTTGTGCGTCGACGGGGTTCACGGCTTCGGCATCGAAGACGTGACGATGGCGGATCTCGGCTGCGACTTCTTCGTCGCTGGGACGCACAAGTGGATGTTCGGTCCGCGCGGCACCGGGGTCATCTGGGGCAAGGCGGAGCTGTGGCCGTTGCTGCGACCGAGCATTCCTCACTTCGGTCGGGCCGGATACCAGGCTTGGATGCAGGGCGTGCAGCCGCCGCCCACCACCGCGGACATGATGACGCCCGGCGGCTTTCACTCCTTCGAGCACCGTTGGGCCGTCGGTGAAGCCTTCGAATTTCATCGCGCGTTGGGCAAGGCCAAGGTGCAGGCGCGCATTCACGAACTGAACCGTCAGTGCAAGGAAGGCTTGGCTGCGATGAAGCACGTCACCCTGCACACGCCGATGGACGACGCGATCTCCTCCGGCATCATCACCTTCGAGGTTGCCGGCATGGAGCCGAAGGCCGTCGTCCAACGTTTGCACAGCCGCAAGATCGTCGCGTCCACCACTCCCTACGCCGTCAGCTACCCGCGCCTGGCTCCTGGTCTGTTCAATTCCCCGGCGGAAATCGACACCACCCTCGCCGAGATCCGCGCTCTCGCTTGAGCCTCGTGCACACCGCCCAAGGACTGGACGATGAAGACCCCCGCCGACCACCCCCTGTTCGTATATCGCAGCCTCGCTTGCTGCGCTTGGCTCAGTTGTTTGCTGCTGTCGTGCGGCGCGACCCGCGAGCCCGCGTCGCCTGCCGTTCCTGCGGCAGCCGCGACACGCGCGCCAGCGCCTCCAGCACCCGCGCCTGCTGCGCCGGCGAGCAGTTCCGCCCCCGAGCTCCAATGTCCCCGCGCGATGGCGCTCGATGCTGCGGCCATCGACGCCGAGGTCGCTTGTCTGCTCTACCACTACGTGCGGCTGGACACGACGAACCCACCCGGGAACGAGCTCGCCGCAGCGCGTTTTCTCCAGGGCATTCTGAAGCGCGACGGGATCGCGTCGCAGATCATCGAGAGCGCGCCGGGCCGCGCCAACCTGATGGCACGCATCGACGGCAAGGCCGACGGCGATGCGCTGATGCTGATGCATCACATGGACGTGGTTCCCGCCAATGCCGCCGAGTGGTCCGTGCCGCCGTTTTCGGCAACGGTGACCGACGGAGAGCTGTGGGGACGCGGCAGCTTCGACAACAAGGGCGCTGGGGTCGTTCACCTGATGACGTTGATGTTGCTCCAACGTCTAGGCATGGTGCCCGCGCACGACGTCGTGATGTTGGCCGTCGCGGATGAGGAGAACGGCGGCGGCTTGGGCGCCCGATGGCTGACCGAGCACCAGTCCGAGCGTTTCGAAGACGTTGCCTACGTCTTGAACGAAGGTGGAGGGCAGCTGCAATTGAAGCCGGATGCCGTCGTCTACTCGGTGGAGGTTGCGCAGAAGGCGCCGCTGTGGCTGAAGCTGACCGCTCGCGGTCGCTCCGGGCACGGTAGTACGCCGGAGAAGGACGCTGCGAGCAAGACGTTGGTGCGCGCGTTGGCCCGTTTGGCGGACTTCGAGTTTCCCATCAAAGTGCTGCCCGAAGTGCAGGCGGTGTTCAGTCAACGCGCTCAGGCGATGCCCGAGGGGGCGCGAGCGAAGTACCAAGACCTCCAGCGCTCGCTGGCCGACGAGAAATTCCGCAATCAGTTTCTCGAAAACGCCAGGGACGCGGCGCTGGTCCGCAACACGCTCTCGATCACGATGCTCGAGGGCAGTGACAAAGAGAACGTCGTTTCGGACTCGGCCAGCGCGGTGCTCGACATCCGTCTGTTGCCGGGAGAGGACGCCGAGCGCGTGCGCGCAGGGCTTGTCGAAGTGATGGCGGAGCCGTCCGTGGAGGTCGAGACGCTGCTCGGGTGGACGGCGCAGAGCTCTTCCGCCGACAGCGAGCTGTTTACTGCGATCCAAGCGTTAGCCGCGAGCCGCCACCCGAACGCGCCAGTGGCTGCGAACGTGATCGGCAGCTTCACCGATTGCAACGCTTTTCGAGCCCTGGGCAAGACGTGTTACGGCTTCGTGCCGGTGGAAGTCACGCTGGAGGACATCCGTCGTATCCACGGCAAAGACGAGCGCATCCAACTCGCCGCCCTGGGGCAAGGTGTGCTCGACATGATTTCACTCGTCGGTTTCTTGGGCCCGAGCGCGCCCGTTGAGGCTGCGAGCGTCGAGACACCGCCGTCGAAGGTCATGACACCGTAGTCAGCCCCGCCGTCCAACGCTGAGACACCGTAGTCAGCCCCGCCGTCAGCCCCGCCGCCCAAGTAGCGTGGCACGCTGAGCGTCACTGCGGCGTGACGTCGAAGCTCGCCTTCTGACGGATGTCGGACGATGACGAGACGCACTTCGTAGCGACCGGGGTCGACCACGTTGCGTTTGCTCGCGGCAGCGAAGTGTGCGAGCTCGATGGCTTGCGGAAAGACCGTGACGCCATCACGCCAAGCGACCCTGTGCAGCCCCTCGTTCCGCGCCTCGTACTTGGGGATCTGCGGCTAGCCCACGGCTGCGGGATCAGTCGCGTCTCGTAGGTAGGGCTCGAGTTGTGCTTGCGCGGCGTCACTGGCGACGAATCGCAGCGTCTGTGCCACGAGAGCCAGGTAGTGAGAGAGCGGCGCTTCTTGTTGCCAGTGCAAGCGCACTGCTTGGTCGGGCAGCGAGAACCGTACCAGCATGGCCAGCACGCGTGCGGTCCGATCCAGCTCCGCCGGGCCCACGTCGGCACGAATCATCCCGCGGCGCTGCAGGGATGCGAGAGTCCCACGCAGATCGTTGCGCCGTCTGGACTCGACCTCCCGGTAGCCTTCGGCGACGCTGGGATATTCTGACAGCACCTGCACGACGGACAAGCTGAAGAAGCGGTATTGGTGGAGGTTCTGCAGACCTCGACGCACCGCTTCCAGGATGTCGCCGAGCTCCGTCGCCTCCGCCATGCAGGCGTAGTTTTCGTCGTTGAGCTTGGACAGGCGTGCGGTGAGCTCGCGCACCAAGTCCTCCTTCTTGGGGAAGTAGTAGGTGACGTTGCCGGGGCTGAGCTCGAGCTCGTGTGCCAGATCGCGCACCGCGACGGCATTCAATCCGTCTTCGTTGAAGCGGCTTAGGGCCAATTCGAGGATGCGGTCCCGCGTAGTGCTCACGAAGCTCTTGTACGTCGTACTAGAGGCTGCTACAAGCTCTAGTACGACGTACTAATCATTACCCAACCCAAACAAAACAGCGGAAAATCCCAGCAGAGGTTCGCATGACCCATCCGAACACAATCGACAGTGGCCACGGTGAGGAGTTGACGTTTCACGGCGTCGAGCAGGGCGAAGACGGTCCCCGCGTGAAGCTGAGCGGCCGAGTCCAACCCGGCTCCGGGCCACCGATGCACACGCACCTGCGTCAAGCGGAGCATCTCGAGGTCGTACGAGGCCAGCTCTGGTACCAGGTGCAGGGCGAGGAACCCCGCGTTCTCGGCCCTGGCGAGAGCGTCACCTTCGCCGCGGGCGAACCCCATACTTTCAAGGCCCACGGCGACGAAGTGCTGGAGTGTGTCGGCTGGGTCAGCCCGCCCGACAACAACGAGTACTTCCTGACGCAGATGTACGACTCAGCCCGACGCAACCAAGCCGGCGGCCGCCCCGACGACTTCGACGTCGCGTTCCTCCTGCACCGCTACCGTCGCGAGTACGCGATGCCGGAGATCCCGACACCGGTGCAGAAGCTCGTCTTTCCGGTGTTGAGGTTGCTCGGCACTCTCTCCGGCAAGTACCGCCGCTACGCCGACGCCCCGCCGCCAGTGGGCTGAGGCGCGCCGGCGCGTTCAACCGGGACCAGTTTGCCTGCCTGTCCCCGCGCGTATGATGCTCGGATGCCGCCCTTCGACTTTCACCGACTCGAGACGCAGCTCGCCGACCCCGTTCGCCGGGTGTCCACTCGTGCGGCAGCTGAATCCAGGGCATGACTTCTACGCCATGGCTTTGTACACCAGCGGTGGCCTCGACTACGTCTGCCCCACTTCGATGTCGGAACAAGGCCTCGACCAGGTCTTCAAGCGATGCAGGCGCGACCCACAATACGACGCCGTGCCGGACGAAGCGCTACGGGCCTCGCTCAGGTGGAGCTCTTGTGACTCCCCGCTTCATCTCGTCGGAGAGGAACACTTCGACGTCTTCCAACCGGTGATGGAAGAGCTCGCAGAGGCCATGCAAACCATTGACACCGATGAGAGCTGGGACGAGTTCGAAGCCTTCTGGGATGGTGCTATCGATGCCATTTGCACCGTACTCGCCGGGCTTGATCGTGAGGGTCTGTTTGGCGCGCCTCCGGAGCGCGAGCGCCTGTTTCTGACCATCATGATGGGGGAGGTCGCCCAGCGCGACCATCCTTGGGAGGATGCGCGCCATACCGAAGAGCGCCCGCTAGGTTGCTGCCCCTTTCCTACCGTGGTATGAATTCACCATGTCTGAGACCGCGGCGAAGCTCTCCGTGAGCATTCCACATGACCTTGCCAAGGCCGTCCGCCGGCGCGTGGGTCCGCGCGGACTGTCTGGCTTCGTCGCCAGGGCCATCTCCCATGAGCTCGAACGCGAGCAGCTCGGGTCCTTCCTCGACGAGCTCGAAGAGTCCGCTGGGACCGTTTCGAAGAAAGAACTCTCCCGCGCCAGACGAGCATGGCCGAAGCGCTGATCCTCGATTCCGAGGCGCTCAATGCGTTGGCTCATCCCAAGGAGCGCGGTGCACTCGCCGAGCGTGCCAGAGCCGTCCTCACGACAGCCTACGAGCGCCGTGCTCTCGTTCGCGTACCGGCTCCCGTCTTGGCTGAAGTCTGCCGTGGGCCCCGCTTTGACGCAGCCGTCAACCATGTCCTCAACAACAAAGGCATCTCCGTCTTCGACCTCACCCGAGATGTCGCCCAGCGCGCCGGTGGTCTCTTGGCGAGAGCAAAGCTCGACTCCGAGCACGCTGTCGATGCCTTCGTCGTCTCCACCGCCCTCGAGTTTGACTCGGCTGTCATCGCCACTGGCGACCCCAACGACATCAAGCGCCTGCTCGGCTCGAATCGGAAGGTCCGTGTTTTTGCGCTGTGACCTCAGTGACGCGACGGAGGCTGACGGGCCATCGCATACTCGTAGCAAGTCAAGAGAGAAGATAGCCTGAGGGATGCAGTCTCTCGGGAGCACGAAATCAGTGACTCGGGATAACACGAGGCGGAATCGGGCGCGAAATACCCACCGGTGGCAGGGCTAGCCACAACCCTCCCGCTGGAACACACCCGATGAACATCGGTGGCGATTGGTCATCTCCTGTTTGGGGACCACATCGCAAGTCGCACCCTTTGGAGGGCGGGCCTTTGTCGCGGTGAGGCAAGCCTTTGCGCCCGCATGGCGAGCTTTTGCCACTCACCGACAAACCGTGGCAACTGGAAGGCAAACATCGACCATCGCGAGGCAATGCCTAGCTCCGCGGTGGCAATCCCTTGCCCCACCGTGGCAACGCTTTGCCTCGTGATGGTCAGCCGTTGCCATTGGGAGGCAAACCTTTGCCAAGCGAAGGCAAGGCGTTGCCTCTGCGCTGCAAACTTTGCAGCCGCGAGGCAAGTGCTTGCCATTGGACGGCAGCGACGAGCCATTTACGGCGCAGTGCGTCGTGAGGTGCACCTCGGCGATGCCTCGCCGTCGTCGTTTCTTGCCGCCGAAAAAAGTCGAACTGCCACGCAACTGCCAGCGGTCGTGTCCGACGTCGGACAGTTCGCTGCGAATGGTCGTGGTGAATGGCCCTGGGTAACGCCCGGGTCGCATCTCATTCAATACATCCAAGGAAAATCCATCATGGCATCCCGACGTACCTATTTCCCCCAACGCACCTTCGACGACGACTTGGACGCTTTCGTACAGCTCGCCATTTCGTCCGAGTGGGTGTTCACCGGTGTCGACTTCGAGCAATTGCGACAAGACGCCCTCGATCAGCGCTCCGAGCGCGCCAACTTCGACGCGGTTGAGCTCGGTTACAACCGAGTCCGCGAAGAGTTCGGGGTCGCGCAAGAGGCTCGCTACCAGCGCTTCGCTACCGCATTGAACGCGGCCCGCGGCGCGTTTCGCAACGACAAGGCGACGAGCGCCCAGCTCGACCGCTTCCGGCGCTCGAGCAAACGCTCCTCCAAGTCCCAGTGAGTCCGAACACAGCGCGACCTCGTAGCACCGCGCGACGTCGCAGGCACCGCGGCTGCGACG
>JBNKHV010000045.1:0-20216 GCA_050290545.1 Polyangiaceae bacterium | reverse complement strand
ACGGTCGCGCAAGTCACCGACAACACGAGGGCCGGAGTTGGCACGGACTTCGCACTCCCAGTACACCAGAAGCCGCAATGCTGCCTCGCAGCGCGACTCGGTTTCGCTCCGTTCGCACGGCGGTGGGACTCCCCTCCCCCCCTCAAACCTGCCGCTGTGCCCCTTTTCAGCACGGCAGTGTCGGTCCCCCCCTCTCGACACTGCCGTGCTCCTTTTTGTGCTGGGTGAACGCGTCGCGAGGCGACAACTACGAGACGAGGCCACGAGACGTGCGCTGGGGTGAAGTCTCGCGGCACTTCTGGGCGGACAGCGTCTCGAAACGCGCCCGAGCAACAGGCAAGTCACCGTTCGGCTCCCACACGGCGGACGGGCGGAGCACCGTTGGAGCGGTTCCGCGTCGATGAAGGCAACGACCGGTGGCACATCTACCTCTGCCCACCAAGAAGTCGCGACGTGTTGACCCAGCACTGGATTCCGTCGAGCACTCGAAGCAGCCAGGACGGACAACTCCACCCTGGCCTGGGCCCGCTCCGCACTTCGACGTCGCGCCCCACCAACGCATTGAAGAAACGGCGCCGTTGGTGTTTGCTCGACCGAACGACGTCCGTCGGAAGGTTCCAGACCTGCTCCGATTGAGGATGTCAGACTCCAATGGAGATACGATGACGAACCCAAAATGCAGAGGATGGCTTCAGTCGCTCTTGGCGATCGCGCTACTGAGTGCGCCCCTCTTGGCCGACACGAAGACGAAGAAGCCGACCGGTGCGGTCGCGGTCACCCCCCGCACCCTGGTCAAGGGCGTCGTGGTGGCTCCCCCAGTAGCAAAGCCCCGTCCACCGGTGCTGACGACCAAGCCCATCGTGACGGTGCCGCTCAAACCCGAACTCGAGGGTTGGATCGATCTGCACGCACACCCCATGACGAACTTGGGCTTCGGCGGAAAACTGATTCATGGCGGCCCAGATGTGGGCTCCTTATTACCGGCAGATGCCGGCTGCAACCACAACGTGCGCGCCCGCAGCATGGCCCAAGCACTGGGGGAAGACAACTCGACACACGGAGGTTGGGGGCTCGACAACGGTTGCGGCGACGACATCCGCAAAGCCGTGATCGACAACCTGCAGTCTTCCAAGCATGCGGCGGTCACCCCCGATCGCGCCCGTGGCGCGGCGGACTTCTCGACGTGGCCAAAGTGGGACGACATCACCCATCAGAAGATGTGGATCGATTGGGTCCGGCGCGCCCACTGGGGCGGGCAACGTGTGATGGTCGCGCTAGCGACTCACAACCAGACACTGGCAGCGGCGCTATCGGGGCCCGGTGACGGGCCCACCGACGACAAGGCTTCCGGCGACCTGCAGGTCGGGGAGATGAAGGCGTTGGTCGACCGGCATCGCGACTTCATGGAGGTGGCGCTCACCGCTGCTGACCTGCGTCGCATCGTCAGTGCGGGCAAGCTGGCCGTCGTTTTGGGCGTCGAGTTGGACGCGATTGGCAACTTCCACGGCAAGAACCCGGCGCCCACCAACGCCGCCGTGGCTGCGGAGATCAGCCGACTCTACGACAAGGGGGTTCGCTACATCTTCCCCATCCACGTCATCGACAATCGCTTCGGCGGCACCGCTGCCTACGAAGGGGCATTCAACACTTCGAACTACCGCGAGTTCGGCGACTTCTGGCGCTTGGGATGCTCGCCCACTGGGGACCGCATCAACTTCCGCTATTCACCGGACGGCTTCGACGCAGCGGTCGCCGTCGTGAAAGCGACGAAACTGGGAATCGACATCGCGCGCAACCCCCCTACCCCACCCAACTGCCCGGCAGGGAGCGGCCACGTCAACAGCAGAGGGCTGACGACACTGGGACAGTTCGCGCTCAAAGAAATGATGAAGCGCGGCATGCTGATCGACATCGACCACATGTCGCAGCTCGCTGCCAACCGGGCGCTGAGCATCGCGGAGGCCGTCCCCTCGGGCGGGTACCCGTTGAACTCCGGGCACAATGAGCCCCGCGGAAGCGGCGGCAGCGAAAACTCGCGTACTCCCGACCAGGTGGCGCGCATCGCGGCACTCAAAGGGGTGTTCGGAATGGGAATCGAGGATCTGGGCCCGGACGGCTTCATTCGCAACTACCGTACGGTTCTGCCCCAGATGAACAACCGCGGGATCGGATTCGGCACCGACATCAACGGCTTGGTCAAAGGCGCCCGGCCCCGCACCGGGACGGTCAGGTACGACTCGTCATTTCCGAAATCGAGCTTGGGCAGCAAGCAGTGGGACTACAACACGGATGGGGTTGCGCACTACGGAATGCTGGCAGACTTCATCAAAGCACTTCAGGGTCGAACCAACGGGACCGAAGTCGTCAACTCACTCAATCGCTCTGCCGAGTTCTTCGCGCAGATGTGGGAACAGGCCGAGCGCCAACGCGGAAAGGTGCGCTGACCCACGCGACGAACACGCGCCGCAGGAGTCACCGCGGTTCCCAAGAAGCAGATCGACGCCACTCGTCCGATCCGGCCCAGCCCCTCAGTCGGGGCTCAGCCGCAATCGTCGTCTCTTGCCGGGTCGATACCAATGCACAACGCTGCGTGCTTCCGGACCATGTCGTCTGCAGGTGTCCCCACGCGTTGACCTCCAGAAAGACCGCGACGGTACAGAGGCCAACTCGCACCCGCATGAGTAGTTCATCGGACGAAGCTCCACGGTCCGGGAACGTCGCGCTCGAGCTTGCTGATGACCATTGAGGTACAGCGAGCGGAATGACGAGGCGGCGCACTGCATCGGTGCACGGTCTTTGTCATCAGTGAACGCAATCACCAGCGACGGCCACGCAAGTCACCGACAATACGTGGAGCGGACTTGGCACGGACTTCGCACTCCTAGAACGCAGAAGCCGCGACGCTGCCTCGCAGCACAACTCGGTTTCGCTCCGTTCGCACGGCGGTGGGACTCCCCTCCCCCCTCAAACCTGCCGCTGTGCCCCTTTTCAGCACGGCAGTGTCGGTCCCCCCCCTCTCGACACTGCCGTGCTCCTTTTTGTTCTCAGCCAACCATCGCGTGACCGACACCGCTCACATGTCGCTGTTCGACGAGGTGCCTTCTGACAAGACGTGACGAAGGCTGGTCCGGCCGACACGAGCAGTGGCTCGCTTTCCTCGCGTGGCCCAGTCGACGGCAATGGTATCCGAACTAACCGAACGTGCCTTTCTTACATCGCGCTGACGTCGCAGCTCCGCCCCCCGTGTGTCCCACCAGCGCCTAGCGTCAGCTGCCGTCCACGGCGTGACCGCACAGGCCTCCAGGCGTTGACGAAGTTCCGGGGCGTTTGCGGGGCGCTGCTCTGGGACCTGGAACATGAAAGTGCGCTGCCGGTTCGGCTTGTATCAGGCTTTCGTCACCTCAGCGCAAATCTTCGCACGGCGCAACGTCGGCCACGGGCAGCTTCGCATCGAGTACGAATCCCGAGGTCCAGGCTCGGAACCCGGGGACGTCGGTGGCTAGCTGCTGCCATTCATCCGGATCAACTGCAGCGCTGATCGTCGAACCCGAACGGCCAAGCCACCGCTCTCCATCGTAGAGCAACGAGCCGGGAACGTTGGCCGCGCTGTGGATGCTCCAGTCTTGGCCATCGTCGCTTTGGGCGTAGCCATCAACGAGCGTGGCGATCCAGCGAGCGCCATCAAAGGCGAACGACTCGCCTTCTGCAACGAGCGGATCGCAAGTTTCGAAGCTGTCGCCCGCGTCGGTGCTCACGAAGCACGCGCGATCGAAACTGCTGCCATTCCAGTTGGCACCCCATGCGATGAAGGTGCCAGCCCCGTGCTCGACCGAAAAGCTGTGTTCCCACAGCGTGTGCAGTGTCCAGCTGTCGCCGTCGTCGTCGGTCACCCCGACCACTCCCAAGTCCGCGCCGACCACGAAACGCCCTGAACCGTATGCCACGTCTCGGACGGCGGCTGGCCTAGGATCGGGAGCGATGCCGCTCCAAGTGCGCCCACCATCGCGGGAGCGCATCAGCGCCCCATTGCCCCCTCCCGCGAGCCACGTGCCATCGCCGTATGCGACGCCGCCCATCCAGTTGGTGCACGACGCAGGGTAAGACTCGTTCTCGCAGGCGGTGGTGGGGTGCAGGTCTTCTTCCCAGTGCACACCGTCGAGCGAGCGCATCACCATGCTGTTCTGGTCACCACCCACGGCGACGAAGACGCCATCGCCGTATGCGACGTTGCGCAGCAGGTCCGGGCTGTGGTCGTCACCGGTCGACGGATTCCCGCAGTACCTCCAGTCGCGCCCTTCGTTGCTTCCCAGGGCCCGGAAGCCCCACGAGTTCACTCCGATGTAGACGAGAGTACCCGCGTCCTGACCTGGCAATTCGGCGTCGGTTTCAGGACTGGGCTCGGTCGCGGCCCCGGAATCGACCAGCATGGTGCTCGACGAAGGTTGTTGCTGTTCAGAGGCGTGCCCAGCTCCCGCGTCGTCGGATGACGCCTGAGCCCCCGGCGATGACGTCGTCGCAGCATTAGTGCGTCCCGACGCCTGGGAAGCCGAAGCATCCGCTATGGGGCTCTCCTCGTCCAGAGCGGGGCTGATGGGGGACGCTGAATCGTCCTCGCGAGTTGCAGGCGCGGCGCCTTCGAAGCCGGCGTCAGTATCGACACCTTCGTCTTGGGAGGACGCCTCGGTTTCGGGATCGGAGCTCGTCGTGCAGGCATGCGACCCTGTGCAACAGAGTAGGAGTACCAAACGCCAAGTTCGGGGTGCCATGTTCTGACGTACCCAGAGCGAAGCGTGACGGCTCAACAAAGTGCTGGCAGACCGAAGGTCCGTCGTTCGAGTCCTCGCGGAACAGCGCCGTCTTCGGGCTCCAAGCAGACGCCCGGGACACCAAGCCGAGCCCCGACATCACTCGCTGACATCGCGCGAAAGACTCTTGAGCGTTTGGGCGATGAACTCCACTGAAATTGGCTTCGACAAGACCAGGTCGATCGAATCGGGCACCGTTTCGGGTGGATCCCCCGTCACCATGACCACCGAAAGGTTGGGCCGCACGCCTCGAAGCGTCGACGCGAAGCTCTCACCTGTCATGCCCGGAAGCCCCTGATCGGTGATCACTATGTCGAACTGGCTGGGGTCCTGTCGGAGCAGAGCCAGCGCCTCTTCTCCATCGCTACAGATGGCAGTAGAGTAGCCGGCGCGATCGAGGCCCAACGCGATCGACTGCGCGATGATCGTATTGTCCTCGACCAGGAGCACGCGCTGAGCTCGAGCTGGGAAGCCCTCGAACTGGGGAGCACTCTGTGTGGCTGGCAAATAAACGCTGATGGTGGTACCTTTCCCCGGCTCGCTCGACACGTCCACCGCACCGCCGACCGCCTCGGCCACATTGCGAACGATCACCATCCCCAGACCAGTTCCTCCGCTGTGCGGACGCGTCGTGAAGAACGGGTCGAAGATGCGGTCGAGGTCTTCGGGGGCAATCCCAGAGCCCGAGTCGCTAATGCGGAGCACCGCATAGTCCCCGGGGCTCGTACAGCCGACGTTCGCCCGCCAACTGTCGTTCAGATGCGTGGCGAACACCTCGAAATGGACCTGACTCCCCTCGGAGCTCGCCTTCGCGGCGTTGAGCAGCAGATTGACGATGAGCTGCTCCATGCCCGCAACGTCCCCAGCCACGTGCGTCCCAGAATCGATCTCGTCGACCAGGATGATACCAGAGGGTTCGATCGAGATTCGTGCCAGTTCGACGGCACGTCGAGCAACCTGGTCGAGGTCCATGCTCGATGGCGCCAACCCCGGGCGAACGAAGGTGAGGATCTGGCGCACCAAGTCGCTACCGAACTTGATCGGCGCGCGCATTTCTTCCAACCGCTCCGACACCTTTGCCGGCTGCTCCTCCACGACCCGCTTCAACTCCTCGACTTGCGCTCCCAACGATTGGAGGACGTTGTTGAAGTCGTGGGCGACCCCAGCCGCGAGTGTACCGAGCGCTTCGAGCTTCTCGCTCTTGCGTCGCTCGTCTTCATCCAACTTGCGACGACACGCAGAGCTGAGAAGGCTGGCAACGGTCTCCGTCTTCCCGACGTCGCCAAGCGACCCACTCCGACCCCGACTCCAATAGGCGATGAGCACGCTCTCCGGGATTTGCCAGCGGATGGGGGCGATCACCGCTCGCTCCGCTTCGCGCGACATCAGCTCGGCGGTAGCCATTTCAGGATCTGCGCTCGTGAATACTCTGGCAGACTCGACGCTGGGAAATTTGGACTCATGCGAAACCCAGCGCAACGAGACCTCCTCACTCGTCGCTCGGATCCGACAGCACGAGTCGGCATCGCGCTCGACGACGATGACCCCGTTGCAGCCGAGTATCTGGCGCAGGGTGGAACACGACTCAGCGTACAGCTCCTCTGGAGAAGCGACCTTGACGGCTTCGCGCGCCAACCTACCGAGCATCTCTTCGTCTCGCAGCTTCTGCTGAAGCTGTTCTCGCAAGCGACATTCCTCAGAGACGTCGATACTGACGCCGCGAAGCACGGGCGCTTGGCCACGCCACCGGACCAGGCGGACTTCGCTCCGGAACCGGTGCACGGCATCGTTGGCGCTTCGCAAGTCGTGCTCGAGCGATACGCAATCCAAGTCGCGACCCAACGCAGACAGAACCCGATCCCACCTCTCCCGATCAGGAGACGGAATACGTGCAGCCAGACCATTGTCTTCTGCCATCCATTGGTCTGGGGAGTATCCAGTGAGCAACTTGACACGCCCCGAAACCGCCTGAATGTGCCCGCTATCGGCGGAGGCTTGCCACACGAGTCCTGGCAAGTTCTCCACGAGCTGGCTCAGCCAGTCGACCCTTTCCGAAATCGTCGCGTCCTTGCGACGCAGCTCAGTCAGGTCGTCGAGCATCACCGCGACTTGTCTGTGTTGCTGCTTCGTGATGGACAGAGGCAGTGCGTTCATCCGAAGGGAGCGCGTCGTCGAGCCTGTCGCGAGCTCGAGCAGGACGTTCTTGACCTCTTCGCCGGTGTCGAAGACCTGCTGAATCATCCCAAACATCTGCGCGGTCGGAAGGACGTGTTCCAGCTTGCTACCGAGCAACAACTCGCCCTCGACTCCCAACACCTCGAGTGCCTGTCGATTCGCAGCCTCGATTCGGTGGTTTCGGTCCACGACGAGCACCGCGACGGGCATTTTCGCCACGAGCATTGCTGCATACCCTTCGCTACGCAGAAGCTCTTCGAATCGCGCCTGCAGATAAGCGTCGAGCACGAAGGAAATGTCGAAGAAGAGCACGCGGACCAGAGCAGCCACGACTTCGAGCGGTCGCTCCACGTGCGCCAGTACGTCTGGCAGCAGCTCCAGCAGTTGCACGCAAATGCCTCCGAGGTACCAATGCGGGTCCAGATCGATGCGCTCGTGCGTTTGCCCGACGGAGACGCGGTTGGCGGCGTACGCGCGATCGTACGGGCCTCGCAGCAACCGATGCCAGTATTGCCGCTGGGCTCGACTCAAACGCTCCACCACGTCGGGGCGCGCAAAGAAGTCAGCGAACGTCGGAGCTGTTCTCAGTTGCTCGTAGAAGCGGTCAATCATTCGCGGAACCGCCTTCAGAAGCTGAGGCGCTACGCCCCTGAGCAGCGTTTCCGTGGCAGCGTCGACTCCCACGAAATCTCGCCGGATGCCAATGTCTCTGGAGTTCAGGGACAGGGCGAGCCCGAACGATGCGCCATCGCCCGTCCGCGTCGCGGAGGCCTGCTGTGACGCGTCGCCAGCTGCAGCATCGCCCACCGCCGACTGCTCCGCTCCCCGCGCAGCGTCGGGCCCCATCGAGCGCTGCAGTTTCGACAGCAGGTAGGCATCGAGCGCGATCCCAGCGTCGAAGAAGATCAGCTTCAGCAGCGCACCGACCCGCTGCATCGTGAGTTCGCTATCCGAAAGCTCACCAATTGCGGGCAGAAGCGTGCAGAGATACCGCGAGTACGTTCCCAGGTAGTACTGCGGCGCCAACTGCACTTGCTGATGCACCATACCGACGCGCAAACGAGTCAGCGCGTAGGATAGCCCGTAGTCACCTTCGAACAACTCCTCGAAATAGCGCTGTTGCGAACGCTTCAGGCGTGCCACGCGTTTGGGTTCGACCAGTAAAGCGCTGGTTGCGTCGAAACGATTGAGGTGCGCGTAGAGCTCGTCGATGAACGGCCCCGCAAGCGGTAGCGCCACGGACCTCATCGCGACGAGCGTACCGCGCTCCGCCGCCCCAAAACGCAAGAATCGCTGTCGCAGACTCACGGTCTCCGAAGTCAGCCCCACCAATGCAGCGAGCTCAGCTGCCTCCACCTCACTAGCCCCCATGCGCACGAGCATACCCGGATGAGCCAGCAACGCAGCCCCAAAAGTTCGGGCTAGGTCATGGGGGTCGAACACGCGAGATGTTGGCGGCCACCTCTCGCTGGCGCAAGAACTGCGCTTCCGCTTGAGTCACGATGACCGAGCCTACAACTTGGCTGCTCGCGCCAGCCAAAGGCGAGCAGCTGCCAGCCGCGTCTTTGAGCCTTCTGCGACAGCATAGATGAACGTATCCTCCAGGCTGTTGACTCGACGGGAGAGGTGGTAGTTGCCCCCGATCGTCAACACTCCGTCCTCGACCCGCCCCTGACGCTCGGCAGTGTTCAGGCAAGCGAGCTGTGCCCACACGGTGTCGGGGTTCAAAGTGGCGCCCAGGCGCCCTAAACAGAAGCCGGAGCTGCGCTGCAGCAGAGCGGCACCCAGCATGCCTTCCCCGGCCATGCATTCCTCCAAGATCGCACTGACGATCGGCGGTGGCTCAGGGGCACGAACGAACGCCTGATCCCAACCTCGAGACGGGATCAGACTGGGCGCTCCTTCGGGTGGCGGTTGAGGCAGTTCGGAGAGATCGCCCTTGATGCCCAACTCCTCCAGGGAGAAGAGCATGTCCTCCGCAAACTTCTTGCGTTCCGGCAGGAACAGCGTTTGCGGACTAGGCATTCGGCCAATGGTATCCAGTTTTCCGCGAATCCAGGAAAGAATGCATTCTCTCAGCTTCGCTCTTCCCACGAGCCCCCACTTGACCAGCGTCTGGGTGAGCGGAGCGCCGGTGCGCCGGCATTCCTGAACCACCTCGCGAGCGACCTCTCCGTCCAAGCTGACTTCGGGCGCAAGCGTCTCGAGCAGGCTGGGAGTTCCGTCGGAAAGGTGAGCCCAAGCGATTCGCCCGTCGTGAAAGAAGACCCGACCCGCTCTCGCTCCGCTTCTGAACACGAGTTCGCCGTCGCCCTCTGCGGACGCCTCGACGAGCGCGGCCACCAAACGCAAAGCGCCAGGAGGACCACCGCGTGCTCGCTGGCGGGCGATGTCCAAACGCGCCATGAGCAGATCCGGCGCCACCGGTTTGTTGAGCAAGTCATCTGCCCCGGCGGCCATGCACTCGATCATCTCTTCACGGCGGGTGCGACTGGTGGCGAACAAGATGTAGGGTTGCGCCGGCAGCTGCTTGGCACGAACCAGACGGCACACCTGGACGCCACTGAGCTTGGGCATCAGCCAGTCCAGAACCAGCACGTGGGGTAGCGGACGCGCGAGCGCCAACTCCAGTGCCTGACTACCGTCGGATGCCGTGACGACCTCGTCGCGCCCATCCGCCTCTATCAGCTGCTGAGCAAAGCGGACGAACGTCGGATCGTCATCTGCAACCAAGACCCTCATGCTGTTCCAGACCTTCCAACGAAATGCCGAACCCAAGCGCCCGACCGTGCTGCACACGCTGAACGGCTGAAAACCGCCAACCTTTAGCTCGCCCAAGTTTCTCGTGCTGAGCGTGGTCTCGGGCGTTTCTGAGACCGAGCCCAAGCACCGGACCGGAGCAAGGCGGGTGCAAGTTGGAACCAGCGTGTCGGCTTTCGGCGACGGTGAGCGTACTGTAGTCGGTAGGCGTACACCCCAATTCGAACTCACTCGCCGCTTCTCGAAAGTGTTGGTGTGCATCAAGCGAGCCCAAGCACGCAACCCGGTGCTAGCTTGAAGCGGGTGTGGGTTCCCCACAGAACATCCGTCCTGCACGCGAGCCTCTTGCTCGGCTCCTCCGTCTGCTCGTGCGGGCGTATGAACTTCGAGGAGTTGGCGCTACAAGCAGCCGGCTCTGACGCTGGGCAAAGCCCACCCGCTAGCGCCATCAGCGACGGGCTCACGACGGACGCCCCCGCGACGGTGCCGGGCAGTTCGGAGGTCGTCGGCTCGATGAACGAAACGGACCCGGGCGCCGGCAGCGCGGACGCGGGAGCCAGCCCGACCCCTTCCCCTTCGTTGCCGAGCACGGAAAGCATGGCCGGGGCCGAGAACGCGCCTCCAGCAACGGGTGATCCCGACGCAGCCGTATCCGCTGCAGGCGGTGAGTTCTCCGGCGGACCCGATGCTGGCAGCGCGGACCCGAGCTCCGATGGCTCGGTGGGCACCGGCGAGGGAGGATTGGGTTCACTCGACACCGGCAGCGCCGGAGCAGCTGGAGCCGGGGGTACGGGCGTAGAGGGCATCGGCGGTAGTGGAGGTTCTCCGGGTGCCGGCGGCGATTCTGCTGCAGGCGCTGGTGGCAACGATGGAAGCAGCGGTTCTCTGGGTGCTGGCGGAGGGGGAACTGGCGATGCTGGAGGGGCCGGCGGCTCAGGACCTGCACCCAAAGGCACCTGCGACGCGGAGCCCGCGAGCACCATTTGGGGCTTCTCTTCCGACGCTGAGGGTTGGATCTTCAGCTCTCAGCAACCCATGCCGTACTCACTCGTTTGGCAGGCTACCGGGGGAAGCCCTAGCGCGAGTGGTATCCTGCAGCTCGACGTGGCACCCGGCGCACAAAGTGGCTTTGTCAATCTGCCGATGTCGGCAACGGACTACTCCGGGGGGATTTTCAGTCTGCGCGTGTTCGTGGCGGCCGGCACGGACGTGGGGCTGAAGCTCTACATGCAGTCGGGTTCGACGTTCGCGTGGGCCGACGCTGGTCAGGTCCAACCAACTCCTGGTCAATGGCGTTGTCTGAGCTTCGATACGGCGAATCCCGCAGTAGCGGGAGGAAGCTTCGACACCACGGAGGTAGTTGAGATCGGCGTCGAAATGACCGGCAGCGGAGACATCACACTGCTGATCGATGATGCGCGCTTGTGAACGCGCTCGACGACGCTCTCCGGGCCTCGTAGAACGGGTGCTCGACCTTTCCAGCGCGGGGAGGGGTGCCACCTGGCGTTGGAGGCGTGCTCCCCACGGCTCCGGGAGCACGCCTCGCCCACGTGCTCGAACGCACGTTGGTCGCGCCTCGGGAGGATGCAAAGGGCCGCGTTCGCTCACTGTCGCTAACGGACTCGAAGCATCCGAGTCTATACTGCTCCACAGCATGAGTACCGAAACCGCTAGCGTCGCCCCCACTCCTGGCCATTGTCGCCGCTGCGGCCTGATCGCCCCCGAAGCTCACTGTCCGGGTTGTGACGCTCCGGTCGAGTCTGGTGTAAATGAAGAAGTGGACGCGGCTGACTTGCCCCCGGAGACGCGTTGCGCCGTGGTCCGAGTCGAAATGCAGTGTCGTGTGTGCGGGCTTCAGATGCCCGTAAACCATTTACCCACGGACGGCAAGATACGCTGCCTGCATTGTGACCGCGCTCAGGCTCCCGATGACGACGCGTTCAGCGAACTCGTCGACAAAGCGCATGGCGTCGTCGACATGGCGGGAGAAGAAGGCCCCTACGAGCGAGTCGGTGTGCACGATGCGAGTGTCATCGAAGACATCGGCTCAGGCAACGTTCTGGTCGGCCCGGGTCTGCCCCGCTGCTTTCTTTGCGCCGGCGCTCTGAAGGTCTCGTTAGGTGAAGAGGAGGGTGTCGTCAGCACGACCTGCCACGGCTGCAACGACCACGCAGAGTACACCGTGCAAATCGAGCCCGATTGGCAAGGGGTGGTCGGTGCAATCGCCCCGGAACACCGCACTGATCGGCTGCCCGCGAGACGCTCCGTCGAAGGTTCCGTTGTCGCCCTCAGCTGCCCCAAGTGCGGCGGACCACTCGACCCCGAACCTCAACAGCAACTGGTAGAATGCAGCTACTGCGATACCAAGAGCCTGATCGTCGAGGAGACGTGGGCGCTGATAAAAGGCGCTCCACCCAAACAAGCCTGGTACTTGCTGCTGCGAGGGCCATCCCACCTGCGACGTGAGCTGGACAGCGAGCGCCAGCGGCGCATGCAGCGCGCGGAAGCTGAACGCAACAAGCAGCGCAAGGCTGAAACCCGAGCCGCCCAGCGCAGCCTCCCAGGGACTCCAGCCAGCAGGCCCTCTTGGTACCAGAAGAACCGTTCGCTCGTCGCCGGCTACTCCACCATCGTCTCTGCGTTTGCGTGTTGCGGACTGATTGCCGGGGGCACACGTCTGCTGGGCTTCGAAGAAGAGACCTATCCGGCCGGATTCGTCGCCTACTTCGTCGTCGCGGGCATCGGCATCGGGCTCCAAGGGAAAGGGAAGATCGCGGCCATGCCAACCAAGACCGCTACTCGTGTCTTCCATGCGTCCGCGATTTGTTTCTTGATTTCGCTCGGCGCGTTCCTCGTCATGTTGACGATGTCCGGTAACTGAGCGTCGCCTTCCTCAGCCTCCTGCGCGAGAGCAGCTGCGCCGAGCTGCCCCATTCGCCGGTCACGCAGCTGACTGGCTACGAACGGTGCTCCGCCGGGCTACCTCACGCACGATTCGAGCCGCGTCGCGACCCACGCCATGAACCATCGTCGAGGACATGGAATACAGGAAGTGCAGACCAACGAAGAACAGGCCTGGCGCATCCCTCACGACGCCAGCGACGTGATTGGGCTCACCGCGCTCGTCCAAGATGGGCAAAACGATCCAGTCGAAGCCGGCGCGATAGCCATGACACCAAATGACGTTCTTCACATCCAACGTGCGGCCATCTTCGAGGAGCGGTAGCCCGTCTCGCACACCGACGACGCGCGGAACGCGTCGCACCTGTGCCCCTTCGAGTTCAGCCTGTCGCACGCGAATCAGCGGGCCGCCGTGACTCAACATGTGCGGACGTACCTTCCGACCCAGCGGAGTCGCGATTGTCAGCAGGTGGTGAAAGACGAAGCGTAGTAGGATGGGGCCGATCAGGCGCAAGCCCCAGAAACTGCCGAGTCGAAACGGGACCTGTCCAGTCTCTCTGCCCGACATGAAGACTGTGTGCGAGTCGTGCAATTCCATCGCGAGTTCCGATCCCGAGTTACCGGCACCGGTGATCAGAACGGGGCCAGGTGCGAGTTGGGCGGGGTTCTTGTAGTGGCTGGAACGTACCTGCACGATGTGCGGCGCGAGCTCGGACGCGAAAGTTGGCGTGATCTGATGCTGATAGCTGGCCATCGCGACGATCACCTGGTCCGCCTCGATGTTGCCTTCTGCGGTAGAAATGACGTAGCGCTCTCCGCTCCGCGTCAGGCGCTCGACGCGAGTTCGCAGGCGGATCGGAAGTTCGAACTGTCGAGCGTAGCTCTCTAGATAGTCGGCCATCTCGTCTTTGGTTGGAAAGGTGTCTGGGTCTCCAGGAAACGGCATGCCGTCGAGGCCGTCGTAGCGCGCCGGCGTAAACAGCCGTAGCGAGTCCCAGCGCCTGCGCCACGAATCGCCCACGCGCTCCGCGCCATCGAGGATGACGAAACGCAACCCACGCCTTGCGAGGTGATACCCGACTGAAAGCCCTGCCTGTCCCGCGCCGACAACCACCACGTCGAACTGCTCTGCTGGGCCCGGCGTACGACGGTCGAGACCGGACAATTGGGCGAAAGCGTCTCCTGCTTCGATGAAGCCCTCGGGGCTTGGGGCGGGGCTGGATTGCGAATCAGTCTTGGTCATGGTTACTCCTCGTGCGTCGATGGGGTGACGCCTGGTGAAGAACCTACGTGCGCACGCCCAAGCCAGCTTCGGGCGAATCCCCCATTTTTTCCCCGCGGCACGTGGGTGGTTTCCCCCATCCCGCCCCAGCGGCAGCTAAGACCCCGCCGATGGTGCTACCGGACTGCCGGAGCTGCAGAGTGCGGTTGGAATCAGACCAGGCCGTGTTCGAACGCGAATGCCGTGGCCGCAGAGCGGGACGAAACACCGAGCTTTGTGAAGATGTTGCTCACGTGGCGATCGATCGTCTTGTCGCTGATGAACAACTGCTTGGCGATCGCCTTGTTGGTCTTGCCAGAAGCGACCAATCTCAGCACCTCGACCTCACGCGCCGTCAGGCCGTGACGCGCCGACGGGGCCGTTGCACCCGCGTCTTTCAGGTCCAGATTTCTCAAATCCGGCACTGCTCCCAAGTCTTCGAACGTGTCACGTGCGGCGCTGTGTTCGAGCTCCGCACTGTCGGCGTCTCCCAGATGGCGGCAGGCGCGACCGAGTAGTACCCGCACGCGCGCCGCCAGATACGGCGCACCGAGCGTAGTCCAACATGCAAACGCCAACCGTAGCGGTTCGAGCGCTGCGTCCGCGCTACCGCGGGCCAGCAATAGCGATCCGCGAGCTTGCATCGCCATTGCACGAGCCACGGGTGTCGCTACCGAATCGGCAACTTGGTCCAGCTCATCGCACACTCGCTCAGCGTCTTCGAAGTTGGCTCGCTCGATGAGTACCTCCGACCATGCAGGCAAGTAGCGCGCACGTCGCAGCGGATCACTCTGCTCCGTCAGCGCGCGTCGCAACGCTTTCTCTGCCGCGTCCGCGCGACCTTGCGCCAACCGAAGCAGCGAAAGGCCAGGCTGAGGGTCGCGCCCGCGTTGGGCCGCACAGCGATAAGCTTCCTCCGCCTGTTCGAACTCTCCGCGCAACCGGTGAATTTCTGCTTGCTGATACGCCCCCTCACCCCGGATCAGCTCAGGTTGACGGTCGGTGGCTGACTCTTGCGCCACGCGGCGTGCCTCTTCGATCGCAAGTTCCCAGTCTCCACCGAGCTGCAGAATCTCACTGCGATGTACCGTGCAGGTGCCAGTGAAGGTCACCAGCTCCGGCTGCTCCAGGCACCAGTCTGAAAGAGCACGCGTCCACTCGCGCGCCCGGTCCAAAGCGTACACTCGATGGCAGCCGTCGATGGTCCAGCAATACATGAGCCCGACGAGCATCGGGGTCAGCTCGTCGTTGGTGATGCCCAACATCGACTCGTCGAGCAACGCGAGCCCCTCCGCGACGCGCCCCGCGCGCAACGCGGCACGCCCCTGCAAGTTCTGAGCGAGTGCCACGAGGTCACCATCGCCGAACTCGAGCCCGAGTTCGACGGCTCGTGTGGCAGTATCGAACGCGGAGTCCGGGCGACCACCCATCAGCTCGCGTGTACCTGTCGCGACGAGCAAGTACCCCGCTTCTGGGCACTGCACGGCTTGTTTTTCCACCAGGCGCTGGGCCCGACCCAGCCAACCGCTGGCACGTGCGACTTCCCCCATCCCTCCCAAACGAAACGAGAGCCAAAACGCAACTCGCGCAGCACCCCGACAATCGCCCGCTTCGACATACAGCCGGTGGAGGCGCTCGTGCGCGCGAATGAACTCGTCATCGCGCGCGGTGAGGGCAGTACAGAGAGACAGAAGATGCAAGTCCTCGATACCGAGCGCTTGCTCTTCGTCGGCCCGCACGAGTTCGTGGTACGCGGTTCTCCAAGCCTTGTCGGAGCAGTGCTGGCGAGCCCGTTCGAGCAGCGCGGCTCGAGATGGGCCTTTGGGATCCGCTTCTGGCATGTGTGTTCGCTACGCATCGTAGCACCCTGGCCCTTTTTGGAAACGGGAACACGAGGCTTCCGCAGTTCCAGCCGTTTTCGGTCGTTCGCTCGTTGTCATCGCGTGCCCCCGAAGACGGTTCCGGGATGTCTCCATTTCGACCCGGCAGGGTCCGCCGTGGCACAGCCACGACTTCCAGCGCGAGCAGACTATGGCACTCGGGGGCGGCTAACTGTTGCTCTGGAGCCCCCACCATGGTTCGCTCTCGCCGTGGCCGGAAAACGTGGTGTGGGAGGTGCGCTGGTAGCGCTGTTCTTGGGTGCTTGCCTCAGCGGTGGCAACGGGGCGCAAGACGCCGAAGGCTCCGGCGATGGGCAAGATTCGAAGGCGGATCGGCAGTCGACGGACAGCACCAACGACAGCGAGCAGACGGACACCGACGAAGAGACGAACGACGACGCTCGTGAGTTGGCGTCCCCCCAGCCCGCATACTCGGAATGCGTGAGCGATGCGGACTGTGACGACGGCTTCGACTGCACCGAGGACGTTTGCTACCCGAACCGCTGGCTTCTCCCCGATGGGTCCGTGGAAGACGGACTTGCCTGCCTTCATTTCGAACACGACGACGAGTGTGCCCTCGGCAGCTTCTGCCTGGAGCGCCTGGGTTGCGTCGAGAGCCGGGCCTGCTCCGACGACGAGGAGTGCGAAGACGACGACGGCTGCACCGTCGACGAGAGGTGCGACGAATCGTCCAGAACCTGTCGCTACTCCCTCCTGGACGGCGATCAGGACGGCGAGCCCCCACCGATCTGCGGCGGTAGAGATTGCGACGACGACGACTCGTTCTCGCACCCCGCCCAGCTCGAGGTGTGCAACTACCGGGACGACAACTGCAACGGCGAAGTCGACGAAGGCATCGACCTAGCATCAGACCCGTTGAACTGCGGATACTGCGGCCGCACCTGTGACAGCGGCGAGTGCGAAGCGGGCGAATGCACAGCATGCGGACTGTTGGGGCAGTCGTGCTGTCTGGACGACATCTGCTGGTCTGGCGCGTGCACCGATGGGCAGTGCGAGGATCGCACGTGCGGAAAGCCCGCCGCGATCCCAAGCACGCCGCCTTGCAATGAAGCGGCGGCGGTCTGCGCAAAGGACTGCGCCAATGATTACCTGTGCGTCCTGCGAGAATGCGACCTATCCGATGCCTGTGTCGACTGCTTCGCCCATGCTGGTGATGCCATCTGCGCCGAGCACGCAGGCTGTTCCCAACTTGCGAATGCCATGCGCTGTTGCGCGGAGGACAAGTGCCAAGACGACCTCGACTCGTACGGCCCCACCCGATGTGAGGAGTGCCGAGAAATCGAGCTGAACTACGGCACCTGCGCATTCTCCACGGGCTGCGAAACACTCACCGCGATAGCGGAGTGCTTTCCTCCGCTGCCCATGGACGAGGGTTCAACATCCGACGACCCGTTACCCGCGCCCACCGCCGACGAGGATCCCGCGCCTCCCGCAGCACCGACAGCCACGTCGGAACCATCACCGACACCCACGTCCACCGGTGAGATGCCGACCGAAGAGGTGCCTGTGCCGACAGCCCCTGTCGATCCCCCACCCACGACGCCAATCCCGACAGACAGCATGCCCATGGACCCGCAACCCGTCCCACGCGAGGGCTACGACTTGGTCCCAACCGACAGTCTGTGGGTCGAGCCCAGCACCAACGCCGTTGGTGTGATGGGTTCCTGGTATGGCTTCCAGGACGAGTACACTACCGACTGCTGTGAGGACACGCTCAGCTTGAACGCTGGGGCTGTCTGCATCAGCGGCACCACCGCAGCGAGCGAGCTGGGCAACTACGACATCTGGGGCGGGGGCATGGCGTTGAACTTCAACGACAACGATCCATGGGACGGCAGTGCCTACAGCGGCATCGAGTTCAATGCAGCAGTCGAGAGCGATGTCATCGTGCTCGTGAAGCTCATCATGCCGGGCATGCCCCAAGATGAAGAGCACTTCGTCGAGCTCGTGCCAGATATGAACACCGTCCTGTGGACGGACGTCGCGCAACCGGATTGGGCCACGCCCATCAGGTTCGACCCCTCCGAGCTCGTGTCCATCGAGTTTGTCGTACCGCCGGGTGACGGCGCACCCAACCCGTTTTCTCTTTGTATTTCGAAGATGCGGATTCTCGAGTAGCCGGGCTCCCAGCTAACGAACCCGCCGTGGGCTCCGAGCTCACGAACCCGGGGTGGGCTTGCCGGGCATGTCTTCGTGAGACGACGAGTTCACTCGGGTTGGGCCAGCTTCAGCACGAAGGCGTCGGCGGCGCCCGCGTTTTGTCCGCGCATGACGCCATAGGTGCTACCGCCGATGACGATCTCGTCGTCCTTGTCGATGCGCAATGCCGCGATGGTCGTGGCGCCGTCCGGATGCAAGTAGGTGCGCCAGCTCTCGTTGCCATCGCCGTCGACCATCGCCACGAGACTCGTCGTGGGGTCCCCGTATTCGATCAGCGAGAGCGCAACTTGCCCTCGTGAGTCACTCGCCACCCCAGAAACGACAGCGTCGAAGGTCCGCGTCCAGAGTAGTTCGCCGTCCGCGTCGAACTTCGCCAAGAAGCCACCTTCCGAGGGGCCCGCTTCGGAGAATGTCGTCAGTTCGCCACCGACGTAGAGATTGCCCTCTGCATCCAGGGCCATGTCGAACACCTGCTGGTCGGCTTGTGTTGCCCAGATGTGCGACCACAGCTCGTTGCCTTCGAGGTCGAGTCGCAGGACCTCGGCAGCCAGCGCATCCGCGCGGTAGCCCAAGTTGACTCCCAGCACCAGGTTCCCTTCCAGGTCGACTAGAACGGAGACCGCCGTGTAGTAGTCCTCACCCCCCCACTGATACGTCCACAATACGTCCCCCTCGACGCTCAGTCGACTGACGAAGGCATCTGCGAGCCCCATCAACTCACGCGCCAAGTTCCCCCGTGTCGCACCCACGACGTAGGCGTTGCCGGCGGCATCGAGGGTAACCCCGAACACACCGTCCGAGTCGACAGATCCCCATTCGCTCGTCCACAGCTCGTTGCCGTTCACGTCGAAGCGCACGGCGCTCGCCTGGCTCGCGGCGGAGAGAGCCAACACCACCGAGCCGTCTGAGTCGACGGCAACGCTCGGCGGGCCATCGGTTGGTCGAAGACCGGGGCGTGTCACGTCCCAGATCACGTTGCCATCGGGGTCGAGCTTGCGAACGAACAGCGCGGCGGCGCCGGGTTCGTCGGCGCCGGGTTCGTCGGCGCCGACACTCGTTTGGCCGACGACGATCACGTTGCGTTCGGCGTCGATGGCGAGATCGTCGGTCTCGTCATTCAGCCGCGTGCCCCACTGCGCCCCCCAAAGCCGTTCGATGTTGGGGGGCGGCGGGGGCGGACCCTCAACCTCATCCGACGCCCAACCGGAAGGCATCGATGGTGGGAGCAATGGCTCGGCTACCGATATTTGGGGCGCGGGTATTTGGGGCGGGGGCACCTCGACGGCGACTGGCTCCGAGCTTGCGCTTGCCTGCGGCGGTTCCACCGCGGGGACGGGCTCAATCTCGGCGGGCGCATCGACAGGCACGTCCATCGCCCCCTCACCCTCGTGCGGGGACCCACCCTCTCGCTCGCCGCCGGTCGCCCGAGCGCCACACCCGCTCGCTACGCTCAGCGCCAAGACGGCAGCGCCAACGCGCCAATGGCAGCCTGTTGCTCTTGCTTCGCGATTCATCTCCGTGTGCCCAAGCCGCAGGCACCGGGGCGGCACCGCTTGGCCCAAGCCCTCACCGTGGTCCGCCGCCTGGTCGCAGACTAGTGCGGGATCCCGCACTAGCTTCGAATGTGACTTCGGCCATAGCGCGGCTCGGTTGCCCAGAGCAGGGCAAAGCCCAAAGCTCTACTCAGTCTCCTTCAGAGCGGCAAGGTCTGGCACGAGTGCTTCGACCGCGCGAGCGAACCTCGTCGCCGACGCGGAGCCCGGGGTCGTACCCTCAGTCCAGGTCAGGACTCGCTGGCCGCGCTTCGTCGTCAGTTCGAGCTGGTAGGAGGTGGCCCCAGTGGTCAACTCATCGTCCTTGGTGAGCGCGCCTGGCAACTGCGGCACTTCGTCGGTCAGTTCCCCCCATTGCTCGACGTCGAGTTCGCGCTCATCGCGAGTGATGATGTCGCCGTAGACGTCGACCGTGATCTCAACCCGTCCTGCTTCGACGACGATGGTGTAGCTCCTGTGGTATCGAGGCGGAACGGACGAGTCCAGAAAGCGCAATGTTACGCGCTGGAGTTCTTGCTTTGGGGTTGTAGATTCCGCTCGTTTCATCCGCCTGGGTTTCTTCGCAACGTCTGCACGTACATACGTCGCAACGAGCCGCGCGGCTAAGAACCAATCCCATCCAAAGCACAGCCGCCTCTCCATTGACCTCGGGCCGGGCGTCGTCTGCCACCCCCGGTGCCGGCGTTCGCTCCGAGCCACC
>JBNKHV010000044.1:0-4134 GCA_050290545.1 Polyangiaceae bacterium | reverse complement strand
GGCCCCCTGGCCACACAGCCGACACGCTCAACTCCTACGCCCGGCTTGGCACGGAATTGACAGTGTCCGGGCTGGGTTGTAACTCTCGCGCGCTTTCTCCGGAACCCAACGTGAGTGCCGCCAAATCGCTAGTCATCGTCGAGTCTCCCGCCAAGGCCAAGACCATCGCGGGGTTTTTGGGCTCGGATTACGTCGTCGAATCTTCCATCGGACACATCCGCGATCTCCCCAAGAGCGCCAGTGACGTCCCCGCTGCCCACAAGGGAACGGAGCTGGGCCGTCTGGGCGTGGACGTGGAAAACGACTTCCGTCCGCTGTACGTGGTCGACGGCAACAAGAGGGATCACCTCAAGAAGCTCAAGGAGCTGGTCAAGGGCGCGAGCGAGCTCTACCTCGCAACCGACGAAGATCGCGAGGGAGAGTCCATCGCCTGGCACTTGTTGGAGGTGCTCAAGCCGAAGATCCCGGTCAAACGCCTCGCCTTCCACGAGATCACGCGCAACGCGATCCTGGCGGCGATGCAGCACCCGCGCGACATCGATCGGCGTCTGGTCGACGCCCAGGAAGCGCGCCGCATCCTCGACCGTCTCTACGGCTACGAGGTCTCGCCGGTGTTGTGGAAGAAGGTCATGCCGAAGCTCTCGGCGGGCCGCGTGCAGAGCGTCGCGACGCGCATCATCGTGGAGCGCGAGGCGGCCCGCATTCGTTTCGTCAGTGCCGGCTACTGGGACATCGACGGGCAATTCGTCGCCGATGGTGCGGACTTCGGCGCCACGCTGACGGCCATCGACGGCAAGCGCGTCGCGACCGGCAAGGACTTCGACGAGAGCGGCAAGCTCACGGTCAGCGACGCCGTTCGCCTGAACCAACAAGAGGCCGTCGCGCTGAGCGAGAAGCTCCCGTCCGCGCCATTCACGGTCGCCAAGGTGGAGCGCAAGGCCAACCGCCGTTCACCCGCGCCACCGTTCATGACCTCGACGCTGCAGCAGGAGGCAAGCCGCAAGTTGCGCTTCTCCTCTCAGCGCACGATGCGTACTGCGCAAGCGCTGTACGAGGCCGGTTTCATCACGTACATGCGTACGGACAGCACGACCTTGAGCGACACGGCCATCAACGCCGCACGCACGTTGATCGAGCAGCAGTACGGCAAGGACTACCTGCCCGCCAAGCCGCGCATCTACAAAAACAAGGTCAAGAACGCCCAAGAGGCGCACGAAGCCATCCGCCCCGCAGGCGACAAATTCCAGTCCCCGGCGGACGTGCGCAAGCAGGTCGGCGGCGACGAGGGCCGCCTGTACGAGCTGATCTGGAAGCGCACCGTGGCTTCTCAGATGGAAGACTCCCGCGGCCAGAGCGTCAAGCTGCGCCTCAACGCCGACGTGGACGGCAAGACGGTGGAGTTCTCCGCCAGCGGCTACACGATCACCTTCCCCGGCTTCCTGCGTGCGTACGTGGAAGGCAGCGACGACCCCGACGTCGAGCTGGAAGAAAAGGAGCGGCACCTGCCCGCGGTCGAAGAGGGCCAGGCCCTCGACACACGGGAGTTCAGCCCCCGCGGCCACGAAACGAGCCCCCCTGCCCGCTTCACGGAGGCCTCACTGGTCAAGCGTTTGGAGGAGCTCGGCGTGGGCCGTCCCTCGACTTACGCGTCCATCATTTCGACGATCCAGGCGCGCGGCTACGTGTGGAAGAAGGGCTCGGCGCTGGTGCCGAGTTTCAAGGCGTTCGCCGTGATCCAGCTGCTGGAGAAGCACTTCGGCGCTTTGGTGGACTACTCGTTCACCGCCAAGATGGAAGACGAGCTCGACTCCATCGCCAACGGCGACGCGGAGGCGATCCCGTGGTTGCGCAAATTCTACTTCGGCGCCAACGCCAAGGACGTCGACGGCGCGTTGGGCATGGGTTTGCGTAAGTTGGTGGCCGACCGTCTCTCGGAGATCGACGCGCGCGCCATCAACTCGTTGCCGCTCGGCAAAGACGACGACGGCAACGACATCGTCATCCGCGTGGGTCGCTACGGCCCCTATCTGCAGCGAGCCGACGACACGGCGAACATCCCCGAGGACCTGCCTCCCGACGAGCTCGACGTCGGCAAAGCCAAGGAGCTGCTCGAAGCCCCCAGCGGTGATCGGCTGCTGGGTAACGATCCCGAGACGGGCCTTCCCGTTTACGCGCGGGCGGGTCGTTTCGGCGGCTACATCCAGCTCGGCGAAGCTGGCGGCAAAGAAAAGCCGCGCACGGGCTCGCTCCTGAGCACGATGGACGTCACGACGGTGACGCTCGAGGAGGCGCTCAAGATGCTGAGCTTGCCGCGCCTGGTCGGCAACCATCCCGACAGCGGCACGCCCATCACGGCGCAGCTCGGTCGTTATGGCCCGTACATCACGATGGAGAAGGACAGCCGCTCGTTGGAGAAGGAAGACCAAGTCTTCACGCTGACGGTGGACGAGGCGGTGGAGCTGTTCAAGCAACCGAAGACGCGCGGTCGCCGCGCTGCCAAGGAACCGATCAAGGAGATCGGCAAGGATCCGGCGACGGAAGCGATGATCACTCTGCGCGAGGGTCGCTTCGGCCCCTACGTGACGGACGGCGAAACCAACGCCTCTCTGCGCAAGGGCGACAGCATCGAAACCATCACGCTCGAGCGCGCCGTGGAGCTGCTCGAGGACCGTCGCGAGCGCGGCCCGGCCAAGAAAAAGAAGAAGGCCAGCAAGAAGACGGCGTCCAAGAAAGCCGCCAAGAAGACGGCCAGCAAGAAGACCGCCAAGAAGGCGGCTGCGAAGAAGACGTCCAAGAAGGCCAGCAGCAGCGACGGACCTGCCTCGAAGAAGCCCGCCGCCAAGAAGACGGCCTCGAAGAAGAGCGCCAAGAAGGCCCCGGCCAAGAAGGCTGCTGCGAAGAAGACGGTTGCCAAGAAGGCGCCGAGCAAAGCCGCGAAGAAGACGACCAAGAAGAAGGCGTAGTCGCGAGTCTGCGCCTCTTCGCGCCGCCTCGCGCAGAGCTGCCCATCACCCCGTCAGGAGGCCCAGGTGTCGAGCACGAAACCCCTCATCGGAATCAGCCTGAGCATCGACCGCGGCAAACGTTGGCGCCCGGGCTACGACTATCTGTACGTCAATCGTGCCTACGCGCAGCGGGTGAGCGAGGCAGGCGCGCTGCCGCTCTTGCTCGGTGTCGACATCGAGCCGAGCGATGCTTTGTCGGTTTGTGATGGGGTGATCTTGACGGGTGGAGACGATCTGCCGACGACGCTGCCGGAGCTGGACGCCTGGTGCTCGAACGCCCCTACCCCAGGTTCACAAGACACCCTGGGTCAGCAAGAGGACATCGGGCGCATCACTTGGGAGCGCGCACTGATCGACGCGGCAGCGGCGGCGGGCAAGCCCCTACTCGGCATTTGCTACGGCATGCAGCTGATGAACCTGCACCTCGGCGGCTCGCTGTTTCGCGACGTGCACAGCGAGCGCGCCGGAGCGCTCGACCACGGCGGCTCCGGTCGCGTCACCGAGCACGGTGTGGGTTTGGTTGGGCAGAGTGTGCTGCTGGGCGCGATTTGGCCGAGCCTGAGTGCCGCCGAGGGCGCCAGCATCAACTCGAGCCACGGTCAGGCGGTACGCGGCGTAGCGCCCGGCTTGACCACGACGGCGCGCGCCGAGGACGGCGTGATCGAGGCCATCGAGGGCGAGCGCCTGTACGGCGTCGAGTGGCACCCCGAGATGGACGCGACGGGCCCGGCCTTGTTCCGGCGCTTCGTGGTCCTGTGCGGCGGCTGAGCGGCGTCCGCGGGTTGTTCGGCGTGAACCCTGGTTTGCGTCCACGAGGTGTTCGGAGAAGCGCCTGGGGGGCCCGCCGATTGGCCTGCTATATCGACCACTTGGGAGGCCGCCTGGCAGCGCGGACGGCCAAACTCGGAGAGTCAAAAAACGCTCGCACGCGCTTGACACACCCCCCGCCAAAGGCTACCTCTTCGCTCCCTCGCGGGAGTAACTCAGTGGTAGAGTGCAACCTTGCCAAGGTTGACGTCGAGGGTTCGAATCCCTTCTCCCGCTCAAACAGAAAGCTGCCTCACCGGCAGCTTTTCTCGTTTTGTACCTCTGAACGTCACCAGCGGGAGAAGGGATTCGAACTAGCCGA
>JBNKHV010000043.1:0-42922 GCA_050290545.1 Polyangiaceae bacterium | reverse complement strand
CCAGGTCGCGAGCCATATCTTCGATTTCTTTGGACATGTGATCTCCTTTCAGCGCTGCGTTCCAGGCAGCGCTGGTTCCAAGGAGACCACAGCGCATCGGGTCCGTGACCTGGCGCTTCTAACTGCGACAGATCACGGCGTTTCTGGCGGCGTAGCCGCACCCCCATCCCCTCACCCGTCCGCGACTACCGCCGCGGAGCGGCTTCGTTCGGAGCCGTAGGGACGTCCGTGGCGAGGAGCGCAGAGGCTGGCGAATGCTGCCGCTCGGCGGAGACGACGAAAATCCGGGCTGGCCTGACGTGCCTCCGAGCTGCAGTCGACTTTCCAGCACTGTTCGTCCAGCCCGCGCGTTCACGACGGACAATCCGGTGCATCAATCACGTCTTCCTCGCGTTGAAATGACATCCACGGAAGCCGCGTGCGAGGCCTTGCCCAGCGCTCCGACTGCTTTCGGCCGCGGCCGTTCACCCATTGCCGGGGTGGGCGGCTGTATACTGTCAGAATACGCAAAGGCGACGTGGAGTAGACGGCGCGCTTGCTCCGTTGCTCCGCCCCCTTCAGGCTCGGAAGAATGACTTGCGCTTACCGATTTCTCGCGTCGTTTCGTCCCTTTGGCTCACTGCTGGCGGGCGTCGTCCTGGTGGCTGGTTGCGGGGGCAGCGAAGACGGTACTGACTCCACCTCGAACCTGGCGGGAGATGCGACCGAAGTGAACGCCGATGAGGAAACGCGAAGCGACGGCCCGCCCGAATCAGCCGTCTCCGACGACGGCGTGGCGGACCAGGGCAGCTCTTCGGCGTCCGGCGGGGTAACGGAGCCCTCCCAACAGGACACCACTTCCGAGCTGTCCGAGGGCGACCCGAGCGCTGGCAATGCGAACACCGACATCGACGACGCCGGCACCGACGACGCCGGCACCGACGCAGACGCCAACGAAGCGGACGCGGCCGAAGCGAACGCCACACCCGGACCAGTCGAGGACGGCGGTGGGGACGTCGATGGAGCTGGGCAGCCTCTAGATCCCGATTACGAGGGAGGCCCTTGTCCTTCGACGGCACCGGCGTTGGACAGCGCGTGCGCCGAGTTCGGGATCTTCTGTACGTATGGCGTTGGTGATGCGGGGTGTCGGGAACGCTTCAGTTGTCACGTGACGAATGTGTGGATCAACGGGAGTGTCGGTGGAGAAGGCCTCTGCCTTCCGCCGCCTTCGGATTGCACCACGCCTCCTGAGGGACCGTGCGACGACACGACTGAGCGATGTGTTCAGGACGATGAAGTCTGTTACTGCCGTGGACCACAGACCGAGTCCTGCAGCGGCGATGGCTGCACACCCCTTGACCCCCCAATCCCCCAGCAATGGGTGTGTGAGCCTGAGCCAACCGTGGCGGAGGGGTGCCCGGCGGAAATCCCCAATGCCGGTTCACGCTGCGACGACGAAACGAAGACGTGCCTGTACGGTTCCATCTACACAGTATGCGTCGATGGTTACTACGCGTGGGAACGCAACGTCATGCCGTAACACCTGCTGACTCGAGTCGGGCGAGCAGAAACGTCTCGAGGGCATCCGGCTGCGCGACGACCGCGCGACGCCCCGCACGACGAAGGCGACGAGGCGAACTGGGATGCGCCCGAGCCCGCCGCTCGCTCAGTGACCGTAATACAGCCCGCCGTTGACGTGGATCACTTGGCCGCTGATGTAGCTCGCGGCATCCGAGGCCAAGAAGACCACCGCTCCGGCGACATCCTCGTTGCGACCGGCGCGGCCCATCGGCACGGCCTGCACGCCCTTTGCGAACACCTCTGGGGGCGTGTGATCACGGTGGAACTGATTGTCGATCAGACCTGGAGCCACGCTGTTGATGGTCACGCCGTGACGGGCGAACTCCTTGGTCAGCGTGCGCGCCAGATCCGCCAGCGCCGCCTTGGCCGGACCGTAGTGAGGTGTCGTGTCGGAGCCGCCCGTGTTGGCCGCGATGGACGTGATGTTGATCACCCGCCCCGAACCTCGCTCGACCATGTGCGGGATCGTCGCCTGACACATCAAGACCGCGCTGCCGAAGTTCAGCTGCAAGGAGTCGGCGAGTAGCTCCTCGCTCAGCTGCCCCAAGCGGACACGCCGTATCAGTCCGCCGGCGTTGTTGACGACGATGTCGAGACGTCCGGAGCCGAACTCGAGCGCGGCGTCGACCAGCCGCGTCACCTCAGCGCGCTGGGTCACGTCTGCCTCGACCGCCAGGGCGCGGCGCCCGAGTGCCTCGATCTCCCGCACCGTGTCGCTGGCTTTGGTCTTGCTCTGTCGGTAGTTGACCACGACGTCAGCGCCGTTCTGCGCTAGCGCGACGCTGATGGCGTGGCCGATATCCCGCGCGCCGCCAGTGACGACCGCAACCTTTCCGCTCAAGTCGAAGGAGGTGGACATGTCGGCAGCGTACCAGAGTCGGTGGAGCTTCGCTCCACCCGGCCGCACGGGATTTGGGGAGTCCGAGGCGGTCGGTGAACGCGCAGCTTGAGCGTGGGCGTGAGCGTGTGTATCCCAACGAGCGGATGCTCGAGATCTCTACGGGTGAAGCCCGCCGCATCGCCGTCGTCAGCCAGGGGCTGCACTCCACGAAGAGCTTCGGGACCGGCAAGGCGGCGGTGCGACGCTGCATCGAACAACTCGGCTATGTCCAGATCGACACCATCTCGGTCATCAACCGCTCCCACCACCACACCTTCTGGACGCGAGTGCCGTCCTACAGCGAGAAACATCTCGATGCCCTGCAGCGGGAGGGAGCGATCTTCGAGTACTGGGCCCACGCCGCCGCCTACCTGCCGCTTCGGGATTACCGCTTCTGCCTGCCCTACATGCACGCCGTTGCTTCGGGTCAGAAGCACTGGCGAACGCCGAACAAACGGGAAATGCGGCGGGTGCTGGATCGAGTGCGCGCCGAAGGACCGCTCAAGGCCAAAGACTTCGAAGCTCCGAAAACGCGGGGTGATGGCTGGGGTTGGAACTGGAAGCCAGCGAAGATCGCGCTGGAGCAACTCTTCATCGAAGGCAAACTGATCGTCTGTCGCCGAGATGGCTTCCAGAAGGTGTACGACCTGCCAGAACGCGCATTGCCTCCGGATGTCGATACGACGCGGCCCACCGATGCCGAGTTCCAGCAGTACCTCATCCGCTCAGCCATCCGCGCCCACGGCGTCGTGACTGAACCCGAAATCAGTTACCTGCGCAAAGGGATCAGAGCGGGAGTCAAAGCCAGACTGCACGAGATGGTAGAAGACGGCGAACTCCTTCAGCTCGCCGTGGCAGGGCAGAAACACCCCTACTACGCGGCGACGGCGACGCTGCAGAAGTTGAAGGCCCAGCGTATCAGCAACGCGGTGCACTTGCTCTCCCCGTTCGACAACCTGGTGATCCAGCGCCGACGCATTCAGCAACTCTTCGACAGCAGCTACCAGATTGAATGCTTCGTCCCCGCAGCCAAGCGCGAGTTCGGTTACTACTGCCTACCCATCCTCTTCGGTTCGGACATCGTTGGCCGGTTGGATCCCAAAGCCGACCGGCGTTTGGGGGTTTTGACCATCAAGACCCTTGCCATCGAAAAGCCCGTCCGCGACCAGGCGGCGTTCGTGAAGAAGCTAGCCGCCAAACTCCACGAGCTCGCCGCCTTCAACCAATGCGAGCAGATCGTCCACAAGCCCAGGCAGAACGATGCATTGGGTCGGCTCCTGGTCGCGGAGCTGGCGTCCTGAAGCACGGGCGGCCGCGCGCCAACCGTGCGCCATTGGATTCCCACCTCACCGCACTCGACGCGACGCGTGATCGACCGTGCCGGTCGCGATCGAAGCCTCGTTCCTGCGTTTGTGCCTGTGCAGTCGTCTGGACTTCGAACGACCAGCCTGCCTCGGTCGCAGTCCAGCGCGAGCGAGACTATAAGGTTGTCAATGCATCGTGCCGGCACTTATCGCGTTCAGTTGTCTCCAGAGTTCACCTTTGACGCTGCCGTGAACGTGGTTTCGTATCTGGCAGATCTCGGGGTCAGCCATTTGTATGCCTCTCCGTACCTGCAGGCGACTGCGGGGAGCTGCCATGGCTACGACGTCGTGGATCACGGCAAGGTCAACGAAGAGCTGGGTGGCGAACCCGGACGGAAGCGGCTGCGAGACGCTCTGACTGCCGCCGGGCTCAAACAACTTCTCGACGTCGTGCCCAACCACATGGCGATTCGTGGTGGTCACAATGCGTGGTGGTGGGACGTGCTCGAAAACGGCCCTTCCAGCCGCTACTCCAACTACTTCGACGTGGAGTGGCAGGCTTCGGAATTCGAACGAGTGCTGCTGCCCATCCTCGGCGACCAGTACGGGGTCGAACTCGAGGCGGGCAAGATCACCCTGACGCGTGCCGGTGGCAACTTCCTCGTACAGTACCACGAGCACAAGACCCCCTTGGCTCCCCGTTCCCTGGGCCGCTTGCTGCGAATTCCAGCTCGAGAGGCTGACTCCACGGAACTCGCGTTCGTGGCAGACACCCTAGCGGAGCTTCCTCTACCCAACGCACCAGACGCGAGCAGTCGTCGTCGTCGCCATCGCGACAAGGAGGTATTGCACCAAGCCGTCGCCCGCTTGTGCGAGCAGCCCGAAATCGCTCGGGCCGTGGACGAACACCTGGCGCGCGTCAGCTCGTCTCCCGACGAACTACACGACGTATTGGAGCGACAGATTTATCGTTTGGCTTTCTGGCGCATCGGGAATCAAGAGCTCGACTATCGTCGTTTCTTCGACATCGATTCCTTGGTTGGGCTCCGAGCCGAAGACGAGGAAGTCTTCTTGGCTACCCATCATCTCGTCATCGACTGGCTGAACGACGGCAGCGTCGACGGCTTGCGCGTCGATCACGTCGATGGCTTGTACGATCCAAAACAGTACCTCGAGCGCGTGCGCGCGCGTGCGCCCGCTGCCTGGCTGCTCGTGGAAAAAATTCTGGAACGCAACGAAGAGTTGCCCGCGTGGCCCGTTGCAGGAACCACCGGCTACGACTTCCTCACGCTGACGCAGCAAGTTCTGATCGACCCTACGGGGCAAGCACCGCTGTCGACCTTCTACGAAGAACTGGCGGGTCAAGAAACCGACTACGGGGCCTTGGTGCGCGACTGCAAACGCCACGTCATCGACGTGGCCTTGGGCAGCGATGTGCAACGCTTGGTCAACCGCCTGGCGGAGATCTGTCAGCAGCATCGCCGCTACCGAGACTATTCGCGAGCGGAACTCAAGCAAGCGTTGGTCGAGGTCTTGGTCATGTTCCCGATCTACCGAACCTACGCCTCCAGCCACGGCGAGGCGCGCGACCCCGATCGTCGGACCATTCACGAGGCTTGCCGGGCGGCCCGAGATGCGAACCCCCAAATCGATTCGCGGCTGATCGAGTTCCTGGAGAACTTGCTGTCGCTCGAACTGAAGGGACAGAGCGAACTGGAATTCGTGCTGCGTTTTCAGCAACTGACGGGGCCGGTCATGGCCAAGGGTGTGGAGGACACCGCCTTCTATCGCTACGGTCGCCTCGTCGCCTTGAACGAGGTCGGGGGCGACCCGTCGGAGTTTTCGACGGCAGCGGCCATCTTTCACGAGCGCATGCGCCACCGACAGGCTCACTTCCCCGAAGCGCTCAGCAGCACGTCCACTCACGACACGAAACGCAGCGAAGACGTCCGCGCACGTCTGCTCGCGCTCTCCGAGATCGGCGAGCGCTGGCAGGACGCCGTGCGCGAGTGGAGAAAACGGCTGCTCGCGTATCGAACCGATGGCGGCACGTTCGGCCACCGCCCAGCACCCGAGCCCGAGACGGAGTACTTCCTGTTGCAGGAACTGGTCGGTGCCTGGCCAATCTCAGAAGAGCGCATGCAGACCCACATGACCAAGGCTGTGCGCGAAGCCAAAGTCAGTAGCTCCTGGCACGCGCCGAACGAAGCCTATGAGGAGGCCATCCGACGCTATCTGACGCGCTTGTACGAGGATGAGGAGCTGTGCGCCAGTATCGCTCAGTTCGTCGACAGCCTCGAGCTCGGCGCGCGCGCCAACTCGCTCAACCAAGTCATGTTGAAACTGCTCTGCCCGGGCGTACCTGACATCTACCAAGGTACGGAGCTCTGGGAGTTCAGTCTCGTCGATCCGGACAACCGGCGCCCAGTGGACTTCGCGCTACGCGCGCGGCTGCTCGCAGAGCTCGACAGCGTACCAGTGGACACGCTCTGGGCAGAGCGCGAGAACGGTTGTGTCAAACTCTGGTGCCTGCGCCAGGGCTTGGCCTTGCGAGGCCGCCGACCCGAGTGCTTCGGCCCAGAAGGGGACTACACGCCGCTGTCCCCGGATGGCAGTCAGGCCGATCGAGTGCTCGCCTTTCGCCGAGGTAAGGACGTCATAGCGCTCATCACTCGGTGGTGGCTCAAATGCGGCAGCGATTTCGGTGACACTTCGCTGAAACTCCCGGAAGGGACTTGGATGAACCCGCTCACTGGCCGCGGTCAGTTCACCGGCACCGTACAAGTCAACGACTTGCTCCAACCGTTGCCGGTCGCTGTCCTCGAACGACAACCCCTGAGCGAGCCCCAAGCATGAGCACGAAGGCGTACCGAATTTGGGCACCCCGGGCGAAGCGCGTCGAACTCGTGCTGTTTCCCGACGAGGAGCGTGTGCCACTGCGACCATCGGCAGGCGGTTGGCACGAGGTCGAGCACCCACGGATCGGAAGCGGACAGCAGTACGCCGTGTCGTTGGACGGAGGTGCCCCCCTGCCCGACCCACGCTCCCCGCACCAGCCGACGGGAGTGCACGGTCCCTCTCGTTGGGTCGATTTCGACGAGTTTCAGTGGTCGGATGCGGGGTTTCAGCAATGTCCTCTGACGGCCGCCGTCATCTACGAGCTGCACGTCGGCACGTTCACCCCCGAGGGGTCGTTCGAGGCCGTCATCGAACGACTGCCCCACCTTCGCGAACTCGGGATCACGCACCTGGAGCTGATGCCAGTGGCCCACTTCCCCACCTCGCGGGGCTGGGGCTACGATGGCGTGTGCTTGTTTGCACCGCACACCGCCTATGGCGGACCCGAGGGACTTCAGCGACTGGTCGATGCCTGTCACGCGCAAGGCATCGCCGTCCTGCTCGACGTCGTTTACAACCATCTGGGTCCAAGCGGCAACTACCTGTCCAGGTTCGGCCCGTACTTCACGGACAAGTACCACACTCCGTGGGGAGAAGCGCTCAACTTCGACGAAGCAGACAGCCACGAAGTGCGGCGCTTCGTGTGCGACAACGCCGTTCACTGGCTGCGCCACTATCACATCGATGGCCTGCGTCTGGATGCGGTTCACGCCATTTTCGACCAGAGCGCGACCCACATACTCGAAGAGCTCACCCAACGCGTGGACCACCTGTCGGGCGAAACCGGCCGACACTTCGTCGTGATCGCCGAAAGCGAACTCAACGACCCGCGCTTCGTTCGCCCTCCGCCAGCCGGCTACGGCGTACACGCCCAGTGGAGCGATGACTTCCACCACGCACTGCATGCGCTGCTGACTCGGGAGCAAGACGGCTACTACGCGGACTTCGGTGCCATCAGCGATCTCGCCGAAGCGCTGCGTCACGGCTTCGTGTTTCGAGGCAAATACTCTCGCCATCGCCGAAAGCGCTTCGGGGCGGACAGCGAGGGCCTGCGGGGGCGGCATTTCGTGGTGTTCGCGCAGAATCACGATCAAGTGGGGAATCGCGCGATCGGCGACCGGCTTGCCGCAACCCTCGACGCTGAGCAGCTGAAGATCGCGGCTGCGTTGACGTTGCTTTCTCCCTTCGTGCCGCAATTGTTCATGGGCGAGGAGTGGGGCAGCGAGACGCCGTTCTCGTACTTCACCGACCACGCGGAGCCCGAGCTCGCCGAAGCCATACGACGAGGACGCCACAGCGATTTCGCGGCGTTTGGCTGGAAACCGCACGAGGTTCCCGATCCCCAAGCGGAGAGCACCTTCGAACGCTCGCGGCTCGACTGGGACGATTTGCGCCACGCCCGACACCGGGAACTGTTCGAGTGGCACGTGGCGCTGCTGCAGCTGCGACGCCACGAATCCAGCCTGTCGGACGACAGACTCGCTCGAACCCAGGTGCACTTCGACGAAGAACGACGCTGGCTGACGATGCGCCGCGGCGAGCTCACACTCGCCTGCAACTTCGGCGAAACGGCACAGGAGGTTCCATTGCCTCCAGTGAGCACGCAGCTGCTGCTGTCGTCTCGTCCAGGCGCAGTGCTGCGAAACGCTCACGCCCTGTTGCCTGGACCGAGCTGCGCCGTCGTACGCTTCGGGCGTCCGAGCTCAGAGGCCGAGCCAGCTCAGTAGCTGTCGAGACCCGGCACCGTAGAGAGATTGGGGCGTTCGTCGTTCTCGTCAACCCCACCGGATCATTCGCTCAGTTGCCGCCGATCCGGATCGTTTACCCGAAGCCTGCACATCCGTTGAAGGCCCGCCCCGTGGCGGACTTCCCGCGGGCAGTGTTGACAACGGCCGCGATTTTGGTGATGCTGCGGCAGCGTGGTAGCGACGTCACCCGCCTGAAAGGACGAGGTGTGCGACGCACCGGCGCCTAGTCGGAGGTGGCAGAACGGCGTAGGTCTTCGGCCTTCTGGCATCTGCGCAGGGCGCTCGAGATGAACGCGCGACAGCGCGTCTGGCATGGAGACTGAACGAATCATGACTCCGGAAACCTTCTCGCAATCTGAGGCTATCGAGTCTGGGCGCTCGCGGGTGCTGGTATTCGATGTACAGCCCACCGTGGACGGAGGGCGCTACCCTGCGTGTCGCATCGTCGGAGACGAAGTCGAGGTCAGCTGCGACCTCGTGATCGACGGGCACGACTTCGTGTCCGGGGTCGTGCGCTACGCCACTCCCAGCGCAACATCCAGCCAGACAATCGCAGAAGTGCCGCTCGAGCCAGCAGGAAACGATCGCTGGCGAGCACGCTTCTCGGTGTCAGAGCTCGGGTGGTACGAGTTCTCCATCGAAGCCTGGGCGGATGAGTACGAAACCTGGCGCTACGGCTGCGCGCGCAAGCACGAGGCGGGCCAGGATGTCGAGGTCGAGCTGGCCAGCGCCGTCGAACTGGTGCAGGCAGCCGCCACTCGCGCCATCGAGCCTGATGCCGAACGCTTGCGGCTGATGGCGTCCGCCTTGAGCACAGGTTCGCAAGACGAGCGTATGAACGTCGCAACGGGAAGGGAGCTGCGCGACTTGATGCAGCGCTACCCCAGTCGAGCCTTCACGACGAAGTCGCCAACCTACGAGCTGCGGGTCGAACCACCGCGGGCACGCTTCTCGTCGTGGTACGAGTTGTTTCCTCGTTCGTTCGGGCCCAACGGTAAACACGGGACGTTCAAGGACGTCGGCGAGAAGATGCTGCCTTACGTGGCAAAGCTCGGCTTCGACGTGCTGTACCTGCCGCCCATCCACCCGATCGGGACGACGTTTCGCAAGGGGCCGAACAACACGCTGACAGCGGGTCCCGACGATCCGGGTAGCCCGTGGGCAATCGGGGGCGAAGCGGGGGGGCACAAGGCAATCCACCCCGAGCTCGGCAGCGTGGAAGACTTCGAACATCTCGTGGAAAAGGCACGTGAGCACGGTATCGAGGTCGCCCTCGACATCGCATTCCAGGCCTCACCCGATCATCCCTACGTCAAGCGCCACCCCGAGTGGTTCGTCCAGCGCGCAGACGGAACGATTCAGTACGCGGAGAATCCACCCAAGAAGTACCAAGACGTCTACCCCTTCGACCTCGGCGGTCCTGCCTACGAGTCGCTTTGGCAAGAACTGATCTCGGTGTTCGAAACTTGGATCGAACGAGGGGTGCGGATCTTTCGAGTGGATAACCCCCACACCAAGCCCATCCGCTTCTGGGAGCACTGCATCCGCACAATCAAGTCGAATCACCCCGACGTGATCTTCCTGGCCGAAGCCTTCACTCGGCCCAAGTTGATGTACGCGTTGGCCAAGGTCGGATTCTCCCAGTCGTACACCTACTTCACGTGGCGCACGACCGCCCACGAACTGCGAGGCTATCTCGAAGAGTTGACGCGAACCGAGGTGCGGGAGTTCTTTCGCCCCAACTTCTGGCCGAACACTCCGGACATCTTGCCCGAGCATCTGCAGTACGGTGGTCGACCCATGTTCGTCTGCCGTCTCGTCCTGGCGACGACGCTATCGTCGAACTGGGGCATCTACGGCCCCGCCTTCGAACTGATGGAGCACGTGGCGCGGCCCGGTGCTGAAGAGTACGTCGACAACGAGAAGTACCAGCTGCGTCAGTGGGACCTCCACGACAAGCAGAGCCTCGCGCCAATGATCGAGCGCATGAATCGAATCCGGCGCGAGAACTCAGCGCTGCAGGGAAACGATACGCTCACCTTTCACGAGTGTGACAACGACAAGATCCTCGTCTACAGCAAGCACGACGAAGCATCCGCGAACGTGCTGCTGATGGTCGTCAACATGGAACCATATCACCGTCACTCGGGGTGGCTCTCCCTCGACCTGCAGGCTCTCGGCGTCGCCGACCGGGAAACGTTCCAGGTGCACGACCTGGTATCGGATGCGCGCTATCAGTGGCAGAGTGGTAGAGAGTTCGTCGAGCTCGGTCCGGCGATGCCCGCCCACGTCTTCCTAGTCCGGCGCCGCGTGCGCACGGAGCAACAATTCGAGTACTTCGCCTAAGTCCAAATCCCCTCGCGACCCAACCGACCCACCACGATGCCCCGCGCCAACACCCCGAGAAATCCCTCGCGACCGCTCGATCGAGATCCACTCTGGTTCAAGAGCGCCATCATCTACGAAATCCCGATCCGCGCCTACGCCGACGCCAATGGAGACGGGATCGGGGATATCGCTGGTGTCATCAGCAAGCTCGACTATCTGCAAGACTTGGGAGTGACGGCCATCTGGCTGTTGCCGTTCTATCCCTCACCGCTGCGCGACGGCGGCTACGACATCTCGGACTACACGTCAGTGCACCCGATGTACGGATCGCTGCACGATTTCAAGCGCCTGCTCAAAGAAGCCCACGAGCGCGGCATCCGTGTGATCACGGAGCTCGTCATCAACCACACGTCCAAAGACCATCCTTGGTTCGAACGGGCGCGCAAGAGCCCGCCGAACAGCAAGTGGCGCAAGTTCTACGTGTGGAGTGATACGGACTCGCGCTACAACGACGCGCGTATCATCTTTCGCGACTTCGAAACCTCGAACTGGACGTGGGATCCCGAGGCTGGCGCGTTCTACTGGCACCGCTTCTACTCCCATCAACCCGACCTGAACTTCGACAACCCCGAAGTGCACAAGGCCGTATTCAAAGCCTTGGACTTCTGGTTCGAGCTCGGGGTGGACGGGTTGCGCCTCGACGCGATCCCCTATTTGTACGAACGTGAAGGGACGAATTGCGAGAACCTTCCCGAAACGCATCGCTTTCTCAAGAAGCTGCGCAAGCACGTCGACGATCGCTACGAGGACCGGATGCTACTGGCAGAAGCAAACCAGTGGCCAGAAGACGCTGCGGCGTATTTCGGCGCCGGCGACGAGTGCCACATGAACTTCCACTTTCCGCTGATGCCGCGCATGTTCATGGCGGTTCAGTTGGAAGACCGTTTTCCGATCGTCGACATCTTGCGGCAGACACCAGAGATCCCCGAGAGCTGTCAGTGGGCCACGTTCCTTCGCAACCACGACGAACTGACGCTCGAAATGGTGACCGACGAAGACCGAGACTACATGTACAAGGTATATGCCCAAGATCCAGTTGCGCGGATCAACCTGGGGATCCGTCGGCGGCTTGCTCCACTGTTGCAGATGCGTCAGAAGGTGGAGCTGATGAACGGGCTGTTGTTCTCGCTCCCAGGAACGCCTGTCCTCTACTACGGCGACGAAATCGGCATGGGCGACAACATCTACTTGGGCGATCGCGATGGGGTGCGAACTCCCATGCAGTGGTCCGCTGACCGCAACGCGGGCTTCTCTCAGGCCAATCCGCAGAAGTTGTACCTACCCGTCGTCACGGACCCCGACTACCGCTACGAGGCGGTCAACGTCCAGGCCCAGCAATACAACAGCGCGTCTCTTCTTTGGTGGATGAAGCGAACCATCGCGTTGCGCAAGCAGCATCCGGCGCTGGGTAGCGGCGCGCTCGAGATCCTGTCACCAGACAACGCGAAGATCCTCGCCTTCCTGCGGCTACTCGATGAAGAGCGGGTGTTGGTCGTGGCGAATTTGTCGCGCTTTCATCAATGGGTGGAGCTCGACCTCCAGCGTTTCGAGGGCCACACGCCGGTGGAGATGTCGGGCGGTGTCCGGTTCCCAACGGTTGGACGCGAACCGTACCGGCTTTCGCTCTCGCCGTTCGGCTTTCTCTGGTTCTTGCTGGAGGAATCAGAGACGCCGCGAGTCGACGAAGAGTCGATGCCACACCTACCTGTCGCGCAGTCGTCAACGGAGGTGTTCGCCTCCTCCAATCGACGGCGGCTAGAGAAAGCACTGACCACCTGGGCGCGACAGCGTCGCTGGTTTCGAGCCAAGGATCGGCGCAGGCGTTCCAGCACGATCAGCGACATGCTGTTCGTCAAGGGGGCACCCAATCATGCCATAGCTCTGTTGACGTTCGAGTACGTGGAAGGCGAACCGCAGACCTACGTGGTGCCTCTCATCGTGGTCACGGGCGAAGAAGTGGCGGAGGTCGGGCAACGCCATCCTCACGCAGTCGTTGCCTATGCCGAAGGCGGGTCGGAGCCGGCGCTGGTGGCCGACTCCGTCGCCTGTGGCAGGGGCGCGGACGTCCTGCTCGCCATGATCCGACAACGGACCACTGCCAAGGGCAGCGGAAAGACGTCAGGCACGGCGCAGCCGACCCTCAAGAAGCTAGCCGCCGAGTGCATCCCGACCGCAAGAGCAACCGAGTTCGAGCAGACGAACTCGAGCTTACTGTTCGGTGACCAGATGATGCTCAAGCTGTATCGACAGGTCGAATATGGTCCGAACTCCGAACTCGAGATCGGGGAGTTTTTGACGAACAAGGTCAAGGACGCGCCGGTACCGCCGGTACTGGGGGCATTGCGCTACCAGTGTCAGGACGACGAAGCGGTCATCGCCGTCGTTCAACGGTACGTGCCCAATCAAGGCACGGCATGGGACATGACCATCGATCGCGTGCGGTCGTTCTTCGACCGTGTGCTCTCGGCCACCGAGGAAGACGCCCCCGCCGAAGGGAGTCTGCCAAGAAGCTCACACCCGCCACAAGCCGACCCGGATCTTGCGTTGCTCGACCTGATCGGGCCGTATCTTGCTGAAGCACACCGCCTGGGGCAACGCACCGCCGAGGTCCACCTGGCGCTGGCAAGCCGTCGTGAACCCGCGTCGTTCGCCCCTGAAGCGTTCACGACCATGCACCAACAGTCGATCTACCAGTGGACTCGAGCATTGCTCGTGCGCACTTTCGAAGCGCTGCGCAAGAAGCAGCCTCGGCTGCCAGCCGAGGTTCGGCAAGACGTAGCTTCCGTGCTCAAGCACGAGGCCGACATCGATGCGGCGCTGCGACGGGTCAAGACGACCAAGATCGATGCTCGCCGCATTCGCTGCCACGGCGACTTGCACCTGGGTCAGGTGCTACACACCGGTGACGACTTCGTCATCATCGACTTCGAAGGTGAGCCCGCTCGGCCACTCAACGAACGAACATACAAGCGTTGCCCTCTGCGTGACGTGATGGGGATGGTGCGCTCGTTCAACTACGCCACCGAGTCGGTGCTTCGAGGCGGGCAGTATCGCGATGCCGACGTCTGGAAACTGCGCCCCTGGGCCCGTGCCTGGGAGGCACACGTGCGCAAAGCATTCGTGAGCGCCTACCTGGAGACCGCCGCCGGCGCTCCATTCATTCCAAAGAAGCACGAGCACGTCGACATCTTGCTCGCATTCTACGGCATCGAGAAAGCGATCTACGAGATCGGCTACGAGATGAACAACCGCCCCGATTGGCTCCCCATCCCGATCGCTGGACTGACCACGATGATTGAAACGGAGATCGATGATGGCTGAATCTGGACTTGGAGACTTGGATCTCCACCTCTTCAACGAAGGGAAGCACAGCAAAGTCTACGAGAAGTTGGGAGCGCACATTCTCGCTGGCAATGGCACCTCGAGAACGCGGTTTGCCACCTGGGCACCAAACGCCAAGCGAGTGGGCGTCATCGGAGACTTCAACGGCTGGTCCGAGCCGCACTGGCTGGCGCCCCAGGCCGGCAGCGGGATCTGGGCGGGCGTCGTCGAAGGAGCAGGCCATGGGACGTTGTACAAGTACCGCATCGAGGCACGTTCCGGTGAACAGGTGCCCGACAAAGCCGATCCGTACGCGAGCTACGCGGAGCTTCCTCCGAAGACGGCCTCGATTGTGTGGAACCTCGACTACGATTGGAACGACCAGGAGTGGATGTCCAATCGCGGCAAACTACAGGGCCTGGGCGTTCCCATGTCGATCTACGAGCTGCACTTGGGGAGCTTTCGCCGGCACGACGACGGTGGGTTCCTGAGCTACCGCGAACTCGCCCCGGCCCTGGTCGAGCACATCCAAGCCACGGGCTTCACGCACGTCGAGTTGATGCCCATGATGGAGCACCCGTTCTACGGCTCCTGGGGCTATCAGGTGACCGGTCACTTCGCACCGACATCTCGCTACGGCACCCCCCAAGACTTCATGTACCTGGTGGACTACCTTCACCAACATGGTATCGGCGTGATCGTCGACTGGGTACCGGCACACTTCCCGACGGACGCGCACTCTCTGGCCAAGTTCGACGGCACGCACTTGTACGAACACGCCGACCCTCGGCAGGGCCTGCACGCCGAATGGGGAAGCGCGGTGTACAACTTCGGCCGACACGAAGTGCGCAGTTTCTTGATGTCGAGCGCGAACTTCTGGTTGGACGTCTACCACGTCGACGGCCTGCGCGTGGATGCGGTCGCTTCGATGCTGTATCTGGACTATGGCCGACGCGACGGCAATTGGATCCCCAACGAGCATGGCGGCAACGAAAACCTGGCAGCCGTCGACTTCATCAAGGCTTGCAACATGGAGCTGTATTCGCAGCACCCGGACATCGTGACCATCGCCGAGGAGTCGACGGCCTGGCCGGGTGTCTCGCGTCCGGTGTACACCGGCGGCCTCGGTTTTGGCTTGAAGTGGGATATGGGTTGGATGCACGACACGCTGAGCTACTTCGCTCACGAACCGATCCACCGCAGCTACCACCACGGCCAGCTCACGTTTCGTGGCATGTACGCGTTCTCCGAGAACTTCGTGCTCGCGCTGTCCCACGACGAGGTCGTGCACGGCAAAGGTTCGTTGCTCGGTAAGATGCCGGGAGACTCGTGGCAGAAGTTCGCCAACCTGCGCCTGCTCTTCGCTGAGATGTGGAGCCAACCAGGCAAGAAGCTGCTGTTCATGGGCAGCGAGTTCGGACAACCGAGCGAGTGGAATCACGACGGACAGCTGGAATGGCACTTGCTCGAACGAGAGGGCCCGTACAGTCAGCTCCAGCTCTTGGTTGGCGAGCTCAACCGACTCTACAAGGAAGTCCCCGCGCTGCACCTCGGGGACGCCCACCCGGACAGCTTCGAGTGGATCGACGCCAATGACTCGACCAACAGCGTGTTCTGCTATCTGCGCAAGGGGCTCGACGATCGACCGGTGCTGGTCGTGCTCAATGCCACACCAGTCGTGCGCAGGAACTATCGCGTCGGCGTCGAGCATACGGGGCACTGGGAGGAGATCCTCAACACGGACGCCGCCGCCTTCGGGGGCAGCGGGCAAGGCAACAGCGGCGCGGTGGAGGTCACCCCCGTACCCGCCCACGGTCGCCCGCACTCTCTGACTCTGACGCTACCTCCCCTGGGCGCGCTCTTCTTGCGACCTCGCTGAGCGACTTGCCGGTAGCCGAGGTTTCGGCTGCTTCAACCAAGGTTTCGGCGCGGTGTGCTTGGCGGCTACAGCGCAATCCGCGGCCGGCGCCTTGGACGGACTGCCCGACTCCAGACGACTCGGTGTCGCCACGAGGGCCCGGCGTGCACTATGAGGGCTGGAAGGCACCCCTTTGGACGAGCGACGACAACGACAGTGGGTCGATGCAGCCCTCGAGACCCTCGGCATCGACCGCTTGGTGCTCATCGTGTTCGACGCGATGTTACCCCGCGAGCGGCAGTATGACGTCGGCACAGGCTCGCCCTACAGCGCATCGGCACGGCAGTTCTTCGAGTTCGTCAAGGAGCTCGGCTTCAACGGGCTCCAGTTCGGGCCCCAAGGTGCGGTGTCGAGGGGCTTCCCTTCACCCTACGACAGCACGGCGTTCTCCCGAAACCCGCTCGCGATAGCCATCGAGCAGTTGCCGCAACTCGAGGGCTGGGCGCCGCCTCCCTCACAGCTCGAAGAAGGCCTGCTGCCCGAAGCTTCACTCGAACGCGCGATCGCGGAGCGCCCCGCAACGGCCCAGCAGCGAGTCGCCCACACATACGCTTTCGACCAACAACGCAAGATCCTCGACGAAGTCGCCCAACGACTCATCCGCCGCGAACGAGGGCAGCCCGAAAGCCCACTCGCCCGCCGCTTCCGCTGCTTTTGCAGCGACCACGAGCATTGGCTCTTGGCTGACGGTCTCTACGACGTCGTCCGACAGCTCCACGGCGCTGGCGACTTCGAGGAGTTTACGACGAGCGCGTCACGGGATGCGCGATTGTGGACCGCCAATTGGCGCTCGCTCGCTCGAACGAACGAGGCGTCACTGTTGGGGCACGCGCTCGAGCCCGGGTGTACCGAACGCATCACCCAACTTTCACGCCAGCACGCGGAGGCTCTGGAGCGCTACCGCTGGGTTCAATTCCTGGTCCACGAACAGCACCAGGACTTGCACCGTTGGGCGGCGAAGCGGCAGCTCGAGCTGTACGGCGACTTGCACGTGGGCTACTCACGACGTGACCTATGGCACTATCAGTCGGTCTTCCTCGCCGACTACCGCCTGGGAGCACCTCCAAGCCGCACCAACCCCGAGGGTCAACCGTGGGGTTGTCCGGTGCTCGACCCCGAGCTGTACTTCGAGCCCGACGGCAGTCTCGGTCCAGCGCTCCGGCTGCTGTCCCTGCGTGCGACGAAACTGTTCGCCGAGTATGATCGCATGCGTATCGACCACCCGCATGGTCTGGTCTGTCCCTGGGTTTACCGACACAGTACGGGTGACGACGTCGCAGCTGTACAAGCGGGCGCGCGCTTGTTCACCTCTCCTGCCCTAGCCGATCACCCGCAGCTGGCGCGCTTCGCGCTCGCGCGGACGGAAGACCTCGACACGACTCAGGCGCGACATGCCGACGGTTGGCTGCGGCACGTAGCTCCCGAGCAACTCCGCAAGTTCGCGCGCTGCTTCGACGTTTTGGCGAAAGAAGCACAGCGCCTGGGCAGCGTCGATCGCCTGGCATGTGAAGTCCTGAGCACCCAACCCACCGAGCTCGGCGCGGTGCTGTCGAGCTATGGCTTGGGTCGCTTCCGGGTCACTCAAAAAGCCAATGTCGAAGATCCGACGGACGTCTACCTGAGCGACAACGCGAAACCCGAGGATTGGATGCTGCTCGGCAATCACGATACCCCTCCCATCTGGCACGTAGTCGAACGCTGGCGTCAGCAGGGCACCTTGCCCAAACAGATCGACTATCTCGCCAAGCGTCTGAGCAGCGACGAGGCCACGCGGCAGCGACTCACCGGCGAATTTCAAGCGAGCAAGACAGCGCTCATTCACGGCAAGTTCGCGGATCTGTTCATCAGCGACGCGCGCAACGTGATCGTATCCTTCAGCGACTTGTTCGGTTTCGACAAACCCTACAACGTGCCCGGCACGGTCACCGACGACAATTGGTCTCAGCGGCTGCCTCTCGAATTCGCCAACTCGTACGAAGTTCAGCGACGCGCAGGAACCGCCCTCGACCTGAGCGTGGCTCTGCGCATGGCCCTCCAAAAACGGGCCCCCGGCTCGGAGCTACTGCAGCGCAGCTGAACACGTCCCCCCTCTGCCCAGGCACCAACTCGCCCGACGCACCAGGACAGGTGCGTTCAGCGTCCGGCAGCGGACAGTTGCTCGACGGATGTCCGCAAACGGACACCCCCGGGGGGACGCCACGCGTCAGGTGCCGTCGTCGAGTTGCTGAATAGGACCCAAATCGCTGGGCTCGAGCGGGCAACGTGCGTTGGCACGTCGTCTGCAGATGGGCTGCGCAACAAGGAGTGACACATGACTCATCTCAGCAAGTTCATCTCGTCCTGCGCCTGTCTACTCGCCGTTGGCGGCGCCACGAGCACGGCACTGTTCGCCCGCAGCGTATCAGCCAACCCCCAACAGGACGCCCCCAAGACGTTGCTCGGCGACGACGTCTCCATCACCGGCTACGGCGGCGTGTCCACCGCCTACACCCGCATGTTCGGCAGGAACGGGGCGCTGATCGGCCTCGAAGGTGCGATGCTGCTCAATCGACAGCTGGCGTTGGGTGTTGCGGCCTACGGATTTACGAACCCCGCCGTGGCACCCGTGCTCGACGACATCGACCGCGAACTCGAGGTCGGCTACGGCGGTGGAGTGTTGCGCTACTCGATCCCCACCGGCTTGCCCGTTTACGTCACTGTCGGCAGCTTGTTCGGCGGAGGGTCCATCGTCGCAGCGCCCGTGACGGATGAGTGGGACGAACCCGGACTCGACGACGAGGAAGCGATCGAGCGTCGGCACGTCGATGTGTTCGCCGTCGTTCAACCGGAACTGACGGTGCACGCAAACCTCACCCGCTGGATGCGCGTCGGCGCAAGCGCGAGCTATCGAGCCGCCTGGGCCGTCGATCGCTTCGAGTTGGAGAACGACGACATCAGCGGCTTCGCGTTCGGCGGGAACCTGCAGTTCGGCTCGTTCTGACGGCCACTTGATGGCGGGATGGCCCCGCCAGGCGCCTGCCGGGAGCGCGAGAGTGACGTCACCCGCTTACAGGCTTTGCACCCAAGCCTCGATGGTCGCGATATCCTCCTCGCTCAAGGGGTCCGCCATTCGCGGCATGAAGCCCATCTCATTCGGCATGCGAGTGATCCGATCGAGCAGCTCCATGGCGCGTTCCGTGCTGACCGCCTCGGCAGTCGCCGGATCCATCGCGGCGAATTCGGGGTGGTTGTTCGTGGCGCCGTCCCCATGGCACGCCATCCCGGCGCAAGCTGCGAGTAAGATGGGGTGGACGTCGCCGAACGTGACACCCGCTGGCTCCTCTGGAGAACCGCCTGCCCCAGCAGCACCCATGCTCTCTCCACCGGCGCCGCCCGCGGCTGGCGTCTCGCCGGGCATGCCGCCCGTACCCACTGCCCCCCCCACCCCGGCAGCCATGCCACCCATACCGCCCATCGCGAGGTCATCCATCGTGTCGACGGGATCGATCGCTTCCGGCTGCGGAGGAGTTGCCTGCGGCATCATGGGCTGCCCCGCTGGTGGCTGTGATGCTGCTGGCGTCATTTGCGGCGGCACGCCCCCTGGCGCTGGAGTGACGGCAGCAGGCGTAGTCGTCATCGCGCTCGGCTGAGGCGCTGCCATGGGAACGGAGCCAACGGGTCCTGCACCGCTCGCGCTGGGCTGAGCGCCAGGGGGCAGCCCCGCACCGGGGGCCGCGGAGTTGGACGGCATCGCGCCGACACCCTGGACGGCGGAGCCGTCGTCACTCTCGCCGGAACACCCGGCGCAAAATATGGACACTCCAACGGCCGAAACTGCAAGGAACCCGATTCGCATCATGTGCCCAGAAATAGCAGAGGCAGTGGCCTCGTGTGAACGGCAAGGAGCGAACCAGTCTCCGTCAGTCTCCCCGCCGAAGATTCTTTCACCGAAGTCGTGGCACGCTCGGGGTCGGCAAGAAAAACCTTCCACTCTGCCCACACTCGAGACGGCAGCGTGTAGTGAGATACTCGCGTTTCTCGCCGCGGCGAACGTGCACCGTGGGCCCTTGCACCGCGCAGCCAGCGATCCCGCCAGCGCATTGCTTGCGAGCGCCACGGTGGCGCGCTACCTGTCGCGAGTGGCTCGGTCCCAGTTCTTCTACGTCCGGGTCACCGTGCTATCGGCCATTTTGCTGGGTGTCCTGGCCTACGCCTGGCTCGACCACGAACGAAGGCACTCGCGCACCCTGTGGCAAGAGCCGTTGACTGTCGGAATGGTCGTACTCGACTTCGGCAAAGGCGGCGTGGACGAAGCGGTGCTAGCGTCGCTGGCGGCTCGTGCCTCCGCCTTGGGTGAACGCCTCTCGAGGGAGTTTGCCCGCTATCGCGACGCTGACCAGCCGATGATTCGCGTCCTGCCCTACGGCCCCGTGCACGTCAAGCGGCGGCCACCCGAGCCGCAAGGCGAAGGACTGTGGGCGGCCTTGCGCTACAGCTACGAGTTGTGGCGCTACACGTCACAGGTCGACGACGCTGCCGACGTACCGAGCCGCGGGCTGGACTCACGCATCTACGTCGTGGCCGAGCCGGTCGACGACGCTGAACGCAAACAGGTCGAAGGCTACAGCCAAGACGGCGGGCGCATCGGCATCGCACGCGTGCAGCTCGACGACTCCACAATCGATCTCGGATTGTTCGTGGTCGCCCACGAGCTGATGCACACCCTGGGCGCGTCCGATCGCTACGACGAGTTCGGCCGCACACTGATCCCCGAGGGACTCGGTAACCCGGAGCAACGCCCCCTCTACCCGCAGCAGACGGCAGACGTGATGGCGCGCAATCGGGTGCTCGAGCCAGGAACGGAGATCCCCCCAGAAACCCTGGAGGAACTCTCTGTTGCGCCACAGACGGCAGCGGAAATCGGCTGGCTCCCGTAGCCACTGCGCGCCCCCGTCGGCTTCGTTCACGACCTCGAGAGCAGCGCGCCCCCGAGGTCGTTACTCTCGCTCGCATTCAGGCCGGCAAGAAGCCTTCGGTCGAGAGGTAACGCTCGCCGGTATCGTAGTTGAAGCCGAGCACCCGGGCATCGGCGCCCAGCTCGGGGAGCTTCTTGTCGATGGCGGCCAAGGTCGCACCGGACGAGATGCCGACCAAGATGCCTTCTTCACGCGCGCAGCGCCGCGCCATCTCCTTTGCGTCCTCTGCGTCGACTTGAATCACGCCATCGAGCAGCGGCACCTCGAGGTTCTTCGGGATGAAGCCGGCGCCAATGCCTTGGATCGGGTGTGGGCCGGGATTACCCCCTGAGATGACCGGGGATGCCGCGGGCTCGACGGCAAAGACGCGAAGCTTGGGCCAGGTCTCCTTGAGGACCCGCGCGGTGCCCGTGATGTGACCGCCGGTGCCGACGCCGGTGATCAGCACGTCGAGGCCTTCGGGAAAGTCCGCTGCGATCTCTTGGGCCGTCGTTGCTACGTGAACGTCGATGTTCGCGGGGTTTTCGAACTGCTGTGGCATCCACGCTCCGGGCGTCGCGGCGACCAGCTCCGTCGCCTTGTCCAATGCGCCCTTCATGCCCTTCTCTTTCGGCGTGAGCTCGAACGTTGCGCCGTAGGCCAACATCAGGCGTCGGCGCTCGAGGCTCATGCTCTCGGGCATCACCAGGATCAGTTTGTAGCCCTTGACGGCAGCCACCATCGCCAAACCGATGCCGGTATTGCCAGAGGTGGGTTCGATGATCGTCCCGCCAGGCTTCAGGCTGCCATCCTTTTCGGCGGCCTCGACCATTGCCAGGGCGATCCTGTCCTTGATGGATCCTCCTGGGTTACTTCGTTCTGACTTCACCCACACTTCTGCTCGCCCAGCGAACAGTCGGTTGAGGCGGATGTGCGGGGTGTTGCCAATGGTTTCGAGAATCGTCGTCGCTTTCATTTCGGGCCTCCAGAGTCGTTTCTGTCGCTTGGGACACTACGGAGAAGCTACATGCCGCAGCCATGCGGCACCGTCTTAACCCAACTCCATGGTGAGCTGCACGCCCTTCCGCAGAATGGGCCCCAGCCTCTCGGTCCCGCGCTCTTGCGCCGCATCCGCTACGCCAAGAGGGAACAGACTTAAAGAAGCTCCGAGCCAGGTCCGAAGCGGGGAACCCCACAAACGACGCCAGGCACCCCTCGGGGTGCCTGGCATTTGGCAATCTGTGCTTCCGTGACTACTCGGCAGGGGGCAGCATGACCGCATCCAACAGGTGAATGACGCCGTTGCGCGCGACGATGTCGGTGGTGTTGATCGCAGCCCCGGCGATGCTCACGCTCTGGCCCTCGGCCGCGACATCTGCGGGCTGGCCGGAGAGCATCATGAACTCGTCTTGGGCCACGACACTCGCCGCGGGCTGCCGACTACCGACGACGTGGTAGAGCAGCACGTTGCTCAGAGCGTCCGTGTCCTGCAGCAGGCTATCGAGCGTTCCTTCCGGCAGTGCGTCGAAAGCGGCGTTGGTCGGCGCGAAAACCGTGAACGGACCTTCACCGTTGAGAGTATCGACCAAGCCCGCGGCCTCGAGCGCCGTCACCAGCGTGGAGAGCTCTGGAGTCATGGCGGCGATGGTCGCGATGTTGTCCGGTGGCAAGAGCACACGATCGATGACGTGAATCACTCCATTGCTCGCCGCAATGTCAGCACTGACGACCCGCGTCTCACCGATGGCGACCCCATCACCGTCGACCGCGAACTCCAACCACGGACCCAACGCGGTGTCCAATCGAGCGCCGTCCTCGATGGCGTTCGCCAGGACCTCGCCGGCGACGACGTGATGCGTGAGAACCGCGGCGAGCTCGTCCGTATCGGCGAGAAGCGCCTCGACGGTGCCGTCGGGTAGGGCGGCGAAAGCCTCGTCGGTGGGAGCGAACAGGGTCAACGGTCCTTCACCCGAAAGTGTTTCCACGAGTCCGGCAGCCTCTGCAGCCGCCAACAGCGTCTCGAAGGTTCCCGCCGCTGCGGCCACCTCGACGATGTTGCCCGGCGCATCCACCGCGTCCGTGTCCAGTTCGGGCTCCAGCGTGTCGTCAGGCACGGCTTCGACGTCGGGCTCGGTGATGGGCTCCGCGGGTGGCAGCATGACCGCGTCCAGGAGGTGAACAACACCGTTACGAGCCTGTATGTCGGTGACACTGATCTGGGCGCCGGCGATCTGAACGCCACCCTCGAGCACCTCGACTTCAGCAGCTCCCCCTTGGAGCGTCATCAGCTCCGCACTGGAAACGACAGCCTCCGCTTTCTGACGACCCGACACCACGTGATAGAGCAGAACGTCACTGAGCGCGTCGACATCCTCCAACAGCGCTTCAACCGTGCCCTCAGGCAAGGCTTCGAAAGCGGCATTGGTCGGCGCGAAAACCGTGAACGGACCTTCACCGTTGAGAGTATCGACCAAGCCCGCTGCGTCGAGCGCCGTCACGAGCGTCGACAGCTGTTCCTCTCCAGCCGCTAGCTCACCGATCGGCGGTGGCGGCAGTAGCACGGAATCGATCACGTGGATGACGCCATTGCTGGCCTCGATATCGGTGATGACGACCTGCGCGCCGCCGACCGTGACGCTGCTCCCACTGATGCTCACGTCGAGCCACGGGCCCAACAGGGTGTCGACGTCGTCTCCGTCCGCGATCTCGGCCGACGGCACGGCGTCGGCGATCACATGGTAACTCAACACAGCTGCCAGCTCGTCCGTATCGGCAAGCAGTGCATCCAACGCACCGTCGGGAAGGGCAGCAAAGGCGTCGTCAGTCGGAGCGAAGACCGTCAAAGGGCCCTCCCCACTGAGCGCACCGACCAGTCCTGCAGCGTCAGCAGCCGCCAGCAGAGTCTCGAAGTCCCCTGCGGCCTGCGCGACTTCGACGATGTTGCCGGGCCCGTCAGCACTGACGGGAATGTCTTGTCCCGATGGTTGCTCCACGACCGGCTCCGAAGAATCACCGGCCATTGCGCTCGGAGTGTCGGACGCTCCTTGGGCACCCGGCTCGTCATCCCCCACCATCTCCGAGGATCCGCCAGGCATCATCTCATCGGCCTGCGCCGCAGCGTCATCATCGTCCCCGCCGCATCCGTAGGCTGCCAGCGACAGCGCCACGACACCGGCAAACGGCTTCAGTTCATTGATCCACTTCATCGCGTTGCTCCTTGTCTAAGTCGAGGTCTGTTTCGCCTCGTCAGGAGCGGAGATCTAGAATCTGTTCTACCTTCGTCAACCTATATCTAGACATAAAGTCTAGATACTTTCAGTTCGTCGCCAGTTCTCCCCGCAATTGGCGCAATTCGCGCTCGAATGCCTCCAGGTCCTCGGGTCGGCGCACCCCTGCGATCTGGACACCAGCCGCCGCGCGGCCACCGATATAGACACGCACCTCGGCACTGAGCTGCTGACGCAGTTCGCGCAGGAGCGCCTGCGCAGCCAATGGCTCGACGTGCACGAGGGAGAGAACCAGCGCCGAAGCCCGGCTCAATACGACAGCGTCCACCAGCTCGGGTAGCGGTAGATCGACTCCCAAGTAGACCGGGCTCCAGCCCTGCAGGGACGCCAGCAGCGTGGCCATCAGCAAGCCGAGTTCGTGCCGATCGCCACTCAGCGTGGCCGCCACGAGCTTGGGAGCACCCGCTGGGGCGGAGGTGTTGACTCGCATGCGACCCAGCAGGTCGCGCAACCTCGCACTGGCAGCATGCTCCTGCCCGATGCTCAGCTCGCCAGCCTGCCAGCGCTCGCCAAGCTCGGCTGCGATCGGTGCTGCCACGCGCAACACGACTTCGCGAGGGGCGAGCTCCAACGTCGCTCGACCGAGAATGGCCTCCAACGCTCCCACGTCGAGGTGCTCCAGTGCATCGAAGAACTCGGCGCGCACCCTCTGCTCGTCGAACCACTCCGGCGCGCTGCTCGCATCCTTGCGGGGCAGCAGTTGCAGCAATCTGTCCTTGGGCAGGCTCGCGATGGCGCCGATCCCGTGGCCCAAGTCCGTCAGCTGTTTCAGCAGGCGCAAGCGCTCGACCTGCTCCGCGGAGTAGAGCCGCGTGCCTCCCGCCGTGCGCAACGGTTCCACGGCGCGGTAGCGGCGCTCCCAGACACGTATCGTGTGGGTCGTGAGCCCGGTCGCGTCGGCGACGGCGCCGATGCGATGGGGGCTGGTCCTATCGCCGTTCTTGGGGGCGTTTTCTGTTTCGGACATGGATACGACCTGAACATGGTGTCCATATCACGTTCGACAATGGGTTCCGGGTACAAAACGGGTGCGAGACGCCCGCTCGCGACTGCCGTGGGCAAGCCCGAGGGCGCTCCGATCTCCTGCCATCGTCGATCGGCGATGGGCCTCGGACAGCGTACTCGAGCGCCGGCACTCGTCCTGATTCGGAGCGTTCGAGCTGGCGTTTTGCACGCGGGCAGACGATTCTCGGCACCGCGGTGGCGGAAAGAACTGAGACGGCGCACACCGTCATCGTCGGAGCGGGTGCTGCTGGATGCGTGCTGGCATCACGACTGACGGAGCGGGGATGTAACGTGCTCCTGCTCGAAGCCGGTCCTGACTACGCCGGGCAAACGCTGCCGTCCGATCTGACGGATGGCACGCGCAACAGCTACCACAAGCACGACTGGGGCTTGCGCCATCGGCCCACCCCGCAACAGTTTCGTTTTCCTTTGCCGCGTGGACGCGTGGTGGGCGGGTCCTCGGCGGTGAACACCTGCATCGCCCTGCGCGGGCTACCACGCGACTACGACGAGTGGAGCGCCCTGGGTCTTCGAGAGTGGGGCTGGCAGTCCTGTCTGCCGGCATTCAAGCGTCTGGAACGCGATCTCGAGTTTGGCGGCGCGGACTACCACGGCGACTCCGGCCCCCTCCCCATCCGCCGTCATCAGGACAGCGAGCTCACGCCGTGGCAGGCGGCGTTCCGCGAAGCATGCAGCGCCCTCGGTTACGCCGACTGCCCCGACCACAACCGCCCGGGTGCGATCGGCGCGGGACCGACTCCCCTCAACCACATCGATGGCCGGCGCGTGAGCGCCGCCGACGGCTGGCTCACCGAGAGCGTGCGCGCCCGCCCCGAGCTTTCAATCCTAACAGGCGCCCATGCCGTGCGCGTCCGCTTGTCGAAAACTCGTACCGTGGGCGTCGACGCGTTGCTCGAGGGCAAGCCCCTGCAGGTGAACGCCGAGCGCGTCATCGTGTGTGCGGGTGCGATCCACAGCCCGGGCCTCTTGCTCCGCTCGGGCATCGGTCCCCACGACGTGCTGAAACGTCTCGGCGTAGCCGTCGTGGTCGACTCCCCGGTTGGACAGCGCGTGCTCGATCATCCCGGCTTGGCGTTCTTCCTCAAGCCCAAACAGCGCGACGTCGCTCGCGTGCGCGCGCCGCTGATGCAGTCGATGTTGCGCCTGGGCTCCGAGCACGACACTCACGAGGGCGCACTGTTAATCCAGCCCGGTTCATTCTTCGCAACACCCTACGCAGACATGCCAATGGTCAGCTTGATGACCGTCGTCGAACGCCCTGTGGGCAGGGGCGCGCTGCACTGGTCGTCCGCTGCGCCCCGAGCTCGCCCGAAACTCGATTCCCGTTTTCTGGTGGAGCCCCGAGATCTCGACCAGGCCGTCGAGGGTTTCGAGCGCGCGCTTCAGCTCGCCCACCATCCCGCGATGAGCCAACTGGCGAGCCCCGTCATCCCGACCAACGGCGTACTGAGCAATCCCAAACGGATCCGTCGTTGGGCCCCCTACCTGTGTGATTCAGGTTACCATCCGTGCGGCACCGTGCCCATGGGGCCCGAATCGGCGGAGTGGGCCGTGTGCGACGGCCGAGGCCAGGTGCGCGGAGTCGAAGGGCTCGTCGTTGCCGACGCCAGCTCGTTTCCGACGATCCCTTCGGCCAACATTCACGTGCCGACCCTGATGCTCGCGGAGCGCATCGCCGAATTGCTGGACGCTCCTCCCAACCCGTAGCTACGCCGTCATGAACACTGCCCAACTCGTCGAAGCCTCTTCCTCACCACAGCGCATGAGCGCCCTGCTCGACGAACTCGACGCCGCTGAACGCCGGGCGCTGGTCCTGACGCTGCGACCACGCCAGCTGGCCCAACTCTTCGACGTCTGCGCCGACAACGCCCCGGCTCGCTTGGCCGACATCGTACCGGACGACGTGCCGCCGCTCACCGAGGTCATCCATCACGGCAAGAACTCGCTACCGCTCTTCAGTCAGTTCCAGAAACGATTCTGCCGTCCACCTAGCGCGGAACCAGAACGCCTCTGGGGTTACAACGAGCAGACGATGCGCGCGTTGACCGGTCCCGGCTACTTCGTCGTGCATCACGTCGAGGGCGAGCTCGCCGTCGACTATCGAGAACTGCCGTCTGAAAGGCCCAGCTCCTGGCCCCCGATCCGTTCCAACCAGGCGAGGCTTTCCCGCTTCGTGTATGAAGGGAGCGTCGACGTGTTGCGCAAGCTCGGACGCGGAGTGACGGTTGGTCGCGTCTACAAGGCCGGCAAAGCGCAGGACGCGTGGTTTGCGCTAGCGCGCGACGGCAGATGACACGTTCGTGGACGAACTGAGCGGCAGATCAACTCGAACTGCAGATCAACTCGAGCGGCAGATCAACTGAGCGACAGCTCGAAGCACCCCGCAGGGGAGCAGCTTCTCGGCTCGACGCGCCGTCGTTCACGACGGGGGTTGGGCCAGTCGTTCGACTTCGACCGCCATCCGCAGCAACGTCACGGGATCACCAAACTGCGTGTAGATGGCGACGTCCGCGGCATCGCGCCCGTAGGCAATCGCGACACGACCGCCCGTGAGCTCGAGTTGCGTCGGGTCGAACGTGTACCATCGACCACCGACGTACGCCTCGAACCACGCGTGCAAATCCATCGGCTGAAGCGCCTCCAGATAGCCCACGACCATGCGAGCCGGGATCGACAGTGCGCGGCACAGCGCGATCCCCAGGTGAGCCATGTCTCGACACACGGCGCGACTGCGCCCATTGACTTCACACGCGCTGATCACTTCGGTTCCGGCGCCGGGGGTGTACTGTATCGTGCTGCGTATGTAGTCGACGATGGCAGCGCATTGGTTGTAACCCGGCGCCCAACCTGCGGCCAAGGAGGACGCCAATTCACCGAATCGGTCGGACTCGCAGAATCGACTGGGCAGCAAGAACGGCAGCGTGTCGTCGGGAAGATTCTGCACCTCCACGAACGGCGCGCCGGGTGCGGTGTCGGCGAAGTCGGCGGCCTCGATGTCAGCCGACGTCCGGATCGAGAAACGCCCGCTCGGAGCGACCAACCGCTGACACAGATTGCCAAACGGATCGGTGAACTCGACTGCCGGGACGCTGGGCGACAGCATGTATTGTTCCTGCGCCACCCACTGCTGCCAGCCGCTGCGGGGCCGAAGCATGAGTAGGAACGGCGTGCTCACCGCGATATCGAACTCCAGCAGACAAGACGCGTGCAACCACATGGCCCCATTGTCGGTGAAATGGCTTTTCCGGAGCGAGTCCATTCAAAGATAGCGCTGCATTTCTCCCCACAACCGGCTCTGCTGACGACAGGCCGAGCCTGCCCGCACGAAAACGGCTCCTCAGCCTGACTCCAGCGCCTCCGCGTAACTGACCATGCGATGCTGCGTGCATCAGCAGCAAGCATTTCGTGCCCCCGTGACGTCGGCTGCTTCGAGAGCTGGGGCTCCGCCAACCAAGCGTCGCGACTCCGGAGTCGGGCTCGGCCCGGTGCTCATCGTCGCAGAATGAGGCGAGTCGAGCTCCGACGGCAGCCGCCACGTTTACCGTGAGCAGTCGCCCCCTGTTGCCCGCGCGGGCACTTGTGCACGGGGTGGGTTTGCTGGTCTAGTCTTCGGGTGCTGAGTCGACGTCAAGCGCCCGCTCGTTCTTCGGGCGCGGTGTCACCCCATCTAGCCGCGCGGGCGTACCCTCCGACAGAACGCGCGCGCAGCCTCCGATGGGGAGCGCCTCTGTCGTTGCTGCTGCTCGCTTGCGAAGACGGCGGGGATGCCGCGAGCTCCCACTCTTCCGCTCCGCCCGCGAGCGAACTGGCAGACGCTGGCTTCAATCCCGATGCGTCGGTGTCGCTCGACGCATCGGCAGGAGCCGGAGCCAACGATGCGTGGCACGGGGACGCTGCGGGCACAGGCAGCGAGCCGGCGGCACCCCTGAGGGATGCAGCTGCCGTCGACACGAGCTCCGACGCGAAGGTGCAACCGCCCGTCGTGGACGCTTCGTCGCTGGCCTTCGTCGTATCGCCCACTCTGAGGGACAACTGGCGCGCGAGAGCCCCGTTGGTGGCCATACTAGAGCTCGAGACCAATCGTCCTGCGGAAGTCCTCGTGACCGTTTCCGGGGCTGGTGAACGATGGACGGTCACCCTGCCCGAAGCAACGAGCTTCGAAGAAGGCATCGTGGGGCTGAAACCCGACACGACTTACTCCGTAGAGCTGGACGCGATTGACGGCGAGGAGCACCTACTTGCCGGCCCCCTTTCGTGGACGAGCCCACCGCTGCCCGAGGACTTTCCGCTGCTGAAGCTCGTCCGCTCGGAGCCGTCACGCATGGAACCGGGCATGACCCTGTTCAACGTCAACACTCCCAATTCCGCGTCCTTGGTCGTCGTCGACCACGAAGGCGAGGTCCGTTGGTTCTTCCTCGACCCAGACAACCCCGCGTTCGAGGACCCACGTCGTTTGTACAACGGCAACTTCCTGGTGGTTCGCAGTCGGTGCAGCGTGATGGAGGTCGATCTCCTGGGAGAGATCGTGCGCATGTGGCACGCCTCGGAGTTCCCAGGCACCTGCGAGGTTCCCGACTGGAGCACGCCCGTGCCCATCCAAGCGTTGCATCACGACGTTCAGCGGTTGCCCAGTGGTGACTTCCTGGCGCTCTCCACCGAAGTCAGGATGGTCGAGGACTATCCAACGTCGATCGACGACGCCGACGCTCCGCGCGCGGATGCGGCCGTCATGGGAGCGGTCATCGTCGAGTTCACTGCCGACGGCGAGCTACTCGAAGAAGTGCCGTTGTTGGACCTCTTGGACCCGACGCGGGTGAGCCGAGATTCTCTGTCGACGAGTTGGCCCGCTTCCTATTCTGCGCCCGACGTGACGGCCTACGATTGGGACCACGCCAACGCCGTCGTGCTGGATGAAGCCGCGGATGCGTACTACGTGTCGCTGCGCCACCAGGATGCCGTCATCAAGATCGAGCGCTCCACCAAGGAGCTGGTTTGGATCCTCGGCACGCATACCAATTGGGACGCGCCCTGGAGCGACAAACTGCTGACCCGTGTGGGCGAACTGCAGTGGCCGTTCCATCAACACTCCGTCGAAGTGAATCCACTGGGCTTCGCCGTCTACGACAACGGCAATCACCGTGCCGCAGCCTTCGAGACGCCAGCAGAGCCCTACAGTCGCGCCGTGATCTACGCAGTGAACGAAGAAGACTTCAGCGTCGAGGAAGTCTGGAGCTATGGCTCGGCGGGCGACGATGCGTTCTTCTCCCCCACCCGGGGCGACGCCGACTGGCAGCCGGAAACTGGGAACATGGTGCTGGCCACCGGCAACATCCAGACCGCTAGCGGCGCTGCGTACGGGCAGGTTCTCGAAGTCACCCCCGAAGGGGACTTGGTGTTCGAGCTCGACGTCGGGGACCGTTCGGATGACGAGTCCAACACCTCTCGCCACTCGATCTACCGAGCGCAACGCCTGAGCGACCTCCGAAGCCAAACGGCGCCGTAACGCTCACCTTAGGCACGCGCCAAGGCCGCACGGCGCCGGGTCCGCATGTCCCGAGTCAGCACGCGCCGAGTCCAGGCTGTCCACGCGTGCGCTCGGCGACTCCGCGCGTTTGTGCACGCGTCCCCTTGGCAACGCTTCACTCGGCCCTAGAGAAATCCTTAGTCCGAGTAGTGAACGTCGTTGCCGTTCATACATCGTTCTGACCAATCACAAGCATCGGCTTTTTCGGTCAAACGATGACTCGCGCGGGCGACGACGCCCAACACCCGAGCAGTAGCAACGAGTTACCACACGAACAAAGAAGGAGAACGCCATGAAAGTAGCCACTTGGATTGTCGTCGGAACGCTGGGGCTCATCGCCGCAGCATGTTCTACCCCCACACCGCCCCAGGTTGCCACCGCGGGTGCGGCCAGCTGCAACATCCAAACGGACGATCAGCTCCTGGGTGCCGTCTATGAACCCGGCGCGATCTACGATGTCAAGCCGATCACCCGGCGCTCGTTCTTCTCCCATGAGGAGGAGACCGTAGGTGCAAAGCTGTACGTGCATGCGCCGCCCGGTGTCACGAAGGAGTATCTGGAGCGGCAGCTTTCGTGCCACGCCATTGCTGGGGAGCCCAAACATCCCCACGATCCGTTCAGCCCCGCGCAGGGCAAGGTGACGGAGGTGGACGTGTACTCGGCGGGTGGCGGCTTTGCGATCCACATCATCGGTGAGGAAGACAACGGCGACGAAATCCTCGCCCGCGCAAAGTCCATCAGGGCCAGCCTGTCACAAACGTCGCAGGTGAGCACTGCCGCTGACGAACGCGCCGCATTCTGAACGGAGTGGCGGCTGGTGTGAGCTAGGTCCCTTGCGGCGTGCCGACTCGAGCGCGCTCGTAGACGCGCACACAGAACACGATGGCAGCCTCCGTGTGCACGAGCCTGAGCCCTTCGCTGGCAACGAGTCCATCGACTCTTGCCAGTGGGTGCACGAAGGTTCGAAAGCGCCAGCGCAAGAACGTGCGCGTGAAGAAGTTGCCGACAAAGACCGCAACACGGACCCAAAGCGAATCCTTGGGCAGAGTGATCGCATAGAAGCGCTTGGCCTTGCTGGCGGAGCTCCGCACGAGACCCTCGAGATCGGGATAGCAGCAGATCACCTTGTCGAGAGTGACGACCGTGGCCGGCTCGACTCGAGACGCCACTTGCGTGAAGTCCCCCTCGATGCACCTCTGGCGCTCCGCGTAGCCGCGTTCGGTTGCCGCTTCGCGCAACAGGGTTAGGTAGGAGGTCGAGGCATCGACCGCGACGGTGCGGTTGGCGCCGTCAGCGGCGAGTTCGTGCTGGAGCACCCCGATACCGCCACCGATGTCGAGGTGAGTGAAGTCGCCCTCACCGGCGAGAGCTCGACGCACGGCTTTCAGGAGCTTGGCCGTGACGCCCGTGGCGCCCTTCTTGCGGTACGTGCGCAGCTCGCGCCCAGCTTGTCGCGCATCGAAAACCTGGTCGTAGTCTTGGCCTCCACAGCACGGCATCTGCCTACTTTAGATGGGCCAGCACGATTGTCGGGCAGTTTTTCTGGCCCTCGCCGGGTTGGAGCCTGAACAGCCGCCCCGGTCATCGGCTTGACCAGGCGTCGCGCGGGCGGCTACTGGAGCACAGCTTTGAGCGCGTTGAACCAGTTCTCGCCCATGCGGCGAGCACCGTCATCGTTGGGGTGAACACAATCGTCCGCCTCTTGCGGATCGGAGTTGGTCCAAAGGTCGGCAACGAACACCGGCGACTCGGCAGTGCTGATCTCGGCGGCCCAGCCCGGTACGGCCATCACCAACTCCTCGGCATTGGCGGTACTGTTGTCGTTGGTGCAGTTGTCGGTGATGATGCGTTGGATTTGGGCGACGAACACCACGATGTTCGGATTGTGCGCCCGCGCCTGCTCGATCAACGTCGCGTAGTTGTCGAGAATGGGCTGTACGGGTGCGGCACCTCCCCAGACGTCGTTCACCCCTAGCTGCAACATGACCAGGTCGGGATTGTGACTCGCCATCAACGGCGCCATGCCTGGGTACGTCTCGTCGGGAAAGCAATTCGGAACCGTGAACGACGCCTCTGTGTACTGCCCCGACGTCGTGCAACTGACGGCACTGTGGCGGACACCACCCCCGCAATCGTCGTCGTACTCGCCGACGAACTCGTAGTTGGTGATGCCGTTGGCTTGGAGCTCTTGATCGAGGTACTTCTTGTAGCAGCCAGGCCCCGCGGAGATCGAATCACCGACGATCATGATGCGCGGAGTGGACACGCCCTCCGGAAACACCGATCCATCGCTGGCTGGCGTCGCGGGGGCCGGCGTGCTGGGCACTTCGGCGGGCGGCTCCGCGCTGGCGGCTGGGGGCGCAGCATCACCCGGCACCGGCTCGGCTGCCGTGGGCGCAGCACCGGGCGTCGCAACGTCGCCTGCGGTGGGAGTGACAGCGGTGGCCACGGTACTCGGCGTCGCACCGTCGCTCGGCGTCACACCGTCGCTCGGCGTTGCAACGTTACCGGTTACCGGATCCGTCACCCCCGGCGACGCGGCACCAGCCGACGCAGGGTCGGACGCCCCTGGGGCAGCCGGTGTCTGGGTCGCACCAGGCATCGCGCCGGGCTCCGTGGTTCCGCCCGCTTGCTGTGCGGGAGTAACGGCACCGCCCGCGGAGGCGCTGGGGACCATGCGCTCACTGGTACCGTCGCTGCAGGACAGGAGCAGCGCCAATAACAAAGGAGTACCAGCTGCTCGAACCGAGGATGAAGAGAGAGCCATCGCTGCGAATGATACTCACCAAGAGACGGGCGTCCATCTCGTCGTCCGATGTGCGCGACGCGAGGCCCTGGCTGCGATCGACGGCTTCCCGCCCGCAACACGGGTGGAGTGGAGAAGCTGCCGAAACGTGGCTCGGCTTCATTTCGATGTACCTGACCGGGACACGACGCGGGCACTCGACGTCGACTATGGAACGCGGTCAACGGGCGCGCGCGCGAGACTTCGACCACGCGGAGCACCGTCAAGCGCGCTAGCGATCTCCGAACATCGGCATGGTCGGATCTTTCTTTCGGGCTTCGACCAGCGCTTGCTCTGCTCGCGCCAGACGCCCGGCAAAGACGGAAGCCCAGCCCAAGTTCAGCCAATCCCGTGCGCTCGCGTCGGGAGCGCTCGCGACCTTTTCGTACCAATCCGCAGCTTCGGCGAAGCGCAACGCCTGACGGCAAGCTTCAGCCTTCTCACGAGGGCGCTCGGCGGCGACGGCGTCGGCCTGAGTATCATAGTTGGCGAGCTTCGCTGCATCGAAGAGTCGTTCGCCACCAATGACGGTCACCACCAGCGGCCAACGCCTCAAGCTGCTGATGCTCACCTCGCTACCGTTCTTGCTCAGACTTGCCCGGTAGCGCACAGTCTCCGTCGCATCTCCCGGCACGCCGAAGTCGACCGTCCATTCGTAGACGTCTTCTTGGCCCTGCGCTGCTCCTCGGTCCTGTTCCGACTCCACTCGGGACACGTCACGGATCTTCACGCCCCCCGAACCTCCTGGGGCCAGGCCTTCGAGTTGATAGCGCCAGAACACCCCGTACGAGGGAACGTCGAAGACCACGTCGTGCGCGTCAGGCTGTGAGCGACGCCCCCAACGGATCGTCGCCTCGGGTTCGAAAAGAGCGAGCCACGCGGCTGGCGCCCGCTGCGCCCACAGCCGATCGAGCCCCGCAGCCACTGGGACGAGAGCTTGGGGTAGCGGCGGAGCTTGGGCGCCATCCGATGAGGAGACGGGAGTCGCCGCTTTGCCCTGCAATTCGGCGTTCCGCGCTGGCGTCTTGCTGACCGATCCCGCGCAGGCCGCGGCAAAGACCGCCGCCGCGCAGGTCCCGGCGAAGATCGCTGCGCAGATGCCCCTGTTCACTCCCATGCTGGCCATCGTTCGACGGTACACCTCCGACGTGCCTGGTGCCAAGCCCGCCGATGCCGTACTCTTCGCCAGAGATGCGGATGTGGGAAAGATTGGCAGCGAGCTTGCTGTGGGTGGGGGCTTCACTCTCGGCGGCAAGCACTCCGGCCTGGGCCGAGGCGGAGACTGCGGCCGAGCCTGAACTCGCAGCAGAAGCTGATGCTGATGCGAAACCCGAGCTCGTAGCTGAAGCCGATGCTGAAGCGAAACCCGAGCTCGCAGCTGAATCGGAAGCCCAAGCCGAAGTCGAACTTCCCGTCTCGAACATGCTCGGCCCCTACGGTAGTCTCGAGCAGTTCTGTGCGCAGTTGTCCAGCGTCCGCATTGGCGAAGGTTTCGTGCTCGAAGCGTGCCTTCCTTCCGGAAACAACTGGGACACGGGCGAACGTCGCGGTTGGCGCGGCCCTTTCGAGCACGCGCAGCTACTGCGAGTGGCCGCGCACCACGGCCCCCACCCCGTGGAGATGTGCTTCATCGCCCTTCAGACGCAGAAGCACTGGTTCGTCTCGACCACGACGCGTGCGTGCAAAGGGCCAACACCCCTCGGTCAGATCGAAACCACGCTCCGAGAGCTGCGTTGGGCGGAAGAGCTGGGCATGGGCGTGCTTTCGGTGCAAGCGAAGCACACCCTCGACCGCCACCAAACGAGCTGGCGTTGGTGGGGAGCGTTGGCGTGGGAGACGACCCTCGACCACGAATCGCTGATCCTGTGCGGCATGGGCAAAGGCGGAAGACCCCAGTGCACCTCCCGGCTAGTCGCCAACTGTGAACAGTTGGCATTCGAAACCAGAAGCGGCCTGCTGATCGTGCCTCAATCGTCCCCGATGTGGCCCGACTTTCCGTGCGAGCGTACGCTGCTGGCCGAAGGCAGGTACCGGCTTCCGTTCGAGGACGCTGCGCTATCGCCACCGCGCTCACTCGCCGAGCAACCGGGCGCGCAGGAGGACTACCCTTCCTACGACAGCTACGACGCCGGCAAAGCGGTGGCAATCCCCGCCTACGGTCCATTCCCCGGTGTGCAGAGCTACTGCGAAGACGTCCCCTCGTTTCGGACGATGGACGCGGAGATGACGGACCAGCCTAGCGGCGGGCGCTGCGTCGACTCACCGCGGTTTCACGGAAAGCTGGGGCCCAACGGCAAACTGCGGCAGGTGCAGTTGCTCAACGTGGCCTACCCGACGGAGTTCGACAGTGACGTCCACCACTGCCGCATCGCTCTGCGCACACAGCGCGGCTGGTTCTTCACGCGGGACGACAACACGTGCGAGTGGCAGGGGCCGCTGAGCGTGCACCGGACCCAATCCTTGCCCCCACGCTGGTTCAGCATGGGCGGGCGACCCGTGGCACTCATCGACACCGCGTCGAAAGCGTACCCAATCGGCCCTGCCGAAGAATTCGAGATGCAAGAGTTCGAAAGGGAGGAAGCCCCGCCCACGGCGCCGAAACCGCCTCCAACGAACGGCACTACCCCAGGCCAGGCGAGCCCCATTCCAGATCAGGGCATCGGCCCCCTAGAAAGCGCCCCACGAGTCCTCCGCGTGTGCTCGGTGGGCCCGTCAGGTTACCCGAGCTGCAGCCCTTGGCTCGAAGCCGGTTGCGCCAGCGGCGACGGCCAGACTTCGCACACGGTGCGCTTCACCAAGACGGGCATCGAGATCATCCCCAAGAAACTTCCCCAGAACACGCACTTCTGGGCCTGCGAACTGCCCCACTCCGGCAAGTTGGAACTTGAGTTTCCGTGAGCGAACCCCGCACGCGCGCGGGCCCCCCTTCAGCGTGAGCGCTCCAAAGACTGCATCCGCGATCGAAGGGAGTCGGATGGGAAGTTTCTCCGGCACCTGCCACTCAGACCTGGGTCTCCACCGTGACGAACCGACGCGGATCGTGTATTCAGGGGCCCATGGGAGGCAGATCGTGGTGGCTTGGCGTCGCGGGGCTCGTCGCGACGCTGCTGGGGTCGACCCGCGCCGTGGCGCAGCCGGGTGCTCACTTCATGCCGAGAGCACCCTTCAACCTTGCCATGGGAGCCGGCCTCGGCGCCGCGTTGCTCAATCCGAACCAAGCGCGGGACAACGGCGTGGGCGAATGGGGGGCGGGACTGGCGCTCTTCAGCAGCCTGACCGTCTACGAGTGGGTAACGGTGTCAGGAACACTCGGGTTCGTGCAACCTGAGGACAGCGGCGAGTTCTCCCAGGAGGTCGTCTCTTCGCTCGGCGGCGATCCTAGAACCGCTGACTCCATCCTCAACATAAAAAACTACAACCTCGGGATCGGACCTAGGACGCCCTCGCTGTGTTTGAGGCAGATCGGCGCGACGTGCATGGCGATCTCCGCGTTCAGCCAATTCGGGTACGCTTGGATCCACGGGGACCGTACGATCCACAACTGCTCGGACTGCCGAAAGCAGGACCTCCCCTTTGGCGATGGGCTCTTCCTCGGAGGCGGGTTGGAAGTCGGAACGCGTCCGCACGACGGCACGCCCGGCTTCGTCGGTGTCCCCTTGTTTCGGCACTACTGGGCCGACGTGGGGCTTGCGTACGACGCGCGTCTATCGATCGCCGTCGTGTTCTGAGTGTTCGTCTCCGAAACGACCCCAGCGGTTAGCACCCGCCTCCCCCGGACACGTAGTCAGCACTCGACTCGTCCTCCATGCAAATCCTCGGGAGCCAGCTCACGAAACGACGCGCTACGCGTCAGGTGCTGTTCAACCGTTACGTGGTTGGGGCAACGACGGTCCACGACTCCAATTGAGATGGAGCGGCGACAACCTTCCCCAAGCCATTGCCACGCTCACAACGGAGGTCCCTTTTGCACGCACGGAGGGGAGAGCCCTGCCGCGTCCAGCCGCTGCAGGAGCACCTCCGCGACTCGCCTTGCCGTTTCCCCCGTGAACGTCGTCTCGCCGGCACCGCCCTCGACTATCTCCGACTTGTAGACCTCGACCAGCTGCCCCTGCTCCGACAGCTGATACACCGACACGTGAAAGTCTCTGTCTACTCTCGATGTACTGTCGGACACGCACCCCAGCGAGTAGCAGGAGACAGTCGTTCCTCGCCAGGTCACGTAGATGACACCGTCGGGTCGGTGCTCCTGCAATGCGTGCCAAACGCTTTCATCATCCAGAGTCGCTTCCAGCGGCAACGTCAGACCTCTGACGCGCGTCGCACCTTTCTGCTGGAATCGATACTCCATCTCCAACTTCGTCGCCTCCAGGCTTGCCTCGACCTCCGAAACCCCTTCTGACAGCGTGCTCTCCCGCGGCAGCACGGTTGCAGGCCGCTGCGCCTCCTTGGGATCCATCGAGCGAATGCCAACGACCAGAAGAGCTTCGTGCAAACACACGTCGCTCTTCGCGTCTCTTTTCTCACGCCAAGCCCGAGCCCATGGCTGCCCGCATGACAAAGCCAAGGCCATCAGTACAGTCCCCCAAACAAACGCCAAGCGCATCTCGCCACCTTCTCCCACGCGCCGAGCGATGACAAGTCCCACCCGGGACTCAGTAGCGCCGCAGTAGGCGTCGATACCCACGTTGGCACGGCCGGACGTTCACTTCATGGCGAGAACGCGCAACGCGGAACGCGCGATGGCGTCTGGCTTCATTGCCCATCACCGGACACCACTCGCCGCCGTTCCGGCCACCTAGTCGGCGGCGTGCAGCCTCCTCGGCACAAACCTGCGGGGCCCAGCTCACGAAACGACGCGCTACTTCGTCTGGTGCTTGGAGGTTCTCAACCATGCAATCGATCCCCGAATCCCGCGCACTCACTATCGCCCATTCCACCGCTCTCTCCGCTCACTTCCTCGGGCATCGCTCCCACGTGGTGGCCCTCGGCAGTGGGCGCATTCGCTACATCGACGAAGGTTCCGGGCCCGTGGTGCTGTTGCTCCACGGGGCGCCCTTCACGTCGCTGGGGTTCACCCGCCTCATCCGCCGCCTGCGCAAGAAGCACCGCGTGATCGCGCCGGATTTTCCGGGCTTTGGCGGCTCGACCGCGGCCCCCGACTTCGGTCACCGGCTCGTCGACTACGCAGCGTTCGTGCAAGAGTTCTGCGCTGCGCTCGAGCTCGAGGGCATCACCCTTTACGTCAATGATTCGAGCGGTTGCATCGGGCTTTTTGCCAGCAAGACGTTGGCTCCTCGTCTCGCAGGCGTCGTCATCGCCAGCACGGTGGCTTTGCCGTTGGTCGGCTCGAGACGCCTGGTGACGTTCATGTTGCGCTACGTCGTTGGCTCCAGGTTCAGCCGTTGGCTGAATCGAAGGTACAATTGGCTGGCCCGCCTCGTCGCTCGCCAAGGCAAGTCGTTCTCCAGCAGGGAGCGTCGCATGCTCGCAGAGCAATTCCCAACGCGCCGCTCTCGCGACGCCATCCTCGACCTGTTTCGTCAAATGGCGCTGGACGACACGTTCATGCTCGAGGCCGCGGAGCGCTGCCGCCGCACCCTGACGCAGCTCCCGGTGTTGATCTTGTACGGTGACAAGGACCCGATGTACCGCCTGGGCGCAGCGCAGCACTATCAACGAGAGCTACCGCGGGCCCGTGTGCGCATCCTGCCTGGGCAGCATCACTTTCCAATCCTGAGCGGCCCCGAGCTCGTCGCACAAACAGTCGAAGACTGGGCTCGAGACTATTGTGCGGACCAGAACGCAGCCGCCAACCAGCGACTGGAGGCAGCCTCGTGAAACCCACCAGAGCAGTCCTGTTCACCACACTGCTGGCCGTGTTGCCATTCAACGACGCCGTCGCCGAAACTCGAGGTCACGCACTGCCCGGCGAGTACCGCGCCGAAGACGGCTCCCACGCCATTCGACTCTTCCCCTGCACGACGAAGGCGGAGCAGAAGCCCAACGCCGCCGAGCGCTTGTGTGGAAAGATCACCTGGGTGCGAGAGGCGGGCACGAAGGACGTGCACAACCCCAACCCCAAACTGCGCTCGCGCCCCCTGGTCGGTCTGGTGCACCTACGAGGACTGCGCCACCAGGGCAGCCGCTGGGTCGACGGCAGACTCTACAACCCGGAAGATGGCGATGCCTACCGCGCCGAGCTGTGGCGCGAAGACAACCGCCTGATCATCGAAGGGCGTCCCGACGTACCGGTTTTGGGTTCACTCTTGGGCCGACTCTTCGGGCGCATCAGCTACGTCCGCACCAAGGGCGGAAAGCAGCCATGAACTCGGGCAAGCGCATGCTGCTCACCGGCGCCACCCGAGGGATCGGGCGAGAGTTGGCGCGACAGCTCAGTGCGCAGGGGGTCGAGCTCGTGTTGGGCGTGCGTGATCTGCGCGCCGGGGAAGAACTGGCGCGTAGCTTGCCGACCCCCGCGCGCCCAATCGAGCTCGATCTGAGCGACTTGGGCTCCGTGGCACGTTGCGCCCGTGCCATCGACGGCGACTTCGACGCCGTGATCAACAACGCGTCGATCATGGGCGAGTCGTATGGCACGACAGCAGACGGCATCGAAACGCACTTTGCCGTCAATTGCGTGGGGCCCTTCCTCTTGACCCGGCTGTTGCTGGACAGAGTGCGGGAGCGCATCGTCAACGTGGGCAGCCAAGTGCATCGCCACGCCGGCAACGTCGAGCCCGAAGCGCTGGTAACCCCAAGGCCAAAGCAATACGATCCCTCTCGGGCCTATGCGGCGTCGAAGCTGGCAACCCTGTGGTGGACCTTCGAGCTCGATCGACGGCTACGCCTGCAGCGCCGCGTTCAGATCGCCGTGGCCGCACACCCGGGCTTGGTGCGCACGCACATCCTCGAAGGCAGAGACGGCACGCGCCGCTTGCGCCTGACGCGTCGAGTGCAACGGCGATTCGGTCAATCTCCGTCGAGTGGCGCGGGGCCACTGCACTTTGCGGCGACGGCGCCCTTGCCTGGGGGTGCCTACGTCGGCCCCTCGGGTTGGTACGAGCTCAGCGGCGAGCCGGCGATCGTCGAGGCCAGCGCACGCGCTCAGGATGTTCGCTTGGGGCGACGCTCGTGGGATACTTGCGAACGGCTCACGCGGAGGTGGTATGAGCAATGACGAATCACGCGGCAGTGGCATGAGCAGTGACGAACAGAGCGCCGACGCCGAGCTGTTTCAAGAGCATCGGGCGGAGATGTTGGCGCACGCGTACCGCATGCTCGGTGACTTGCAACGCGCCGAAGACATCGTGCAGGAGGTGTGGCTGCGCTGGCGGAGTCGAAAGGTCGACGTCGACCAACCCAAGGCCTACTTGCTCAAGGTGACCACTCGCCTGTGTCTGACGGAGCTCGGCTCGGCGCGAGCACGTCGCGAGCGACTGCCCAATCAGCTACCCGAACCCGTCGACCTGCAGAGCAACGGTTTTGGGCGCCTCGAGTCGCTCGACACGCTGTCGATGGCGTTCATGGTGCTGCTGCAGAAGCTGTCGCCATTGGAGCGGGCCGTTTTGCTCTTGCACGAGGTGTTCGGCTACACCCACGAAGAGATCGCGGACTTTCTCGGGCGCGGCGTCGATGGCTGTCGACAAGCCCTGCGACGCGCGCGGCACAACATCGCCGTGGATAAACGACCGCTCGATGTCTCGGACGAACAGCACCAGAAGCTCCTGGTCGCCTTCGTCCGCGCGAGCACCGGCGGCGACAAGGACGCCCTGTTGCAACTCTTGACGCCAGAGGCCACCCTCGTGGTCGACGCGGGGGATGCCGAACGGCGCTTCGGCGGCGCGAGAAACCTCCCCGGTCCCCTGCAGGGCGCTCGCAAGATCGCCGCCTTCGTCGCCAGCGTGACCCCGCGGGGGGCCACCGGCGTGAGCCTGCAGCACTGTCGCATCAACGGCAGCCCCGCCGTCGCCGTCGTCGATGGCGAGCGACTGACGAGCGCGCTCAGCATCGAGCTCGATGGCGACCGGATCCGACGTATTTTCGTGTACGCGGATCCCTCGCGCTTGACGCACTTGGGGCAGCTCACGCTGTTGGACGAGGTGGGCAGCGCTGGATGATGGGCCATGCGAGCGCGCGTCGCCGCACTCGCGTACTGAGCCGGCGTTCTGCCCCGCATGCTCCACGTGTGGGTGGGGGCTGCCGCGCCTCCGGCGCGTCGAACATGCGCCTCCGGCGCTTGCTGGCCTCCGGCCCTCATTCTTGACCTCGAGCAAACCGGAAACCGAAGTTGACGAAGCGGTACCCGGGAAGGCTCGCGTAGCGAAAGGCCGAGCGGGCGTCCCACGCGCCGCTGATCCACGAGCCGCCGCGCAGCACGCGCCCGGAGCCGGTATCAGGTCCTCGGGGGTCCACGGCTCTCTCTCTCGCGTATTCTCCCAACCAGTCCGAGCACCACTCCCAGACATTGCCGTGCATGTCGTGCAGACCGAAGGCGTTGGCCGCTTTCTCGCCAACGGCATGCAGCCGAAGCTCGGAGTTCTCATCGAACCAAGCGACCTCCGCAAGGTGCGCTTCGGTGTCGCCCGAGTGATACCTGGTGCTGGTGCCCGCGCGGCAGGCGTACTCCCACTGGGCCTCCGTCGGCAGCTGCCCGCCCGCCCAGCGACAGAACAGGTAGGCGGCCCACCACGACACGTTCACGACGGGGTGATCGGGTTCAGTAGCAGCCGCGCGGTCTGGTTCGAACGCCGCGTACTGCTGCTGGGTCACGGCAGTGCGCCCGAGCCAGAATGCCGAGAGTGCAACCCGATGCTGGGGGCCTTCAGATTCAAAGCGCCCCTCCTCGTCGTCGGGTGAGCCCATCGTGAACTCCCCCGCAGGGATGCCGACCACACCCAGCGCTTCGGGTGAGGGTGGCCCAGCCGCAGGCCACCGCTCGCAGAGCTTGAAGAAGCGTTCACGGGGTACGGCTCCTTGCAGGTGCTCCAGAGCATAGTGCAGAGCCGCCAACTCGTCGGTGGAGCGCTCGGCAGAGACCTGCTGCCAGAGCCAGCCGGAGACGTTCTCGGCATCAAAGCCGCCTTGTGCGCGCCAACGCTCGAAGAGCCGCACCAGGTAGTCGCCGTCCCAACTGGCGCGTTCGGCGGCTTCTCTTGCCCGCTCATCCTTCGCTTCCGACGCTCGCTCGGCGCGCACGAAAACGGTCAGCGCCTGGGCGTGCTCCACCCCTTCCACTTCGGGCAACACGCGCAACGCCAAGTCCGTACTGATCTTGCCCAGCTCTTCGAGCACTTGCAGGGGTTGCTCATCCAGCTCACAAGCGAAACCCAGCACCTCCGCCCAACGCGCT
>JBNKHV010000042.1:0-3383 GCA_050290545.1 Polyangiaceae bacterium | reverse complement strand
GCACCTGCAACCGCCGAGGCAAGTCTGGCCTCGAGATCTCCCTTCACCCGCTGCTTGAGCACGGTCTCGATTCGGAGCTGTCCGAAGTACGCAACCACGCCGACGACGACGGTCAATGCCAATGCACTCCAGAACACAGGGGTCGTCTTGGTCGTGACCGACGACGGGCGGTCGCGCTTGCGTTCCACGCGTGAGATGGTGGGCTTTCGTCGACCGGAACGCGGAACTTCGTCGGACATGACCGTTTACCCGCGACGCAACGCGACCGCAACCCGGGTTCCCCTTCCCAACTTGCTGACGATCCTCACTCCACCGCCGTAGCGTTGCGCGATCCCGAACACCAAAGGCAAGCCCAAGCCGTGCCCTCGTGGCTCGGCTCTCGTCGTGAAGTAGGGTTCCGCAGCACGGGCCTGAGTAGCCCCGTCCATTCCGGCGCCGTCGTCTTCGACCTCGAGCACCACACTGCCGACGCTCAACACGTCCTCAGGCTCAGGCACACGGACACGCACCACGATCTCCCCTGAGGGGCCGAGCGCAACCCGGGCATTGTCGACCAAGTTCAGCAGAATCCGACGCACGGAGACGGAATCGACGTGCACGTCATCGGCTTGGGTCAGTATCTCCACCCTCAAACGTCGTTCGCCACTCAGGTGCGCTTCGAGCACTCCACGGGTTTCGGCAATACACGCAGCAAGGTCGACGCGTTCCTCCTGGGGTGGGGTCGCCGCGCTGAACGTCGTCAGCTGGTCGAGCACGGCGGTGCTGGCGCGGACCACGTGATGCAACTTGGCCGACTGAGTAGAATCACCCTGATCGCTCAACGTCTCGGCCACGCTCGAAACGACGACGAGGAGGTTTCTGATGTCGTGGGCTACGCCACGCGACATTCGCACCAGCGCCTGCATTTTTTCCGCTTCTCGGTGCATCTCGGCGCTCGCATTGAGCGCTACCTCGAGTTCGAGTTTGTCGATCTGCGTCAACACCAGTGCCGCGAGATTCGCGACCGAGGTCGCGAAGTTCAGCTGCTGATCGTCCCACTTGCGGGCAGGGTCTTTGCTTTCGATACTGATCAACGCCGCCGCGCTGCCACTGCTGAGGACCGGCGCGAGCACCACCTTCACCGCGTCTCGGGGGGCCAAGTACTGGGCAGTGAATGCGCCGAGCGATGCGGTGTCCTTCTCCTCCAGAGCGACGACACGCCCTGCTTCGAGCAGCATCCCAAGATCGCCGCAATCTCCGAGCGCGAAGCTGCATTGGCTTTGCTCGTCGGGGCAATCGCGGTCGTGGATGACTTGACTCACCAGACGGCGTCCGGCGGCGAGAGAAAAGACACCTACCCGATCGACACGCAGTGTCTCGACGGTCACGCGAGCTAGGTGTCGAAACGCCCCTTCTCTTGCTTGTCCGCCCTCCAGCCGAAACTTCGCGAGTTTGAGTCGCGCCGTTTCGTAGGCGGGCCCCCTGAAGCGCGCCCCGTCCACGATGCCCAACTGTGCCATTGCTTGGACAAACTACCAACGACAACGTTTGAGCCATTGGCTGCCCGACCTTCCAGGTGAGGCTCTGCTGCGAGCCCCAGCGAACCACCCGTCGGCTTCCAGCCCAACAGTCCCGGCGATTTCCGTCAGAACTCCACTTTTGGGTCAGCACTTGCTCTCAGCACCTTCTGTCACCGCCAGCGGCCTGCTCGTGGCACCTCCCACGCGGGCTGTACACGTGTGCGGCCCCGGAGCGCCGCGTTCGCCCCAAATTGACGGCCATTGTCCTCGAAGCAACGACGGATGTAACATCACCCCCATGAGTACAGAGTCTGCAGAAAAGCCCGTTGTCTGGGGTGTTTTGGGTTCGAGTCACTTCGCCATGATGGCGGCCATTCCGGGCATGCGCGGCGCACCGCTGGTGGAAGTGCGGGCAATTTCGTCCCGCTCTCTCGACAAGGCGAAGGCCGTAGCTGAGAAAGCGTCGATCCCGATAGCCTACGGAAGCTACGAGGAGTTGTTGGCAGATCCAGAAATCGAGGCCATCTACAACCCGCTGCCTGGCCACATGCACGTCCCCTGGTCGATCAAGGCCGCGCGTGCAGGCAAGCACGTCCTTTGTGAGAAGCCCATCTCGCTGACGGCGGCACAGGCGCAGGAGCTCGCGGACGTGCAGAAAGAGACAGGTCAACTGGTGGCCGAGGCGTTCATGGTTCGCTACCACCCTCAGTGGCTGAAGGTGGTCGAGCTGATTCAGGCGGGGCGCATCGGCACCGTCCGAGCCGTGCAGAGCGCATTCTCGTACACGAATACCGACCTCGGAAACATTCGAAACCAGAAAGACGTCGGCGGTGGAGCGCTCTACGACATCGGGAGTTACTGCATCAACACGGCGCGCCTCGTTTTCGGGGCGGAGCCCAAACGCGTCGTAGGGATCTGCGATTGGGATCCTGCGAGCCAATGCGATCGACTGACGAGCGGCATTTTGGATTTCGAAGGTGGCCAGGCGAGTTTCGTGGTCGGCACCCAGCACGTCCCCTACCAACGCGTGCACGTGTTCGGCACCACGGGTCACATCGAGATCGAGATCCCGTTCAACGCGCCGAACAACCGCCCGTGCAGAATTCACATCGACGACGGCTTCGTCGGCGCGCCGGATTTCACCGTCGCGGAAAACTCGGAGGACCGACGCGAGACGATCTCTCTGCCGCAAACGAACCACTACACAGAGCAATGGCAAGCGTTCTCGAGGGCTATCCGCAGCGGTACGCCGATACAGAACGACATGACGAGCGCCGTCGCCAACATGCGCGTCATCGACGCCATCTTCCGCTCTGCAGAATCGCACCGCTGGGAAAACATCTAGCCGCAGGCGCGAGCCCAACACGGAACACGAGCCCGTCCCTCACGCCTCGCGCGCACAGATCCACTCGGCCGCTGCATTCAGGTGCAGCGGCGAGCCGCGGATCTCTGGTATCTTCCGCGACGGGAGGTCGCGCTGAACGCGTCGACCGCGGAGGTACTCATGTCCACGAAGCTCTTTCCAGTTGTTCTCAGTTGTTTTGTCGCCGTCACGGGCTGTTCGTTCAGCGCCGGCTTTGCGACGTCCACATCCACGGCAACGCCGGAACCGCCTCGCAAGGAGGCATCCGCCGACGGCAAACGACGACGCAAGCAAGCCGACGCCAAGAAGCGCAAGAAGAGGAAAGAGGACGAACGGCAGAGCGTCAAACGGCGAAACGTCGAGCGACGCGGAGGCTACATCGTGGAGACCTTTCCCACACGGAAGAAGCCGGGGGCGCTTGCCCAGCGAACGACCGTCCGCAGTTCGATGTTCGCCGCAGGCCAGAGTTCATCCGAAGTTGGGAAGCTCGAGCTGCGCTTCATCGACGTCGGGCAAGGCGA
>JBNKHV010000041.1:0-15653 GCA_050290545.1 Polyangiaceae bacterium | reverse complement strand
CCTGAGCCCCGAGGGCGTCGATGCGCCATGCCGGCAAGGCGCGAGGAGTCGAGCATGCTGAAGCATTCGAGCGACGAGTAACGCAGCCGGCGGGGATGCAGCGGCGCTCGAAGGCCAGGTAATTTCGACTGGGCTCCTTAGCTCGAACGGGCCATGTCGTGGTCATCCGAGCGTTCCACGCCTGCCGGAGCTGCGCCTCGTGCTGGACGACCGCGTTTGCCGAGCACGCTGAGTGGTCGGCCGCCTTCTATTCAGGACAAATCGCGTGGCGAACACCTTCTGGAAGGGAGTGGCAGATCGCCGCTCGGAAAGGATTGGTAGACATGAACAGCAAAGCAGTTGCCCTGGTCGCAGGGGGCGCGTGTTGCGCGAGTGTTGGTCTGGCGTGCTCGAGTGGATCATCCGCGCTCGAGGTCGAACGGCAGCAGAGCACCGTGGTGCTCGATCTGCCGGACTCGACGCATACGGTGAACGTCGTTTCGGACGGTCGCTGTGCCAGCATCGAGGCTGATGGCGTCGTGATCGCGGAGGGGTGCGGCTACGGGCCCGGCCGCGGGATCTGGGCAGTGGACATTTCACCTTACTTCGACAGCGCCGCAATCATCCACGAGGATACCTGGGCTGACAGAAACGGGGGCGACGCCCACCGTCGCGTGGTGGACTTCATCGAGTCCGTCCCGTCAGACCATCACTTGGCCCTGGGCGTTGCTGACGAGCTCGGCATCGTGAACTGGAATGGGACCTGCGAGATATGGCCGCAGGCGGGCCCGCAGGCCCTGGCCGAAGCGCTTCGTGAATTGGGAATCGACGTGGACTCCTTGTGTTATCGCTCGCGTCTCGCTGCGATTTACTCCGATGGGTTGGGCGTGCTGGTGCAGGACATTTCCCTCGAGGGAGTGGCCGAGGTGAGCTGGACGTTCGAGGCCGAAACGCCCACTCCGAGCGACGGTGGATCCGACCCGTCAACCACTGAAGGCGGCAGCGCGGCGAACGACGCGGGCACTGACGGCGGCAGCGTCGCTGGACCAACCGACGACGCTGGTCCCGAACCTGACGCTGGCTCTGATGCAGGTGACGCGTCTGACGCGAATGGGCCATGCTCCCTGTGAACGCGTGACGGGAGCGGGGAGCAAGCTCCCCGCTCCCGTGTGTGGGTCCACTATCTGGCCCGCGGGCATGTCTTGAAGAGAAACGAATAGCAACATGATTTCGAAGACTCATGAGAGATTCGGCCACGCGCTCACGACACTCGAACAGCAATCGACCATCGGGCGCGCGACATCTCACCGCGCGGAAGACTTGTACCAACGAGGCTCACGATCCGCTCGAGAAAGGAAGAGGACCCATGACTCATCGTCCAGCCCGGAGCAAAGAAGAGCAGCGGCGCTCCTTGCTCGCTCCGAACACACGCGGAAGGCCCGCTGATGTTCGACTCGAAAACCGACTGCTCGACTCGCCAGTCATGAGAGCGGAGTTCCAGAAAATGGGCGTCTCGGAGCAGGCGGCGACAGCTCAGTTGCAGACGGGCAGCCGGGCCATCGTGCGGCGCGCGCGATACTTCTTCAAATGGACCGCGGATGCGGATGACTGCATCCAGACCGCAGCCATGGGTGTTGTCGATGCGGTGACCCAGGGTAAATACGCTGATGGCAATTTCGGTGGCTACTGCAGCCAAGTCACCACGTACGTTGCGCTCAACCAACTCAAACAGCTGCGCCGAGACCAGGCCCGCACAACCCGGCTTGATAACCTGGAAGAAGCGCCCGCGCCAGTTGATGGTGGTCCTGCAACGCACCAGGAGGGGGTGGAGTGGGCGTCCGTTTTGGCGATCGTGCTCGACGCGATCGATGGCCTGGGCCGGGACGGCGAAGCTCTCGCACTATGGGAGGTGGCGGGGTTGAGCACGGAAGAGGTCGCCGCGGCCCTCGCTATCTCGAAAGACAAGGTTCGAAAAGCAGTGTATCGCGCGCGCAAGGCGCTCGAGGCGGCTCTCAACACGCTGCCCGCAATGGATCGAGAGGTGCTTCAGCGCTGGCTCCAGAGGCGATCATCCGGGCCCACTACGACGCGATACGTCGACGAACTCTCCACCAGCGCGACCGCTTCGAAGCAAACCGAAAAGCGAGACGGCACCGGCGAAGCAGCGCCGGTGACGCCGAAGTTCGGTACAGCAACAATCACAGCCATCAGCCCCACCGCGGGCAAAGGAGTGTCACGATGATGATCGGGGACAAGGAACTCGACCAGTTGCTCGAACTGGTCAGAGACAACCGCGAAGCAGCTCCCCCTGTCCTTCTCGAACTCGTCGGACGAGCCGATGAACTCGAGAACGTCAGGCATGCTACGGAGACCGATGATGACGTCTTCGAACGAGTCCTACTCGAAGTGAGGGAGAGACTACGGAACGGTAACTTGAAGTCTCTTCTTCGTTCGGCCCGTTCGAAACTCGAACGTGAGCACCCCGAAGTGTTCGCGCGATGGCAACACGGCTTGCGTGAACGAGACTCGATGGCTGGAGTCGATGCCCACGCCCTGAGAGCGGCGGGAGAGGTCGTTGACGTCCGGGTATTCCCGATTCGTCCAGAGTTCGTCGATCCGACGCTCCGGGCGCACACCGAAGACAAGCTCGTGGTGAAGACCAGCGGCGGACGGAGTTGGCTGACGTGGAAGTCGTCCCAACCCAGCCATGCGACGTGCACCTATCGGATGAAGTTCGCGCTGCAGACCGAACAGGAGCACCTCAATCGGTTGAGCCTGAGCCCAGAGGAGCTGGGCGCGTTGAGAGTTGCAGAGTACGACGGCAAGGACGAGGAACCGTGGCAGCTGTTGCTCGACGCGGTGATGCCAGGTAGAGGTGGCCTTTTGATACCGGGCGCTGAACCCGTAGAACTCGTGGCTGAACCCGTCGAGGCGCAGGCGCGGATTGAACCTCAGCGGTCCTAGCACTTCGCAGGGAATCGACGCGCTGGTATGCTGCCAGCGATGCCGACGTTCTTTCCCTTCGTAGAAGGCCGCCAGAAGAGCGGCCTGGCGGAGTACAGGCCATTCACGCAGTCTGACGTCTACCTCGAGGAGTGGGAACGCGCGTTGGCAGCGGTGCAAGCGGGAGTCGAGCGCTTGAAGCGCATGCCAGCGCCTCTGTGTGAGTGGAAAAGGCTCGGCGAGTGGGAACGCGCAGCCGAGCAAGCCTCGCGCGACCACTCGTTTTCGGTGAGCGCGCCCTCCGTGAAGGATGGCGAGCAGATCCAGGACGCCTCCTTCGGTGGCGCGCTTTGGTTTTGTGTGTTCGAAACGCGGTTTCGCGAGCTGTGCGACGACCTCAACACCGACTTTGCCCGCGCATTCCCCGTCGTGGTGATCACTGGCACCCACGATGGCAAGTACCTGGACCGAGTTGGCTACGTCGATCTGAAACTAGATGCCGTACCCGACAATGCCGTGTTCTACTGCAACGGCAAGCTCGAGGCGAAGCGCTTCGAGGTCGTCGAAACCAAGCTCCTGGATGACATCATATCCAACTACCTCTGGCGTTGTGCGAGCGGATGGCGACAGCGCGAGAAGCGGCTCGACGAGCGCCAGACGAGAGACGCAGACACCAAGCGCAAGGCGCTCGCGCGGGCGCTGAGCGAAGATGACGCAAGCTCGTCGCGGGAGAAGCTCGCAAACAGCTACCCGGACAACGGCCTATCGAGTTTCACCGAGGACGACTGGCGTCTTTTCTGCAGAGCTTGTGAACACGACGGTGCGCCCGAGCACTCTGGGGGAATGACGACCGACGACTACGCACGGGCCGTGTATTTCTGGTTCCTGGCACGGCACATCGCGTCCAACGCGCCTCTGAGCGACTTCCTGCCCCCGCGCCCTCCCCCTTGGTCGAAGTGGCTACCGGTGTTGGTCGTCGTTGGCGCGGTGGTCGTTGTCTTCTCACTGTTGACCCCTCCAAGATACGGTGCAGGGGATGATGACACCACGCATGCGCCTCCACCCGAGCTGACACTGGACGGCGCTGCCCCGCGTGTCGACGACCCGATCACGGAATACCAGCTCGTAGACGTACGCGTGCCAGATGGCGACTGCCAGGCACCGAGCGGGAAGGTCAGCCCCGTTCCGAAAGATGAACGTCTACGCATCGTGGCGTACGCACGCAGCGCCAGCGGCTGGGAGCTCATGGAGGGTTGGAATGGACCGACGACGAGGGTCTCGCCACGCACGGGCGAATGGCGCTTGCCTCTGCCCGACCACGATAGGTGGCCGCTCGAGCTCAAGCTCGTGCTCACCAAGCTCGGACCCGACGAAGCCCCCCCGGCCAAGCCAGGTGACCCAGCACTCCGACCGGAGACAAGGCTCGACCACGTCGTGTTCGGGCAGGCGCCCGCTGAGGATTGCCCCGAGATCGGTTTCACCTCCGAGGTCGACGCGTGTACGGAGTTTCTGCGAGGTCAGGTGCGGGGACTCCCGGCGGGTGACGCGAACCACCATGTGATGCTCTTTCTTCAGATGGTCGAAGGCTCGGTGGACCTTCGCAAAGCGCGACGGCAGACTGCAGACGGTAGCCCGGAACCCACCGGAGAAGCGTACTGGGTCAAGCCCGAGAACGCCCACAAGCGAACACCGATCGATCCCCACGGCAACTGGCGCGCGCGTTGGAACACCGACAGCGACGGCAACGACGGTCGCGCTCCAATCACTCACGCGCTCCTGGTGCGTGACGACGCCTTCTCGAGTGACCTGGATCCCGACGAGAATGGTGGTTTGACTGCAGACCAATTCGCCACACTGCGAGGCAGGGCGAGCGCAAGCGCAGAGTATCACCGCTCGGAGAGACACATCGACGCAAAGTGCGCGCAGCCGAAGGTCTTTGCTCGGACGAACATTCGTAAGGCCACCGCTCCTAGAGCTTGCTGTGGGGAACTCGAGCTCGAGTCCATCAGCCTCTACAGACCAGAAGCGAAGAAGTACCGACTACTGGTACTTGCGCGCGTCGAGCGCACGGGTCACCAGGTCTGGGTGCCGGTATCGCTAGACTCGATTCCCATCGATTCCACCGAGACGTCGGTCTCGGTGGAAGTCCACACGAGACGCGGCCTCGAGCGGGCTCGCGGCTACGGCGTCTTCCTCTATCCGGCTCAGGAGTACGAACAGTTCGATCGATGGGTCGCCTCTCTCAGTCCTTCCGAATCCCCACCGCAAACCCTCCCGCGCCACGTACAGAAGCTCTTCGGTGTGACTGCCGAGGGGGCTCCGTCCCAGATGAACGGGTCGAGTGCTGCGCCCGATCTGAACGAGAATCACTGGCAGCTCCACTACCAGTTCGTCGAAGCGAACGCGGACTCGCCGCAGCTGGCAAAGGGCTGCGACGAGACCTGTGTCGCCTACTGACGGCTACTCAATGAGCGAGCGCTGCGCTCGCCCATTCAGTTCGCCTGGCGCGCCGCCAGAACCTTGGCATACCGCTGGGCGAGCAATTTCTTCACGACCTGCCGTGGTGTGAGCTCGGGCTCCGCGGCAGAAGGCGGGGGCGCCTCTTTGATCAGTTGCTTTTGGAGCTCAGCCAAGGCGAGGTTCTCGCGCTCCTTCGCGTACTCTGCCAGCGCGCTCAACTTACCCTCGAGTTCGGCGAGTGCCCCTGCGAGGGAAGGCAGGCTGCCCTCCACACGCAAGCGACTCGCCACACAGGTCGTGAGCTGTACGGTCAGCGAGATCTTGTCGAGTGCGTGCTGGACGGCGGACACGCCGTACGCGAAGAGGATCCCAGACATCAAGGGAAGAAGCGTCGCCAGCGCCGTGACGAATAGTTGGGCATTCTGCACGTCCACCTGCGCCTCGATATCCGAGTAGAGTTCCAAGACGTCGGCGCGTGCTTCGCCGCTCATCGCCGCGGCGTACACCCCAAGTGCACAGACAGGGAAGATCAAGAGCAGGTACTGCGCCCAGCGACGATATTGCCCGAAGAAGCTCCCGCGCATGACGAAAGCAACGGCGACCTTGACGAGACCACTCGTCGCGACGACGCTGAATGCCACCGTCTGACTCTCCTCCGACGATAGCCTGAGCAAAGGTCCAATCGTAGTCGTGACCAAGAAGAACTCTGCTGCGGTGACCACCGCCGCAGAGCCCATGCTCACGAGACCCTGAAGCAACGCGAGCAAGCCGCTACTCATCTCGGCAAGCCGCTGGCGCAGCTTGGTCTCTTTCTCCACCAGCGCATCGAGGTGCTGAGATTGCTGCTCGAGTTCGCACTTGGTCCTGGCGATCTCGCCCTCTACGGATGCCTCGTGCTCGGCCGCCTCCCGCTGAGCTGCGAACTTGATGGCGTCCGATTGAAGCTTGGTCGTCTCAGCGCTTTGCCGCGGATCAGGCTTGGGCACGCGGACATTCGTCGTGTGGTTCTTGCTATGAAACATGGTTCTCATCTCCTTCGTGACAGTCATCGTTGATGGCAGCGCGCCAGGCTGAACGGTCGCCAGCGCTTGGCAAGCCAGCTGCTTGTTCGTAGGTTGGGCGTTGGGTGGCACAGTCCTCAGAGACTCGTCCGCGCTCACCGAGACACCCGACCGCCAGCGTGCGACTATGGTCGGCAATGTAGAAGAGTGCCGCTGCTTCGCCGTCGAGCACGTCACACAGTCGCGCGTATTCGGCGTCGAGTTTCTTGCCCTCTTCCTCCAAGCGCTCCTCATCGCGGAAGGTCGCATTGATTTGCCAGTTGCGGCGCGCGCGACGAAACGACGACGCCCCTCGAGTAGAGGCATGGGTGAGCGTCGGCTGGATCGCGATCCCCAAAGCAACGGACGCAAGCGCGACCATTGCCGACACCTCGACCTCGAGCCCGGTCCAGCTGTGAAGCGCCAGAGTCGCCAAGAGCCCGAACGCGGAAAAACCCAGCGCTGCTCTCAGACGGCTAGCCGTCGTCGAGGGTCCTCGAGAAGCAGGACCGTTGAGCGTCGGATGACGATCGTGTTTGGCTCGACGCTCCAGGCGCTCCCGGCGAGCGACAGCCGCCGCTTTCTTGCTGTCGATTTCGGCCCGCCTGACCGAGATGTAGGAGCTGGACTTCGCGTGCCACGCGCAGGCATCGAGCTCGCGGGCGTACTCGACCAGCCCAGTTCCCATCAGGCCCGCCTGGGCGCCAGCATCCAGCGCGACGTCCCGCTTCGCCTCGTCTACCTTGGCTGTGTCTCGAGTTGAGTTTGGCATTCTGTGACTCCTTTGATTGACGAAGGTTCGGCGCCCTGCATTTGTCCGAAAGAAGTCTGCGAGGAGCATCAGGTCGGGGCGCGTCACTCACTCGGCCGTCGACCCAGCGCGCGCGGACAAGTGCGGCGCGACGTGTGTTGTCTCTCGAGAAGCAACGCTCGCTGCTGCGCCGTATCCCAGAGGGCGAGCCGTGCGTCTTCGAACGACCCGAGGAAACCGTCATGATGAAACAACCCCTGATAACGTCCATTGTGTTCGCCAGCGTCGCGTTGGCTTGCTCCGTAGAATTACCGAAGGCACACGTCGACCACGACGATGCCCTTCTGTCCACACCGGGCGCGCACAGAAGCGCGAGCGGCGACGATGCGTCGCGATGCATCGTCGACGTGATCGATCGTTCCAGCAGTATCGACGAGCACGACACGCAACGATTCAGCCAGCAACGCCGCACCTACTTCACGGCGACTTCGCACCCCGCCGTTTGGGCGCTGCTTCCCATTCAAGCCGACCCAGAGCTGGCCGAACCGGCGATCTTCACCTTCGAGAGGCCGCCGGACAACGACTTGCTCGGTGCCCGAAAAGTTGCGCTGCAGAACAGAAAGACGCGGACTGATGCCGTTGCCCACTTCGATGTCCTCACCGAAACGCCTCCGACCGCTCACGGTACGAACATCTTCGGCGCTCTGCTTCGAACCAAGACCGTCTGTGCCGATGCGACCCGAATTGACGCGGTCGTATACACGGACGCCGTGCACAGTACGCCGAATGTGAACCTCGAGCGTTTGAGACTGAGAACGGCCAAAGGGGTGATCGATATGAAGGTGCTCGAGCGTGCCGTGGATGGCACCGTGGGCACGAAGGAGGGGGCGCTGAAGGGCATTTCCGTGGTCTTTCTGCTGCCCTCGTACCCGGATGGTGAAGGACCCATCGGTCCCAACGACGTCGGCGCGCTCGAGGCTTTCTGGAGACAGGTGAGCGTACGCGCGGGCTTTGCGCTCGTCAGCTTCGACAACTTCCTGCCGACGAAGGGCGGCTGAGAGGGCCACACGACCCAGGAGCTTCGTTCTCGAGCTTCATGTGGTCGCCGCTCACCTGCTTGGACATGCACTCCGCAGCGAGGCCCGGGAAGACCCGGGCCGCTGCCATTTCACGCCAACCACGAAAAACGCAGGACAAGTGGGACCGCTGTCGCCTTGACTGGACATGCAAACGACAAAGCTCCTCATCGCTACCCTGGCGCTATTCACCTCTTGCACCAATAGCCCCCAACCGAAGGCTGAGCCTCAACCGTCCTCGGGGGAAAGCACAGACGTGGCAGGCAGTGCGGTCGAGCCGCCTCGCACCGAGCCGCTCTTGGACACCCTATCGCCCAACGACGGCGTTGGCAGCCACGCACTTTCGTTGACCCGACTGCAATACGAGCTCGAACGCCAGAACCCGGCCGCACGACGTCTCGGGGGCCTCAACCGGATCCTCGCGGTCGCCGTCGAGACGACGGACATCATCCTCTTCGGAAATCTCGACCTGCAAGCTCCGACGATACACATCGACGATCTAACGGTCGCCCTGCGGAACGCCATGAAGGTTCCCGGCTATGAGGGAACCCCGGGCGTGACCATCGACCCGCGTGAAGGCGTGGGGGACCCATACAGTATCCAAACGGTGCGGATTTTCGGCATGCCTGAGTGCCGCATGACAGCTCGTTTCGTGGACCTGGACTACGAGCTGAAATCCGTTGGAGCCGGCTTGCTAACCCTGGACGGGGTGCAGTCCCCGTTCGCGATGATGGCTGCGCGCAACCCCTGTGCGAGTGAGTCGTCCTCCGCCGGAGGGCATCATCGGTTCTGGTTCTTTCCGAAGACACCCGAGGGACCGCGCTACCAGCGCGATGGTCGCCGCGTACGAATCAGGGAGCCCGTCGGGGTGCAACTGCTCACGGAACAGGAGTTTCGTAGCTCGACCGGGGTTCGCGAGGGAGTCGCCAAGCCCACGAAGGAAGCAACCGAGTATGCCGCGAACGTCACGCGAATGTTGAGCGAGACGCCTCCCGAGCGCTACCAGCAACTCGTCGGAGACTTCCGACTGATCGAAGTCGCCAAACTGCTCGACTACCTGGGCGCGCCGAAGTCGCGCTTGGACTACCTACTCAACACCCATCGAATCGAGATGGTCGACGTGCCGGAGCAAGTCCCCGGAGTCTGGCGGGAAGCGTCGTCCCGGACGCAGTGTTCGGCACAGTTGGTGGCGCAAGCGGGCGGCGTCGGGCTGCGAGAAAACATCCGTGAACACACTGTGAAATATCGTGGCGGAGTGGACGCGGAGGTGGAGACGCCCCCTGCGTCCTTCGAATCGAAACCGGGTTCCGTGGAGCCCCACGTGATCACCGCACTGCACAAGATGCCCTCATCGCCGACCGCCTTCTTGTGGTCGTTCTGATGACATACGACATGAACGAAGGAGCCAGACTGATGAAAACCATGTGTTCTGCCACCAAGAGAATCGTCATCCTCGCACTGATTGCTGGGCTTGGTCCGAGCTATGCGCGCGCGGAGGGCGACCCTGAACGAGCCCGGCTGGAGCAGCTCGAGGAGCAAAGGCGTCGAGCAGAAGCGCAACGCAAGGCTGAACAAAGCGCCGCGACCGCTGCAGCCAAGCACGCAAACGCCTCACCGGCATCGCAAGCTGCCGCGGCAGCCTCAGCGCCCATCCCATTCACCCCCTCCAAGATCGAGCTCACCGCAAAAGGTCGCGCCACGATAGTGCTCTACACGTCCACCCACGCAGCGCCCGTGAAAGCCGACGCTCGATCCATCCTGTCCGAAATCGATCAGGGTCGGTTTCATCAGGTCTACTTCGAGCTCCCACCCACCGAAGCTTTCCGGTCGTTCAACCCCCACGTCGACTGGGGATATTCGTCTCCAACGTTCGAGGCGTTCCGGACGGAGCTCGAGCGAGCCTTTCCCAATCGCAAGGACCTGTACGAGCGAATCGCCAAGTCCCATCCTTACACCATGGGCTCGAAGATCTACGGCGCGATGTATCCCAACGCGACCGCAAACGCCCGCAACGGGGTCGAATTCCAGGTCTTGAGTCACCTCGCCCAGAAGCACGCGGAGCTGTTCACCAACGCCCGCGGCGCCGAAACCCAGCAGTACCGTGCCAACATCGTCCGTCTCAGTACGGATCCGGCGTGGGCGCAGAAGAAAGGCCACAAGTTCGAACCGCCGGATCTTCGGTCCATGCCAGCCGCCGAAAAGCGGCAGTTCTATGAGCGCGCGAACACCGAAGTGCACACCTATGTCACCGGCATGACGGAGTACCTTCGTGCCCACAACGAAGGTGACACGGCGGCACAGCCACCGCACTTGCCTGTCGATCCCGCTTCTCCCTCCATGTATTTGCTCAACCAAACGCGAAGCTACGAGACGGCAAGCCGCATGGACGCTCAAGCGAAGTTCTACAAGCACCGGGTGCTGGTCCTGGTTGTCGGAGACACGCACGGGCCAGAGATCGTCAATCACCTCGTGCGGGACCACGGCTACGAGGCCAAGGTGACGTCATACTCGAGTCGGACCGCGGTGCACGCGGGCTTGGATCTCGCCAAGGACGGCCAGCTGCCGAGCGTCCTCACGCCAACGCCACCGTCTGACGCTCCCCCACCACTCGTCACCCACGCTCCAGCGAATCCGTCTCCACGCCCCATCAACGACAAGCTTGCACCGCAGAGCCAAGTGCGCGGAGGCATCTCGATTCCCATCGAAATCGACGACTCCGCCTTCAGCCAGTGAACATCATCCCGAACGCCGCGCATGAACACATCGGGGCGAACCCCTCCGGCTGCACGAGCCAGGTGAACTCACCGGAACCCTCGGCCGCGATGCCAAACGCCCTGTTTCAACCCGACTGGGTACAATCAGACCGACCGGGCCTCGAGGCGCTCCTGCATCAGCTGAACGCGGGAGCGGAGCGACCGCCGAGGCTCGAACAGTTGCAGATCGTGTTGATCGCGGCGGGGTGGGTGTAGATGGCCGTGGGGGTGGGGCGATTGCCAAGGTTGCGTCGAGGGTTCGAATCCGCTCGGCCTCCCATGGGGCGGCTGAGCTCACCCCAACCGCAAACGAAGGCTCCTATTCCTGCTGGCTCTCGGCGGGACCATCCCCGGTTGGCGAGGTCGGGTCCGAAGTGAGGACGACCTTGTCCAAGCAGAAGCCATCTTCACGCGCCCAAACGCTGACGATGTGTTGCCCTTCGGTGCCCACCCAGAAGCCCTGTTGTCGCCAGCTCCAGGAGTCTCGCTGATCGTCGAAGTCGTAGGCCGGCCCGAACGATCCATCGATACCACCGAAGCAGCTGTCGTTGTTGACCCCGCCGGAGCGCGGGTCGCCGCGCAGGAAAAGATAGAACGTCCCCGTGCTCGTGAAGTTGACGCGAAAGTCCAAGCGTGGGGCGAAATCGGCCGCGATGTTCTCGGACCACTGATAGTCCGCATTGGGATTGACGGACATGCAGGTGTTGCCGGAAGCGGCCTGAGCCGTCAACGGCGCCCAGGCGTGATTGGACCCGTTCAGCTCCTGCAAATGGTAGCTCTCCGCCTCCATCACCACTACCCCATCCTGCATCTGGAAGGTGGGTATGGTGCACGCGTCGGCGTTGTCCAAAAGCGTCACCTCGGGGGCGTCGCACGAGCCGCACTCACGGTCAGCGGTCGCGCTCGGCGCTTGCGTCATGTACTCGCTCGGAGCCGCGCACACCGACCAAGGCACGCACGTCGGTTCGTCATCGGAAACGGTGAATGCGCCAGACGGGCAGTCCCCGCATTCGCGATCCGCAATGCTGGACCCAGCCACCTCCACGAAGCTACCCGGCGGGCAATGCGTCCAATCCGTGCAGCTATCCGACTGCGCCATCGTGCTGAAGGTGCCGCTTGGACAGGCATCGCAAGCGCGATCCGTAATCGCGTCTCCGGCAGAAACGATATACTCACCAGGTGAACACATCGTCTGCTCAACGCACGGCGTCGCTGGATCCGCATCGTCATCCCAATCGCCGTCGCCGCAGTCGACGGCTTCAGTCGTACCGCCCGCGCAATACTGCCCCGCTTCGCAATCCTCGCACTCTGCTGGTGCGGACTCGGTGGCTGGCGTCAGTTCCACCGTCCCAGGTGCACATTCTCCGACGGCGACACACGCGCCCGAGTTGGTGCTGAAGCTTTCTGTGTCCGGCGGGCAGGCTTCACACTGCCGGTCACCCGTCGCTGTCCCTAACTCGGCGACGAACTCGCCGGGCTCACAGTCGGTCCATGCCGTACAGCTCTCGGCATCCGGGGTATTGCTGAACGTCCCCGATGGACAACCGCTACATGCCGCGTCCATCGAGCCCGAGCCTGACGAATCGATGAACGTGCCTGGTTCGCAACCTCGATGACTCGAACACTCCGGTGAGTTTTCCGTCGTGCTGAATGTGTCACCGGGACAGACTTCGCACTTTCGGTCCGCGCTCGCGCTGCCTTCCGCGGCAACGTATTGCCCCGCCGCACAGTCAGACCATTCCATGCACTGGCTGAGATTGTTCTCGTCGCTGAACGTACCAGCGGGACAAGGACTGCAAACCTGATCGGTGTCCAGACTGCCCTCTATGCGCAGGTAGTAGCCAGGCCCACAGGCCGTCCAAGCTGAACATTCACTACTGTTGGGGTCGATGCTGAAGCGCCCCTGCTCACAAGGGACGCAGCGACGGTCACGGCCCGGCGTCCCCGTTTCTTGGATGTAGTTGCCGGCGAGGCAATTCGTCCATGCCTCACATCGGGTTCGCGGATCGGCGTCGTGGTCCCAGGTGCCCTGGACGCACTCGACGGGTTCAGTCGTTCCGGCGGCGCAGTAGGTCCCTACACTACACGGCTCGCACTGGTCACTGCCGTACATGCCGGCTGGACATGTGCCGAGCGGGACACCACCGTCCAAAGCGCTGCCGCCCGCGCGTAAATCCTCCGCCAGGTTGCTCGTGCAGCCGAGCACCAACAGAAGCCCGATGGTCTTGGAAGGTAGGCAGAAGCGAGTCAGTCTCATCGAACACAGGGTTCCCGCGACACCTGCAGGCCGCAGGTCGGCGCGTTTCCCCAATCATGACACGCAGTTCGCAACCGAACCGAGTGGCGACCGTAAAAAGCTTCGAAGCGAGAACGTTTCCGCTTCAATTGTGCACGAGTTGCGCCCTTTCATCCGCGCAAGTACTCCGCTATCGCAGAAGCACCTACCATCGCCCGCAAGTTGATGCTTCTGAACCAGCCGTGTCACGCGAAGACCTGGGTCGTATTCTCAGCTCTGCGCTCGAACACGATGACGAACGCCGGTGGGATGGCAGCGTTCCATCCCTAGGAGGAGGCGTAGCGCCGCTCGAGGTCCACCGCTAGCGTCTCGCCGGTGGGTTTCGGGTCAACGGGCGCGGGCCTCGAGGCAGCGCGGTACTCGGCCCACCACGCCTCGGCATCGGTGCTCGTCCAGCTGCCGAGCGAACAAGCCGCCAAGCCTTGACGCAGATCGTCTGCGGTCTGTGGACGCTCGTCAGGGTCCTTCGCGAGGCAACTCATGATCAGCGCCTCGAGCTGCGGCGCTACCACGCCGTGGGCCGATAGCGGCTTGGGTTGCTCGTGCAAATGCTGGCCGCACACCTCCACCACACTCTTGCCGTCGAAAACCACGACCCCAGCGAGCAGAAAATACGCAACGGCGCCGAGCGCGTAGATGTCTGAGCGCGCATCCGCCGCGTCCGCCCGCAGGATCGTCTCCGGGGCCATGTACTGTGGGGTGCCCATGACGGTATGGCTCTGGGTTATTTCGACTCCTTGTTCCATGGAAACATCCTTGACCAAACCGAAGTCGAGCAACTTGGCCACGTCTGGCTCTCCTCCTTGGGTGCACAGCATGATGTTCGCCGGCTTGATGTCGCGGTGAATCAACCCAATTGCGTGTGCCTCCTTCAGCGCGCCACATGCCATGCTCAGTATCCTGGCGACGCGGGCAGGCGCCTGAGCTCCACCAACCTCCACGATCCGTTGGAGAGTGGCACCATCCAAGAGTTCCATCGCATAATAGAAGACACGCTCTTCGGAACGGCCGTAGTCGAAGATGGTGATGGTATTGGGATGCGTCAATCGTGAGGTCATTTGCACCTCACGCTCGAAACGTTTCAAGCTCTGCTCACCTGCGTGCTCTGGCCTGAGGAGCTTGACGGCGGATGGGCGCCGCATCATGCCGTGGCGTGCCTCGAAGACCTCTCCCATTCCCCCTTCACCTAGCTTCCTGCCCAAGGTGTATTGCCCCAACTGCCGTGCTTGGCGCACCTTGCTGCGCAAGCCATGGATGACCGATGAGATCACGGCGCAAGTGATCGTGGCGTAGATCCAGATCAGCCCACTCATGCCCGGCAACCAAGGAAGCGCAGGGGAGTCCAACTCACGCCAGACCAGCGCGCCACCTGGAGCTGGTTCGAGTAAAGCGGCGGCTAGTATCGACGGCACGCCGTACAGCGCGGAGACCCAAGTCGTGCGGCGCGGCGCTGCCGGTACCAGGGCAGCTCGGATACCGACCAACATCGCGCTTCCCCCCTGCGCCATCATGAGGAATAGCCCGTCGGCCATCAGTGCTCCCTCGGACGTCGCGATCGAGCGGTCGATCAGGAAAAGACTCGCCGCATAGCGCACCAGGAAGACGCCCAGCATGCCATGGATCAGAAAGGCGCCACCGTCCATGAACTGGCAGAAGCGCAACGAACGTTGGCCGTGTTGGCACAGGTACCAGTAGCCCCCCGCGACGACAGTGCTGAGGGCGTTGAACACATGACTCATTCCCGGTGTGCTGCCTGAGGCAATCTCCACCAGGCCTACCCCGGAGCTGCTGAGAGTGACGAAGAAGACCACCTTCCAAAACAGCCTCACACGCGACTGGTAGAACGCCCGCGCCGCTTCATCGTGACCACTAGCGCGGGACGGGGTCCCGCCGAAAAGTAGATGACCGCTCACTGGTGACCGATACCACAAGCGGGAGCGTCAGCGGCAGGGGCTGACCGGGCGAGCCCACATGACTCACGGATGTGTACTCTGTGATGGCCTCGGCTGTCCGTTCCGACGCCGTAGGCCGATCAGGGCAAGCAACCACCAGATTGTGCCTACGGGTAAACGGCTGCGGGCCATGCGACAGCTCGATGAAGCCTGGGCCGGAGCATCTGCCGCTGACTCGATTCCTCCTCCTACTGGGCCCGTCGGCGCCACTTCCCGCGCCGGTCCCAACGCCGAGACCGGCGCCTGCTGAGTCTTGCAGGACGTCCCGTCCCCAGCCAGTTGAACGGCGACGCAGTCGAGGGCGAGTCCGGGGCAGCTACCTTGCCAAGGTTGACGTCGAGGGTTTCGAATCCCCCGGGGTTGCCCGCCTGCGGCGGGGAGGGGGGGGGGGGGGGGGGGGGGG
>JBNKHV010000040.1:0-45110 GCA_050290545.1 Polyangiaceae bacterium | reverse complement strand
CCGCAGACTGCGCTGACTCGGGCTCCGTCTGTCTGCCGAAGTGCAGCAGCGCCAGCGACTGCAGCCCCTTTGGCTCGCGCATCGAATGCAACGCCGGGGTGTGTCAACCCAGCGCCGCGAGCTGTGCGGACGACACAGGCGCATCGACCGATGCGGAGCCGTCGACCTCGACGGATGGCACCGATTCATCGGCTGGCTCGAGCGATGAGCTCGGCGGTGCCACCGATGGCACGACCGACGGCACACAGACCGGCAGCACCGACCCGGCAGGCATGGGTACGGACGGCGCGACAGACCCAAGTTCCGAAACGGCGACCGACGAAAGCACCGACGCTTCGGCCGCCGACGCGGGGAGCAGCTCGACGGACGCGGATGCGAGCGCGGACCCAAGCGGCAGTGAACCTGATGCAGCAAGCGACTGTGGCCCGCCGGGCATCTCCGTCGAGTACGTGTTCAGCGATGGGCCCAGTGGCAGCTATGCATCGGAAACCGAGTCCACGTTGCAACTGAACCAGCCTGCTGGCGTCATCTTCTCTGGCTATGTCGAGGCCGACGGCTACATGTACCCCGTCGAACACAACGTGCTGGCGAACTTCGCGTCCTTGACCTCGACGGCAGCCAACGTCGGCAGCTTCGAAGCGACGCTGAACAACGTCAGCGTGACCTACCGACGTTATCCGGCGGCGGACGCTGCCCGGGGTCCCGAGTTCGTTTCGGATCCGGGGGATCCCGTTTCGGGCACGGTCGACGTGAGCGTCGCTGGTCGAGAGCCTGGCGAGCATTTGTGCTTCGACTTCACCCTATCGTTGGGTGATCCAGTGCTCGTCAGCTTCAGCGGTCGCTACAACGCCGAACTCGTTGGACCGCAACCCGGGGATCCGGGTGGAATGACGGACCCCGACGCGTCTACGGGTGGCGACGGCATGATCCGCATTCCCGAGTGCCCCGGCGAAATGGAGCATTGCGACAGCGATCGCTGTATCGAAGGACAACCCTGCGTCACTTGCCCCGACGGACAAGTGTGTGTCGAGATCGACATCTCCTGCGGTCCGGCTCAAGGTGTCACCGCCCAGTGCATCGTCGATCCGTGCGCCGGAGAGACCCTGGACTGCAGCTGTGCGGCTTCCGTATGCGACGTCGACATCGGCCTGAACTGCGGCGTGTATTCGCAAGACAACTTCTTGGTCGGTCCCGAGCGCGACGCGTTCCTGAGTTGCACCGGAGGCGGCGTCTGCGCCTCACCCGATACCCGCATCGCCACGCCCTTTGGAGAGGTGCCCATCGCTGGCCTGGCCAGCGGCGACCTGGTTTACAGTCAGGAGGCCGACGGAATCGTCGCGGTGCCGTTGCTGCGCGTCGTGCGCCGACCCGTTCACGACCACTCCGTGGTGCGACTGCGCCTGGATGACGGCTCGACCTTGGAAGTCAGTGGACCGCATCCGACCGCAGATGGGCGGCGCCTCGCTGACTTGACGCCGGGTGACGTCGTCGATGGCCGCGTGGTCGTCGGGCACGAGACCATTCCCTACCGGCACCCGTTCACCTACGATATCCTGCCGGCCTCGAGCAGCGGGAACTACGTGGCCGAAGGCGTTTGGATGGGCTCGACCTTGAGGCAGGCGGGCTCGGAGTAGCGACGCGGCAAGCCCTCCGTATCCACGTGCAGGATCTTCGCGACGCGGGGGCCAGAAGCGCGTGGCTGTGCTTCACCAGCGCGCCCCGGCCGAGGACTCCGGATCAGCGTCCCCCAGCCTGGACTCCCTCGGCTAATTGGCGCAAATTCGGGCCTCCGCTCCATGGCGCTCATCCACTGCACCCGCGAAGAGTTCGAAAAGGGACTGACCGTTCGTACGCGTGAACGCGTCCGCATCGTGCTGCAACCCCCGGCTGTTTGCGCCAGTGTCGTCGGCGCCTTGTGCGATACCAACAAGACGTTCCTCCTGCCGCGCGCGATCGCCGCCCTGCGCGAAGTGTTCACTCAAGCCCTGGCCTTCGAACACGGCGAGGTGCTGATCGTCGGACACACGGATGCGACCGCAGATCCCGACGTCAACACGCCGCTGTCCGAAGCGCGTGCTGAAAGCGCAGCCCAGTGGTTGACCGGTGACGTCGAGGCGTGGCTCGACAACTACGAAGCGTCCAGCACGCAGAGCCGCTGGGGCAAGCGCGAAGACCGGCTCATGCTGCGCTACCTCCCCGACTTCGACGAGCGCGATACACCTGGCACGGGCAGCCCAGGTCCGGACCCGCTGGTGAGTTGGTTCCAACGTACCCGAGGTCTGAAGGAAGACGGCGTTGCCGGACCAAAGACCCGCACGCGCCTGATCAAGGAATACTTCGCACTCACCCGCCCGGCCGCGCCAGCGGAGGGCGACGAGAAGAGCGACGCTAAAGGGGGCGATGCCGCAGACGACGGCGACGCCGCAAAGAAAGAACGGGTCGCGAAACTCGACGCTGCAGCGACGAGCGAGAACACCGGGGCGAGTTCGAGCGCCTCAGACAAGGAGCGAGCCGCAGAGATCGACGCCGCACGCGGGGGCACCGACACCGCGAGTGGCCCAAGCGACGCAAAGAAGGAACGAGCCGCGGAGATCGACGCCGCACGCAGTGGCGGCGACACCACGGCCCCCCCGAGCGACGCAAAGAAAGAACGAGCTGCAGAAATCGACGCCGCTCGCGCTGACGCTGCAGCGAGCGACGCCAGCGCCGAGCCCGCGACGAGCAGCGGGCCAAAACCAGAACCCACGCTCGTCGAGTTTCCAAAGACGCCAACGACCCACGGCGCCGGTGAACACTTCCCCCTGAGCAAGGTGCACGCTGCACGCAACCGGGAGAACAAGAGTGGCGCTTCTGCCACTGCGACTTCCAGCGTAACTGCAGCTACCAGCGCAACTGCGACGGCCGGCGAAGAAGAAATCGAGATCCCGGGGGACAGGCGCGTCGACTTCTTCTTCTTCATCGAAGAACAAGGCATCCAACCTCCACCTGGGGAGCCCGACGGGCCCGAGTACCTCACCTGGATCAAGCGCGCGAAAGTGCACCGAGAGCTGCGCGTGGCCGGCGAAGGCAGACGCATCCACTTCCTGGAGCTGCACGATGGCCTGTTCCGAACCAACAGTTGCGTCATGCTGCCGGAAGGTGAAACGCCCATCGGCAAGGAAGAGGGCCAAGCCAGCGAGCACGAAAGTCTGACTTCCGTGGGCGTCATCGCTCACGCCTTGCGCTTCAGCGAGGAGCACGAGGGCAAATCCCTGCTCGTCGCTGGGCATACGGACACGACCGGCACCGTCGACTTCAATCAAACGCTCTCTGAAGAACGCGCAGAGGTCGCTTTCTGCCTATTGACCGGCGATCGTGCACGCTTCGTGGAACTGGTCGACAATCGGCACAAGGTCTCCGACTACAAGCAGGTGTTGGCCTGGTGCAGCCGGGCATTCTCGCGGCACTTCGCGTGCGATCCAGGCGCGATCGACGATCAGGAGTTCACCGGCATCGAACCCTTGCGGCGCTTCCAAGAGCAGTACAACGCCGCCAAGCTCGAGATCGTGCCTAATGCCACCGAGAGCGATCCGGAAGACCTCGCCGTCGACGGCGACATCGGTCCCAAAACCTGGGGCGCCATGTTCGACGTCTATCAGTTGGGGATCCGTGAAGAGCTCGGCGAAAAGCCGGAACGGGTCGAGGAGCTGCGCTCGTCACTCACGTTTCTGGCCGACGACCTCAAGCACATGGGCTTCAGTGAACACCACCCCATTGCCAAGGCCGCGAAAGACAACTACCGCAGCCAGACGAATCGACGCGTCGAGTTTCTCTTCTTCGATATCGGCGAAGAGCCGGACTTGGACGTTCTGCGGCAAGAGCCGGACATCACCGAGATATACACTTCCGGCGAATACGAGCGCCTCCCGACCGTGATGGTCAGCGCCAAGCCGTGGATCGCCGAGTGGGAAGATGAGACCGCACAGTTCGACACCGAAACGTTCATGGTCGTCGAAGCGCCCGGCTGCCCACCGGGAATCGACATGGTGTTCAGTGTCGTGATCTCGGAGTTCGACGAGGAGCTGGCGACGAAAGAAGTGCGCTCGGGTGCCGGTGAGATCGAAGCAGCATTCGCAGAATGGGACGCGCCTTTGGAGCCACCCTACGCGGGCGAGATGGAAGCCGGTACGGCCTTTCCAGAGGTGTTCTTCGAGTTCGTGGTCGAAGGCGGCGGTCGCCGTGTCGCAAGCCGCAACAAGATCCGCTACGAAGACCAACTCAACGTACGCCTCGATCTCGATGACGAGGGCGACATCGAGTCGATCATCAACCAACCCTATGTCATTGCCACGCTATGGGGCAAACGTCGTGGGGTCACGGATGGCGAGGGCGTCGTGCAAGAGAAAGGACTGCCCCCGGGCGGCTCCAGCTTGATCTTGCGTGACACCATCTTGGTCGATGAAGGACTGCTGACCCACGGTTGGGACGAGGACGAGCGATGACACTGACCGCGAGCATGGGGTTTCTGGACGCCGACGTCGGAAGTAGTTCGTCCGACTTGAAGTGGCTGATCGTGATCGAGGGCGATAGCGCCACGCCGCCCAGCATCGAAGTGCGGCGCACCATCGACGTGGGCGGGGCAGAGCGCGTTCCTGACCGACGCCGGGGCCGCATCCGCTTGCAGGAGATGAACGAAGGTGGCGCCAACGGGTTCACCGCCAACGGCGGCGTGTTGGAGTTGAAGTTGACGGGCACCCCGACGCTACGCGCGGGCCGACAGCATTGGGAGGTACTGTTCAGCTCACCCCACGGCATGAACAAGACGTTCTTCGAGGTGCACGGCAAAGAACGCGCGACGGACAGCCTCACACTGTTGACGCAGATCGTCGCCACGTCTCGTGTGCCGGCAGCTCTCAACAGCAGCAGCGTGATCGTGCAAGCCATGAAGCTCGACCCGATCCCTCGCCTATCCGCTGGGCTGACGCGAGCGAACACACCGCCCATGCCCCCCAGCTACCGGACGTTGACACCGGGTCCAGGGGATGCGGCGAAGGTCGCCGACAAGCAGCCCGGCTCGCTCCGAGCCTTGCTCTATCGTCTGTTCGTGCTGCTCGACAGCCCGGGCACCCTCGATCCGGTGTGGGACCAACAGACGCTCAACCCCACCACCAAGGTGCTTTCGAAGGCGCGTTTTGCCTCCGATCCGGTAGCTGCCACGAATGAACTCTGGGCGCGCCAAGTGAGCGAGATGCTCAGCTTCGCACGCTATGGCGGTCCCGTCGCACGCTACGGTGCCGGGCGGGACGAGGACTACATCTCAGCTGGCATCGCCACCACCGATAATCCGCGCTACGGGCTGGCGTTTGCCTGCCAACACCTGGCCACCTTCGGCGTCGTGAGCCGCGGCAACACTTCCGGCAACATCGCCGACCAAGTCGCAGCAGGCGCGCACGGTGCGGGCAACGCCGTCAAGATGGGTGCAACCTGGTTCAGCGCCGACGAAACGGATCCGCAGCCGGTCGTCCCTTCGAATGGCGATCCCAACGTCCTCGGTGAGGGGCCGCAGAACGTGGACATCACCCACGCCGTGGAGAAGGTCCCGGATTACGGCCCGGGGAGCGTGCACCTCTTCTCCAACCGCCACGCGCGCGCAGCACTCAACGACCCCGTCGGTCGCAAACGCTACGAAGAATTGAATCGACACTTCGCCGAACGCGTCATCGACAACGGCACTCAGTCCGTCTTGGTCGACACCCTCGATGACCGCGGGCGCACCGTGCTCAAAGAGCTGACGGTGCACGTCGCGATCCCCAAACGTCTGCACACCACGTTCCTCGTACGTCAGAGCGACTTGCTACTGCGCGACAACCAAGACAATCCTCATTCGGGCTTCAACATTCGGGTTCGCCGTAACCCCGCAGACCGAACCAAGAACCGCGTGCAATTTCTCGACACCGGCGGTTTTGGGGTGACCGGCCGCGGTACTCAGGTCGACCTCCTCGGAGCCCGCGCGGGCTTTCACACCGGGATCTACGATGGCCCTGGCGCGACCAACATCGGTAGTCCCACGCACCCCTCCCGCGGCTTCGGAGCTTTCCCCCCGTTGACCGCGGCGACCGCGCCAGCCCTGCAGACCAAGGTCGAAACCATACTGCAGCGCGCACGGCCTCTGGGCTTCGCCCGCTTGGTGCTCTTCGATCGCGAACTCAAAGACCGCCCGGAGAATCGCTTCAGCATCAAGAAGCAGTTCGAGGCTGGCGCCATCCTCTATGCCTCCCCGTTGCTGACCATGTACCTGCCGGACACAGCAACGGACTCCGAGCGCAGCAACTACGCCATCAGTCGCTTCATCTGGTCGCTGCGCCAAATGCCAGGCCGCGACCGAGTGGAAGCGCACTGGTACATCTACCACCCGCTGTGGGCTCTGGCCCAGGCCATGATCAGTGCGCCCAGAGATTCGACCGCCGTCAAATTGGCGAAGTCGGTCAGTGGGGATGCTCCGCACCGCACCTTGAAACGCAACACCGAACCGATCGGACGCATCGAGACCACGACGGATGGCCGCATGCTCCTCGGCGGCAAGATCGCCAAGGAAGAAGGCGTGTCCGCCTTCAACCGCATCCTGGAGCACGAACTCGTACCGATGGATCGCGCGCACTTCGCCGCCGGCATGCCCGCCGATACCCTCCCGCCTTACTTCACCCCATCGCCGTGATGTCCTGCGTTCGAAAGCTCGGGAGTTGGCTCGGGGTGGTGACGTCGTTCATCGCTTGCACGCCCGCGACTCCCGCCGTCGCCCCGACGCCCGTCGCGGCGATGGCACGCGCAGACTCCGCACGTCCGGTGGCAACGCAGGACGTCAGGTCCCCCAACCGCCTCCACGAGTGCACCTCCGAACGGCCCGCGGCAGCGCCGCCAGACGCCGCCCCCGAACTGACGGAAGAAGCGAACACTGCAGACGCTGCCTCGAGTTGCGAGCAAGAGTGCAATGCTGGCGTCGGCCCGACGTTGCTCGATTGGACGAAGGAATGGGAACATCCCGACGCGTTCGCCCGATGCCAAACCCCGACGGGGTTGGACGCGAACTGTGCCGAAGCCGTTCGTGCGTACTTCCGCGAGGGGGTGGACGACGTGCTCGCGTGGCACCGCATGTGTCTAGCGAACTGCGGCGAGTGGGCGAGTTTGCCTCCGAGCCCGGAGCAGCCAAAACGTTGCGTGCACGACGCGGATTGCCCGGCAACGACGAACCCTTGCAGCGAGTACCGTTGTTTGGGCAAGTGCGTGCTGCAAGCGGCCACTCCCGAACCCAATCAATGCCGAACACCAGACGGCACCGCAGCTCGCTGCCACGCGGGCAGCTGCGTGGCGCCCGCAGATTGGGCCACACACTGCGCGCGCTGGAGCGCCCGACACGCCGCCACCCAGTGGCGGCACATCGGAGGCCTACCGAGTGCGGCCTGCATGCGCTCTACCGAATGTCGTGCCGAGGAAGCGCGTTTGCGTCCCGAAGGCTTACGCGACTTGGGCACTCGGCTCGTCGCGTGCCTGCAGGGAGAAGTACCGACGTCAGTCCACGGAGAGCGGCTTCCCGAAAAGCACGATGACCCAGAACCGTTTCCCGAGCGAGGCACCCGATGACTCCCGAAGAACAGCAGTTCGAAGCCCAGAGCTTTCTCAATTTCTACATTCAGGGTTCGGATGCCCCTGGAGCAGAGGCACAATTCCCGGACTCCCACGAACCCGGGATGAAGTTTCGCTCCCCCGCTCTGCACAACATCCGCCCGGAACACGACGACGAACATCAACCCGACGCCGAGCAGACATTCGAACCTGGTGACGGCCCCGAACCGATCGACGAACGCTATCGTTTCGTCGATCGCTGCGCCTTGCAGTTGGCCCGGGTGACGGTACTGGGGGAAGCACTCGAAATCCGCTTCGTCTTCGTCAATCGCTATCCTCCAGGGCGCTTTCCTCCAGATCCCGAGTCGGAGTTGACGGTGATGTTGCCGTTCTCGAGCGGCGCCAGCAACTCCAACATCAACGAATGCCTCGACCGGCTCGAAGAGTACCTGGGAGCCAGCGACGAGTTCCAACCCATCCTCATCCCGGTGGAAACGCTGCTCGACCTGGACGACTTCGAAAACCAGATCGAAAACGGCGATCTGTAACTCGGTAGAGCCATGGGCGAGCGCTTGGGTGAACACAGACGCGACGACAGCGTGCCACTCGCGACGCGCGTGTCTCGACGCGGTCTCGGCTGCGGCACCGACCCAATCGCGCTCCGCGTGGCCCTGTGTCTCACGATGCTGGCGGCATGTTCTCCCACGACGCGAGCCGCGCCGGCATCCGCCGCAAACGCGGCATCCCCAGCCGCAGCATCCCGCGCGGCGCGCCCCAACGCAGACTCGTCCGGCGCGGCATCCCCGACGCTCGCCCCCGACTGCCCAACGCCACACGCGCACGACCCGACGGCACCAGCTGCAGCTGCCGAAACTCCGGAACCCGACGTGTGTGCCGGCGTTGGCCGTCCGCTCCTCGGCGTCCGCTGCACATTGACGCCGCGGCAGTTCCGCTGGCAACAGCAACACTCGGTGGCTCGCGCCGAGCCCTACGGAGTGTGCATCGACGCCCGTTGCATCGCGCGCTCGATGTGCGCCGAGCAGTGCCTCGTATCGGCGATGCCTGACTTGGAGGCCAGCGTCGCCAAACGACGCGACGACTGCCGCCAGCTGCCACTCGCCGCAAGACGAAGCTGTCTGGAAGATATCGGCACTGCCGGATCCGCCACGCAACTCGCTGCGAGCGCGAAGATCCTGAGCTGCATGCGGCAGTGCGGCTACCCGAAGACGGAGCCCATTCCCTAGCGTACGCTTCGCGCGTGAAGTTTACGATCCCACCAAACCAACACCGCAGGCACTTCGGTGAGCCGTGCAATGGTACAGCTGGGCTCCACTCAGGGATCGAGCCTTGGAGTTGTTTGTCCCCCTTTAGCGCCACCGCTGAGGTGTGCAAATTCCTGATTCCCGGACCCAAACAGCCGCGAGCGACGGACCAACTAGCTCAACCAGGAAGGTGGGTGAAGGTGTCGCAGTCCTCGAAATCGACGTGCATGTCCCTCACGCCGGCTTCGACTTCGAAGCGAAGGTCCACCGAGACGTCTTGGTCGCCGGCTCCCAGGTTGCCGCTTGCTTCGACCGCTCGCAGCGGCGCAAGCTGTTCGGTCGGAGGGCACTGATCGGTGCCCTCCCAGAGTGTTGCCCAGTTCAAACAGATGTCCCCGTCACGCAAGGCGAGTCCAACGCACACCCCCAATTCGAAGTTGAGCTGCAAACACGACCGCGCTTCGACATCGTGCTTGAACAGCGCCCAATCGGCACCGCCGCGGGGGGGCCCGTCACGACGCGTGCACTCGATGGCAGGCGGCTGCTGTGCGTCCAGCATCGCCACAGCTTCCGACGCGTCCGCCTCATCGGGCAGCGTGCCTAGGCCCACGTCGTCAGGGCCCACGTCGTCAGGGCCCGCGTCGTCGGGGCGCGCATCGTCAGGGCCCGCGTCGATAGGACGCGCGTCGTCAGGGCGCGCATCATCGGGGCGCGCATCATCGGGGCCCTCATCGTCGGGGCGCGCATCGCCAGGGCGCGCATCGTCAGGGCGCGCATCGTCAGGGCCCGCGTCGACCGCCACTTGGCTTTGATTGCTCTCCGAAGGCGACGCTTCGACGCCTCGATCGTCGTGCGTCATTGCAGACACGCCGACTGGCTCATTCTTCGCACCGCACGCCGAGAGCGCCAAGCACATCGTGAGTACTGAGCACCTATTCACGGAAACCTCACCGCGCAGTATGCGCCCGGCAATGAGATTTGTCGAATCCGGTCGAGCCCCGCATGCGGTTGGGAACGAACCCGTGGACATATGTCCGCAGACTCACTCGACGATGCGCTTGCCCACCACGCGCCGTACAAGCTTCGTGATGACTGCCACAGACGCCACACGCTGTGGCAGTTCTCGTCAATGGTAGCCTGGCAACAAACGAGACCATCTGCGACCGCTTCATGCACAGCGTTCACGTGGTCGAGCACCGCGACGATCGCAAGCGCGATGTATCCCGCAGACTCGGACTGCGCCACCCCCAGCTGATACGCTGCGACTGCTACCGCCAACACGAGGAAGACCGACCTAAAAACACTTCTCAGGGCCGCCCCAAAGACCGCCCGCAAGGCGGGACCGACGATCCGGGTGTCCACCCTGCGCCCATCTAGGTGTCCGCCATGCCCCGAAATCCGCAGGCGACACGCGCAGGTTCTGCGGCCGCGGCCAAGGGGTGACCCAAAGGTCACTGTCGGGACTTCAGAACCGGATGCTAACACGGCGGGCGCAACAACCCAGCCCTTGGGTTTCACGCAATTCCCAGAACTGTGCCGTGACCACCGACACGCCGTGCGCCCGTCGTTTCACCATCTTCGCGCGCCTTCATCGAGGAGAGAACCAGCATGAGACACGTCCGTCCGCGACACCGCACCGCGTTGAAAGCACCGTTCCAGACAGCCATTGGCTTCATGGTGGCACTCGGAATGTTGCTCGCCGTCGGGGGGAATGCGGCAGCCGCCCCTTGCTTGGAGCGTTTTGCCCTGTATTCAACCGAAGCGACGTTGCTCCGAGATCGAGTCTTCGTGGAGTCCGGCAACACTGGCTCCAACGGAAGCATCGAACTCGGATCAGACGGAGTCAGTCTGGAAGACTTCGTCGCTGGTGGTGACATCTTGCTGCGCGATCGCGCAACCGTCTATGGCGACGCAACCGCTAGCGGCACCGTCAGCCTCCAGTCGGGCGCTCAGGTCGTACAATCCATCGAGCAGGGGGCTCTGCTTTCCCCTTGCGAAATTCCGACGGCGAATGTCACTCCGGGGGGCGAAAACATCAACGTTTGGAGCGGACAAAGCATAGCCCTGGAGCCGGGTGAATACGGTGAGGTTAGGGTGTACTCAAATGCGCGCTTGGACCTGCGCGCTGGACTTTATCAGTTCGCGCTGCTGCGCACTGAAGCCGACGCGAATCTTGGACTCGATGTAGAAGCGGGGAACCTCGAGATCCAGGTGAGCACTTCTCTGTCCTTTGGCGATCGCACACGCTGGATGTTCTCGGGGAATGAGCAACCTGAGAAACTGAAGTTTCACTCTCAACAAACGTCGACCCTGTTCGTCGGCACCGACATCTCATTCCTAGGCACTCTGCAGGCGCCCTTGGCGCCCATCAAAGTCTATTCCCGCACGGTCTTCGAAGGAGCTGTCTACGGCAGGTCGCTCGACTTCGAGCCAGACGTCATAGTGGTTCATGTGCCCTTCGCAGAGCCCGTCGTCGAGCTACCGGCGAACTACCCGCCGACCTACATCCCCGGGCAAACCACCTACCTAGAAGCGTGCGAGCAAGCCCTTAGCGAGCTTTCTCTGCCGGAAGAGCCCGCTTGGTTGGACGGTTGCACCACGGCTGTGTTCCAGGATGAAGTCCGGACCGAGGTGACTTTTCAGATCCCCGGTCGCGACTTGGGCTCCCATCCGCCCCAAGTCGCGAGCATGGGTTTGCTTCCCATCACTCCTCCGGGCCCGGAGGGAAACGCCACGCTGGAAGTCGTGTTCGCGGAAGCACTGCCGGACGAGGTCAATTTCGTGTGGAACGAGGAGATATACACGCTGCGCGATGATGGGCTGGGCGCGGACCCTGTGGCTCTCGATGGAGTCTACAACGTCTTTCTGGAAGTGGCTCCGGGGGCTTTCGCACAGCCAGCCCCCCCACCGCCTTCTCCTGCTCTCGCAGAGGATTGCGGTCCGCCCGAAGCTCCGACCTGCGAGCTGCACCCCGAAAAAGTTCTCATGATTCGAGACTTGTCCGTTGTGGAGGATTCAGTGAGGACGCAGGATCCTTGTTTGAGCACGGACCCCGCGGACGCACAAAAAGTGTGGACGTTTGGGTATCTGATGTCTCACATGGTCTCGCCTGAGCAGATTCAGGCAAGCGGCGGCGACGTCATGCTCGCTGCTTCGAACTTCGCTGAGAGTTGGCTGGAGAACTGGAACAGCACTGTCAGCGTGAACGACTGGGATCTGAGCCCGCTTTCCAGCGGAGAGGATGAACTAGGGGAGGTCACCCTTCCGCGCAGACTGCTGGAAACCTGGCAGGCGCACAGCAGCGTCTATCCGCTGGACATGAACAAGGCTCCTTTTCGCCTACTGAGCATCGTCAATCGCTTCGATCTGCGCGAGAGCAACATGTTCAGCTCGAAAGGAGGCGGTGAGCTGCGGTTTATTTTCGCTCCACTAAACCTAGCAACGGAAGAAAGCGACCCTGGTAGCGCGTGCGAACAAATGGGGTTTCCTGTAAACCTCGAACCAGACGCGCTTCATACCGTAATCCTCGAGTATGCAGTCGACTTGAACCCAAATGACGTGTTCGACTGGGCGGAGCAGTGGCGACTCCTGGACGAGAAGCCCTTTGACTCTCCGGAGTACCGCCAGCAACTGGAGGCGATCACTCAGAGCGTCGTGACCATGGGGAGGGGAGCGGCGTTCCCAGGCGGTCCCAATGGTGAGCCACGCGCCAACAACAGTGCCCTCGCACAGATCAGAACCAATGAGACGGACCGCAACGTCAGTTGGGACCTGCGCGAGTTCATCATCGACGAACAGACAGACGTGCTGGTCCCGACGACGGTGAAACTCACACCGGACGCCAGTTACGACGACAGCTACGTCCTGGGCAGTTGGATCGCACAGAACTGGGACGATATCGTCAATCCCAACACGCCCTATCCGGAGCTCGACGCAACGTTCCCGCTACCGTACACACCGTTCTTGGGCGCTCACATCCTGAACGATACCAATGGCGCCGGATTCTGGCAGCCAAAACCGAACTGGTCCGACTACACGGACCACGAGTCACGGCAAGCCCGACATGTTTTCTCACTCAACACCTGCAATGGTTGCCATGGTACGGAAACAGCGGACCCCAACGGCGGGGTGTTCTTTGCACACGTGATGCCGCGTGAGTACGGCGTACCTTCGCGACTTTCGAGTTTTCTCACTGGACTACCGATGGATCCCTCAGCCCCGCAGTACCCCGTGTACGTCCCGGATCCAGTCGTGGCTCGGAGCACCGCGCTCCACTCGGTGACTTGGACGGGGTCCCAGCTGGTCACGGTGGGTGACGCTGGTACCATTCAGACGTCACCGACGGGGTCTTCTCTCACTGACCGCGACTCAGGAACCAGCAACACGTTGAGATCTGTGATTTGGACGGGAACGCAACTTGTGGCCGTTGGAGACGGCGGCTCGGTGACGCGGTCGCCCGACGGAGTCAACTGGAGTCATCTTGCGATCGGCGATGGCGAAGCGCTCAACTCTGTAGCCTGGCACGGAACGGGGTTGGCAATGGTTGGCAACCGGGGCACCATCCTGACCACCGAAGGAGAAGATGAGCGGTGGAGTGCACAGGTCTCGGGCACCGAAAGGTCGCTCTACGACGTGGTCTCGAACGGGACCCTGCTCGTGGCCGTGGGACAGAACGGCACCATTCTGACGTCGGAGGACAGGGTCACCTGGGAGCAGCAATCGGCGGGGACGGCGGAAACGCTGTCCTCCGTAACGTGGACGGGCAACGAGTTCGTGGCGGTGGGTGACGGGGCAACCGTTGTCACATCCAATTCGGATGGCACCAGCTGGACGAGCGAGACACTGGCGAACCTGCCATGGAGCACCCTGAATTCCGTCGCTTGGACTGGCGATGAGCTGGTCGTCGTCGGGTTGAATGGCGTGACCCTGACCGGCGACGGCGCCGGATGGGTCGTGGCAGACTCGGGTACCTCGACTTCCCTGAATGCTGTCACCTTCACCGGTCAGTCTGGTTTTGAACTAGCCGCCGTCGGGCCGAACAACACATTTTTCACCTCTCCCGACGTAGGCACGAGCCCCTGGCTGTTGGGCAGTTCCTCTGGCCCCTCTTCTCCGCCCTATCCGGCCCCGGAGGGGTTGGACATCCGGCAGCGCCACTTCAACGACCTGCTGCTTCGCCGACAGATTCTCGCGGATTTCCTCCTTGCGGGGCCGCTCACGTCCCCGGCAACTCCGGCGGCCTCACCCGCTGTGATGAGCTTCCAACCCAGCGGGCGAACGCACTGACCCCGGTGCTGGTCGCGGTTCAACGCGCCCAATCTTGGCGGAGTGCGCTCGGCCTGCATGCTCAGCCCTCGCCACTGCTGCGCCAAAGCCGAGGTGGGCGCGCGGCAGACATGCACGCAACTCGCCGCACACACTCCAGCCCCCGAGTTCCACATCCACAGGACACAGCGAACGGGTCGGCCGAAAAGGCGTCGTGATTTCGGGGCAGTGTCTTGCATGCCCCGCGAGCCACGCCCAGGCTTGCGGCATGACACGTTGGCTCAGCTTCGGCACGTCACTTCTGGTGGTCTCTCTTTGCGGAAGTTTACTTTCCGCCTGCGGCGACGACTCTGGCTCGAGCAAGAACGAGAGTTCGCGCCCCGACGACGGGCAGACGGGGGCCGTGTGCGAGGCCGCGGCAGACTGCTTCCCCGACGTCGCAGAGGGTGAACTCGCGGGCGACGCGATCTGCCTCGATCGGGTCGACGAGGGCTACTGCACCCACGAGTGCACGGCCGACGACGATTGCTGCGCGGCCGAGGGGGAGTGCGAGGCGGACGTCAATCAAGTCTGCTCACCCTTCGAATCGACGGGCCAGATGATGTGCTTCCTCAGCTGCGAAAAGGAAGACATCCAGGCTGCGCAAGCCAATTGGGACGACCCACCGGAAGACGACGCCGAGTACTGTCAGCGCGGTGCGGGTTACGACTTCATCTGCCGTTCGTCGGGCGGTGGTTCCAACAATCGCAAAGTCTGTGTGCCGGGGGATTGTGGCCTGGGTTCGGATTGCGTCGAAGATGCGGATTGTGGCGGCGATCTATCGTGCGTGAACGACTACCGCGGGGGCTACTGCGCCGAGACGGGCTGTTCGACGGACGCCGACTGCCCCAACGACTCCGTGTGCGTGGACGACGGCGGGGACGAGCCCTTGTGCATGCGCACCTGCAACAGCCAGGCGGATTGTTCGTTCTGTCGCGCCGATGGGGTGCTCGGCTCCTGCATCGAAGACGTCACCACGATCGACGACGCGACGGCAGCGGTGTGCATCCCCGAGAAGCGCTAGCTCACTCGAAGCACGGCGTCGGCTTCCGAGTCCGGCGTGAAACTCGAGGTCCGCCAAACGACGTCTGCCCCACCTACGTCACGGAGCCGGCGCAGCGCGCAAGGCCGCGACGTCTTCCAGGCTGCCGTCGCAGAAGTCGATCTCTTCGTCGCCAGCGCCCAACCGAGCGACGGCAGCATCGACGAACGAAGGACCATCATAAGCCCAATACATCAAGCAGCCCTCTTCGACATCGTGATGGACGTGCTCCGGGTCCTCGTGCGGCGTCTGCATCTCGAGTCCATTGTTGACCAAGCCGAGCACGTGCCCGACTTCGTGACTCCACACGCCGAACTCCGCGGCGCGGCAGGCATCGGCTTCCAGCTCAGCCAACAGCGGCAATTGAGAGCAGCTCTCCTGGATCGTCTCCGAGAACATCGCGATGAAGCGGCCACCCCAAGCGACGCCCAGCACCGTACCACCCGTCGGGGAAACGTACCGGCCATCGACGAAGACGACGTGCATGCTCACGGTTCCCTCGGGCTGATCGTCGTCGAAGTGCGAGCTCGAATACTCGAACAGCTCGTCGGGGGTCCACTCGTAGCCACTCCCACGCGCCTCCAAAACGTCGTCGTGGATGATCTCGATCCCGTCGGGCTTGTCGAGCAACGCTGAGAAGCGCTGGACAAGGTCAGCTTCAGCAGCGGCATGGGGTTCCATGCCCGGTACCGAGTCCACCTCGAACACCAAACGTGTATCGGACCACGAGGTGATGTAGCGCTCGGAAGGCGACAAGTCCGCCGGCGAAATCAGTGCTTCGTTGCCGCCACTGCCGTCCACGTCTGGCGTCGGTGCAGCGCTCGGTGTCGTGCCGCTCTCGACGCCAGCATCTTTTCCATCTCCCGCCGAGCCTTCGCCGGAGTCGAGAATGTCGTCAATCACGTCTTGCACGAACTCGCCCTCCGTGTCCCCAGGAGTGCCCTCGTCCGTCGCTTCGCTGTCGCTGTCCGCAGCACCGGTGTCCGTCGTGAACTCTGAGCTAGTGTCGCTGGAGGAGTCGTCCGGTGCTTCGGCAGTGGTTTCCACAGCCTCGGAAGCAGCGCCGTCGTCAGAAGTGGCACACCCGACGACAGCCCCCAGCCCCCACACGGCCAACCCTCCGTGAATTGCGAGTTTCGAAAGCAAGTGCATGTCACAAACCTAGCGGCGCAGCTCGCAACGTCGATATGGGGCGCTGTCTGCGCTGGCCGCGTCAAACGGCAGTGGCGCATATATGCACGAAGTTGCCCCGCGACGGCTTGCAGCGAACAGGGTCGGCACAAAAACGTCTTTCATTGCTCGTGCACTTGCAGCACACCTCTACACCCGCGCGGGTACGTACGCACGTGGTGCGACACCGGCACGAAAAGTGGCTATCCAGCACCCACCGCATGCTACCGTCGCGTGATGAAGCTCGTCGTCGTTGCAGTCGCGACCTCACTCGCCTCGGCCTGCTCCGGCTCCGCTCCAGCTGAGACGGTGACGTGCTCCAACGCTCGGGTTGGTCCGTGAGTTCTCGAGGAGGTCAGACGATGCGGGGCTCTTCGAAAGCGTTTGCCGAATCATTGCGAACGTTGCTGCTCGTTCCGGTCGTGCTCGGTGTCGCGACCTGCGGAGGGCGCTCGCAGTCCATCAATGCGACGCGAGGAGACGGGGAGGCGATCCCCACATCTGAAGCCGACGAAAACTCGCCAGGCGAAGCCAACCAAGGCGGGGCCGAGCCGGTGTCCGGACGTAGCACCCCCGGCACCACAACCGTCACCGGAGGCGCCTCCGAAGGCTCGGACACCACCACCCCAGCAGACACCTCCAACCCGGTCAACGCCACACAGCCGCTCGACGCCAGCGTACCCGTTCAACCACCGGCAAGCCCAGAGGTCGTAACTCTCTCCCCCACGGTCGGTTGCGCTCAGCAACTCGCATCGGGGGATGCCCACACCTGCGTGCTCTACGACGACGGACGCGTGGCCTGCGTCGGAGCCAACGACTTCGGACAGCTTGGCGACGGCACGACCGAGCACTCGCCATCGTTCGTTCACAGCGCCGTCGACGACGTTTCGCTGATCGCCGCCGGCGGCAACACCACGTGCGCCGCATCCCGCGCGAACGTCTCCTGCTGGGGGGATAACGGCGCCTCGCAACTTGGCGTCGCCGATCTGGCTCAATCGTCAGAGCCGCTGCTCACGCTCTCGGCTCCGGATCCCAGCGCCGTAATCCAACTCGCACTCGGACGCCAGCACGGCTGCGCCCTCAACGGATTGATTCATGGCTATTGTTGGGGAACGGCTGCCGGGGAGGCAACACTCCCCAGCGCCGTGCAACTGCCGCAGATCGGTTCAGGACCGCGCCAGGTGCTGCAACTCGGCGCAGCTCGGACGCGAATCGTCGAGGACGGACGCCTGTACGACGTGGCGTGGGAAGTTGGCGGCCCTTCGAATGTCGCGCTCACGCCCAACACACCGGACGGCGTCATTGCCAACTCGATCGGCATCGACCACGACTGCCTGCTCAAGAAGAGCGGCACGGTGTGGTGCCGCGGCGGTCCTTACCCCGCGTACTACGCGGTCGTCGCCGACTTCGGCACGGAGGTGGCGGAGGTCGTTGCCGGCGATGGCGTGACGTGTGCCCGCGCCGAAGATGGGGCGGTCTGGTGTCGCGGAAAGAACGAACTGGGGCAGCTCGGCGACGGCACTCTCGACGACACGAGCTCGGCTACCGGCGTGCGGCTCGGCAGGCCCGCGGTCGAGATCTCACTGGGCCAGAAGCATGCGTGTGCGCGTCTCGACAACGGCAGTGTGTGGTGCTGGGGGTGGGTCCCCGGAGCGCAGCCCAGCCTGGGACCGGAACACTTCTCAGGGCCGGCACCAGGTGAACGATGTGCGAATGTCGTGAGCGTACCAGTGCCCTTCAACATCAGCCCAACCGAGTCGACTGGCGCCGACGAACTCGACGACGCGCTCCTGGCATGGGCCCAGAACCAATGTCGCTGCGGTGACGTGCAGCCAGAGCCGGAGCCAGCCGCCGAACCCGTCGCTGTGCCGGAATGCACCGAGGCCGAAACCGTCGTGCTCAACGGCTGTCTGCAAGCTTTGGCAACGGATGCCGACGACACTCTGCGCTGCCTGGCTGAAGAGCCCTGGTTCCGCAGCGTGTGCGCCGCCTCCTGCCAAGGAACAGGCGAACGGCTACCGTCCGAGTGCCTCGCAGCCTCTCCAATCGCAGCCTCTCCAGCTAGCTGTGGCGAGCTTCCCAGCGTGTTGCGCTTCTGTCGGCGGCGGTTTCTCGGCTGCGACGGTGCACTGTCCGAGGTCCAAGTCGGCCCTTACGAGACCTGTGACGGCAAGAACGACTGCCCCAACGGCTTCGACGAAGCCAACTGCTCCCCAGGGGCGATGGCGTTCACCTGTGCCGATGGCTCGCAGGTCGCGATCGCGGTCGTGGGCGACGAAACTCCAGACTGCCCGGATGGTTCGGACGAGTGGATCCCATGACTTCGACTTCGCTGTGCGCCAACTTCAGCCCGCGCGCACCGTCTCAGTGGTCAGTGGCACCATGCCTTCACCGGGCCTGGCGACGCGCCCTGCCCACACCGACTCGGCAACCCGACGGAACTCGGCCGCGTCGGGTATGGGCAACCTGACCGTTCGCAGTCGCTCCATGACGAAGGAGTGGGCCTCTACGGGCGTCGCCACCATGGCGGTAGGATAGGTCGGGCCGGCGAGCCAAAGGTATGCCGTGAAGGCACCTCGAACCAGACTGTTGGGGACCACCATTGCCAGTCCGAGTTGCGTGTCCGACATCTTGTCCTCCACCTCGACTTCAAACTCGCGCATGCGCCTGCGTTGGGTCGAAGTCCACACGTTGCCGAGAGAGAGCACGGTCACTGCCGGGCTCGGGCGTTCGGTGCCCAGGCGCGTCGCCTCTGATTGGAGGTATTCCTCCAACTCCTCATCCGTGGGCGTTCCCTCGAAGCTCAGGAAGTTGACCCCAGGGATTTCGCGATTCGTTCGGACGATGAACATTCTCTCCTCCCACGCTCGACCGGTGGCGCTGACACCTTCGTACGACCGGCAGCGACAAGTCGATAAGTCGCCCATGGCGCGCAGCACGCACCACCCCCGATCGGCACACTACGCCCTCGACAAAGCTGATAAACATCGCCCATGGGCAAACGAACGGCGTACCCCCACGGCTGCTTCAGCTTCGTCGATCTAGGGACGACATCACCAGAAGACGCCCAATCGTTCTACGGAGAACTCTTCGGTTGGACTTTCGACTCGCGACCCGTGGGTGGTGGGCAACACTACCACCTCGCCAAACGTGGCGAGCGCCGGGTCAGCGCCATCTTCAACCTCGACCCACAGCTCACCGAGCGTGGTGTGCCGCCTCACTGGCAGAGCTACGTCACGGTCGATGACGTCGACGCGACTGCAGAACGAGCTCGCTCGTTGGGTGCAAGAACTCCATGCGACCCATTCGACGTGATGGACGCGGGGCGCATGGTCACGGTCATCGACCCCACGGGCGCCCCCGTGACACTGTGGCAACCGCAACGGAGCATCGGCGCCGAATGGGTGAACGATCCTGGCTGCTTCTGTTGGAACGAACTGGGCACCCGAGACTTGACCCGGGCCCGCGAATTCTACTCGAAGCTCTTGGGCTGGAGCTATCAGGAGCAGGATCTCGACGGGGGGCTCTACCTGGTGATCAAAAACGGCGAGCGTTCGAACGGCGGCATGCACGACATCAGCGGCAAGGTGCCCGACGCCATCCCCGCTCACTGGAACGTCTACTTCACCGTCGAAGCGCTACCGAAGGCGGTCGATGAGGTCGAACGCCTTGGCGGCAGCACCCTGGTACCCGCAACGTCGATCGGTTCCGGCTCGATTGCCGTCGTGCGCGACCCTCAGGGAGCGACATTTACGCTGTTTGAGGGGAGGGTGGAGGATTGATAGTCCAGGGCAAAGCGACGGCACTCCGTCTCAGGACGGAGCACGACCGGCAACTCGGCGCACCGCGCCAGTGTTGCGCCACTCGCACCGGTGGAGCCGACGGCCAGTCTCTGGTAAGCCAGACCCATCACCGTTGAGGACCAGCCGGTGCTCGGCCACTGCGCGGGAGGCGCGGCGATGAAAAGCTCTGTGTTCAATAGACTCGAATGGGCGGCGGGTGCTCTCGCGGGCTGCATGCTCGCTGGCGCGTGCGGCAGCAGCAGTGCCCCCGACGACGTGGGCCGTACGAGCACCGAGGCTACCGACGCCGAAGACGTCGCCAGCGAGACGAATACTGACGACGCGACCAACAGCACGAATACTGACGACGCGACCAACAGCACGGCTACTGACGACGCAACCAACAACAGCACGGCTACTGACGACGCGACCAACAGCACGGCTACTGACGACGCAACCAACAACAGCACGGCTACTGACGACGCAACCAACAACAGCACGGCTACTGGCGACGCAACCAACAGCACGGCTACTGACGACGCGACCAGCGGCACGGATACCGACGACGCGCTCGAGCCGACGGGCGACGGAACAGACCCGCCACCCGCCGCCGAAGCAGAACGAGCGACGGATACGCCCGACCCAGAGCCGTCACCGGAACCTGCTGCAAGTGACGAAATCGCCTCTGAATCCCCCGCCCCTCCCGAAGCGGTCGACGACATGCTCCCGGAAGGCACATCCAGCTCGAGCCTCGGACCCGTGTATCTGCTCGACGTCCCTGCCGAGAACTGGGTGTACCCGTCTACCCTCGGGCCAGACATGGGACCGTTCGTTCCGGGGATCTTGATCGCCATCGACGCGCAGACGAACATCGTGCTCGGCACCGCGAAGCCCGCAGACGCCCCAGCCGAGCAAGATCGCTGTGCCCCGACGACGTCCGCGCCCCAGTCGCTGGTGGATCGACGCTCTCAGATCGGCCCCGTCGACTTCCCGACGTACATCCGCCACACGACCGAGGACTTGGAGGTCCGAGCGACGGCATACGACTTCACGTTGACGAACGTCCTGCCGCTAGAGGCGTCGAACACGGAGCTGCAGCTGGTCGTCACGATGGACATGCGCGACCTCTACCCCTTGTTCACCCAGCTCGCGGACGAGACAGACGCGGCCCTCGTGTGCAACGCACTGAGCTCGGGGGGCGCGCCCTGCGAACCGTGCCCACTAGATGTACAGCCCTACTGCTTGACTCTAGAGGCAGTCTCTTTGAGTCTCACCCCCTTCGCGGACACCTTGGAGGTGCTCGACGAAACGCAAACGGACGGCTCCTGCACACCGGCGCTCGACTGAGAAGACACACCCATGAACCGAACCAACCTCGAGCCCACCGAGCCCGCGACGAACTTGCGCGGCATACTTCGTCGCCGAACCTCGCGGGCGCCCGTGCTATCGGCGACGCTCCTCGGCGCAGCCCTGCTCACCTCGGCGTGCGACACCTCGGACGCCTCGGGCGATGTGGCCGGCAGAACCGAATCGGACGGTAACCTCACGGATGGCAGCAAGCCCGGCAATGGCGCGCCCAGCACCGACAGCGTGCAGGACAACGGCTCCTCGTCGACGGCCGACGAAACGACGACCGATACCGCGGCGGGCACGCCCACGACGTCGGACGACACCGCGACCGACGAGACGAACGCAGCAACGGACAGCGCTCTGAAAGACGCCGGAAGCACGGCGGCTGACGGCGAAGACAGGCCCGATGGCTCCCTAGGCGCGAGTCCCGCCTGTAGTGATGATCCCGCCTGTGAACCAACGAACGACACCCCGAGTTCCACGCCCGCCGGGCTCGTCGGCTGCGAAAGCATCGTTCAACCCCTCGATCTCGACGACGTCGTGTTGAGCTTCGTGCTCGACGTGTCCGGCAGCATGGGTTCAGGCATGCAATCCCACTACTCCCAGGAACTGAAGTGGGATCCCGTCGTGGCGGCCACTCGCGCGTTCTTCGAAGATCCCGAGTCGGCAGGTCTATTCGCGACGCTCACGTTCTTTCCGGACGAATCGGCAACGCTTCAGGGCGGCGGTGGTGGCGGGTTTCTCGGCGGGATGATGGCCGACGGCGGTGCCGCTCCCTTTTGCCGAGCGGAAAGCTACTCCGAACCCGACGTCGGGCTCACCGCGCTTCCCTCGCAGAGCTTCGGTACCGCGCTCACCGAGGCCACGCCCGAGACCGTGGACGACTGGGGCAACGGAACGCCAACACTCGCGGCTATCGAAGGCACGCTGCTCGCCATCGACGCCATGCGCGAAGTGAAGCCAAACCGAGTGCACGCCATCGTGCTGATCACCGACGGCATGCCCGAGCTCTGCTACGGACTGTTCGACGACCCCGTCGAGATAGGGCTGGTCGTCGAGGCAGTGGCAGAGGTCGCTGATGACGTGCCCACTCACGTGATCGGCGTGCGCAACCCGGCAACGGTGGATGACCCCAACCCACCAGATACGGTACCGCAACTGCAGCAGGTCGCCGAGGCAGGGGGCACCGGCAACATGCACCTACTCGACACCGACGACCCAGAGCAAACCGCTGCGGATCTCCTCGGCGTGATCAACGACATCCGAGAAAACAGCCAAGTGTGCCGCGTCTCCCTGGCGGCAGTGCCCGCAGGCGTAGCACTCACCAGCGACGACATACACGTCTCCTTGAACGGCAACGACGGCGAAAGCATCTGGTACGACTACGACCCCGAGTGCAGCGGAGGCACGGGCTGGCACTTCGACGACGAAGCCGCACCGACCGCCATTCAGCTGTGCCCCGCCGTCTGCTACGAGCTACACGTCGGCAGTCAATCGGCAGATCTGAGCGTGTCGTACGGCTGTGATTGAGCGGCTCGGCAAGATCGAGCACGTTCGCCAAGGTTTATTCGCAGTTCGGCGTGTTGCAGTCCTTGCGCGGCTTGATGGCTTCCTTCTTCCTGGAATTTGGCCCACATGCGATCTCCAGGCCACGCACACCACGTTTCAGCTGCGCCGGCTCATACTGACCAGGAAAGCCGTGACAGACCCAAGGACGGCGGCACGGGTCAACCTCCAGGCACTCGCACGTTTGCCCAACCACATCGCACCCTTCCTTGAACGGCACGCAGCGATGAGCCCAAGTGATCCCCGTCGCGGAACTGCCTTCTCGGACACGGTAGCAGACCGTTTGGTCCGGGCATGTCCCGTCGCAGATGCCGTCGAGCTTGGGAGCCGATTCTTCCAGGCGTGCCACCTGCTCCGCGGACGCGTAGTCTGTCCCAACTCCGAACGTTCGACGCTTTGGCGCGCTCTTCCCGGCTGGAGAGTCCGGGTCGTACCTGCGGTCGTCCGAGGCGACATCGCGGTCTTCTTCGTATTCCTCCCCGTCCTGTGACGAGGCCAGCACTGTTGCACGGCGTGCGCCGTCTTTCTGGTTCACTCTCGTTGGCGACTCGCTTCCGTCGTCTGAATCGTGGTTGCCGACGGATACGGGACCTGTTCCCGGGTCAGTCGCCTGACAACCACTCGGTCCAAGCAGTGTCCAGGTGACGGCCACCCCCAGGGGGAGCGCAACCAGAACGAACAAGCCCGCGCGATTCACGACGAGCTCGTTTCTCGGAGCAGCTGCCGCCGCAGCTCCTCCTCGCTGAGGCTCTTCACTCGGAGCCCGTTGATGAAGACGACAGGCGTTCCGTGCACCCCAGCGGCTGCGGCGTCCTTGAGTGCGCCCTGCAACGTCTTAGGGGGTTGTTCACGTGTAACGGCAATCTTCGCCGTCTCGCGGTTGATTCCGTGACGCACTCCGAGCTCGATGATCTGCCCCATCAGGGCATTGGGCGGAAGCTCCCAGAGAGCCTGCGCAAGGCCTTGCCGGCGCGGTCCTTTCAGCTCACTCGCGTGCAGCAACTTCGCGGCGAGATAGCCCGCTGGGCGGTACTCCTTTTGAGGCGCGTCCTTCCAAAGGATGGACACGTCCTCAGGCCGCTCTCGTTGAATCGCTTGCAGCGCATTCATCGTCCGCAAAGTCGCAGCGGTCGCGCACTCGCCAAAGACGACCACCTGCTCGGACGCATCTTTCGGCCCGAAGCGCACATCCCAACTCCGTTCTCCGAGGAACGGGCTTTCGCCCGTGTCACCCGTCACAGCGGTCAACATCCAGATCCCGATGCTGACCACGGCAGCTGCCCCGAGAAGGACAGCCGCCGGGATCCAATTCGAACGCTCGTTCTCTGCCATACCCCACGACTCAAGGGTAACCGGTGGCGCTTACGATTTGTGGTAGAACCCCGCTGAACGGAACCTGGCGGTTCGCGCAGAAGCCCACCGAGGTGTCTGACTCGCCCGGGGCAATCGACTGGTCGAACCAAGTCGAGTTGGGGACGATCGTCACCTGACCACTGGAGGGGCTGTACGCACCGTACCAGCTCTGAGTGATGGTGGATTGTCCGGTCTGGAGCACCACCTCCCACGTGTCCGCGGTGACACCGTTCGGATTGCTGATGTTGAGATCGATACAGTAGCCGTATCCCCAGTCAGCGTTGATGGTGTACTGCCCGTTGAGCGTGAGGTCCCCAGAGCCAGGCGGCTGGCAGGTTCCGCCGTCACAGAAGCCACTCGTGCAGTCGGAATCGACCATGCAGTTCTGCCCATCGTCACAGGTCGGGCACACCCCACCGCCGCAATCAACGCCGGTTTCAGTCCCGTTGACGTCGCCGTCATTGCAGTCTCCGGGCGGAGGCGGGGGCATGAGCCCTCCTCCAGGAATGCGAACCGTCATGTCGGACACGCCGAGACAGGCAACTTCCACGTCGGGTCGGAACTCGATCGTCTTTCCGTAGAACTGCCCGGTAAACTCGGTCGCGTCGCTTGTGCCCATCGCCAGAATTGCGTTGGGAGCCAACGCAACTCCGAGAAATGGTGCCTCCAACGTGACTTGGTTCGTTCCCAAGTAGCCAACGAGGACCTCCGCCAGCGACCCATCGGACTTTTCGAAGGGAGCTCGGTGGTTCATCGTGGTCTTGACGAAGATACGAACGGGACCCGCAGTATCGTCCACCTGGAACACGACAGAATCGGTGTTCGCAGTGAACTCATCGAAGTAGTAGTCGCCGCTGAAGAGTCCGACGATCGGCGGCGGGGAACCTTCAGATGGTGAATTGACGATCAAGTACTCGTACGACCCAGGAAAGATCGGCACCAGACCCGTATTCACGGTGTAACCTGGCAATGGCGTGGGGAACACAACCTCGTCCAGGTCGGGATGGGCCGGCAAGTTCACAGTCGCGAACTGATTCGGAGGCCAGTTGGATACGCTCCCTCCATTGTACACACTTACCGAACCTGCGGACGTAGCTGAGCCGTCAACCGCTCCACCGTAGATGTCGACGTTTGCCACGCTAATCACACTTCCCGTGAGCGTGCCAGTCCCGCCGATCAGGGTACCATTCGTTCCGCCATTGGCGATCGCCGCTCCGGCGCCAGACGCATCCTTGATCGACGTGCGGTCACCCACCGCCAGCCGTTCGTTTGCGTAGACGGCAGGCACGACAGTCAGGTTCTGATTGACCGGATCAGAAGTATTCACCCCGTCGGAAGCTGTCCATTGCACCACGTGGTTGCCGGGCGGCAAATACACCGAATAGTCCGCCCCAACAGACAGGGGAACCGTGGTGGTATCACTCGCGGTCACGACGGCAGAATAGGTGACTTCGACGTCGCACGCATCCGTCGCCTTCGGGGGAACCAGAATCACGGTCTCGCCTTCGAGGTCACACACGCCGATCGTCACGTCTTCGACACCTTCGAACACGGGCGGAGTCGTGTCTTGCACTTCGACGACCGTAGTGGCCACGGTGACGTCGCCGTATACATCCTCCGCCGTCCAAGTCAGTGTCGTCTCGCCACGCTGAAAGTAGCCGCAAGGTCGGGGGTCCTGTGCGCAGTCGGCGGCCAGCGAACCGTTGGGTGACTCCACTCCGAGTGTGACGTCGATGTCCACGTTCTCGCAAGAATCGACCACCTCGGGACGAGCCCCGAGGTCCACCGGACCGCAGTCGAACACCAGCTCGTCTGTCGGAACGCTGGTGAACTCGGGACGCTGTTGCTCCTCCGGATCCACCTGCCATAGACCCCGACCATATGAGGACGCCCACACCTGATCATTGACTTCATCAAAGAAGAAGTCAGTGACACGGGGCACCAATCCACTTTTGCACAAGCGTGCCCAGCTGTCCCCGCCGTCTAGCGAACTGATGATGCCCGAGTTCTCCGTGCCGACCAGGATGCGGTCTGCATTCGCGGGGTCGAAGCGAACGCTGCGCACCTGGCTGTACGTCGAACCGGACATGTCCTGGAACAGGTATTGTCGCGTTCCTCGAGCGGTCAGCAGATTAGTCAGCTGCACCATCGATGGGTCGTCGGGCGCCGTCCATGTCCCAGTGGCGTCGGTGCGGCGCATGGTCTGGTCAAACCACTCGGAGATGAGTAGTCGTGACGAATCGCTTGGGCTGACCCCAAAGTCGAGACCACCACCAAAGACGATGAAGTACGCGGTCGGAAAGACCGCAAGCTCATTTCCCATTGCGTCCTGACGCGTCGGCTCCACCAATTGCCAGGATGGGGAGGTCGGCGTACCGGTCAAGTCGTCGAGTGTGAACTCGATGACGGAGTTTCTACGCACCTGAATGAAGCCGCCGCCGGAATCTAGAGAATCGCATACCCCGTCGGAGCCGCCACCCGAGCCATCAGTTTCGTCTTGGCAGTTGATCCATACGGGCTGCAGGAGAACGATGTCACCAGCAGCGTTCCGCGACACGAAGCCACGGTGGTTCGGCCTCATCGAGTGAACCGTGGGGTCGTCGTAGCTGGTGAGATTCCAACCTGGCGGCGGAATGACCGCATCCGCAATGGGATCGAAACTCGAACCATCGTTGAGCGTCACGTGCAACTGGAATGGTCGTGCGACCTGAAGCACCGGGTCGCCCACGTCAGCGTCACCTACCGGGACCCCAGCATCCAAATCCCCGGGCTCCGCATCGGGGTAAGTTACGATTTGGGCGGCTCCGTCCCACTGCACGCGGATACCGGTATCGACCACGTGGGGAGCCAAGATGATTGGAGCAGCCAGGGGGTCACAGAACCCGTCCGGGCTCTCGCTCCCGTCACGACTGACGTTGTCCGTACAGGTTGGCAAGTTCGCCACCGTCTCGGGCTCCGGACCCAGCCACGGAGAATCGCCGGAAAAGCTTCCGCTCGAGGAGCGATTGGCGCAATTGCCACACTTGAAAGCCGTCACGAGAATCGACTCGGGGTCAGTGACGGTCGACGACCGTTCGACATCCAAGCCCGCACCTTCCGCGATGATACTTCCGCCCCAGCTGGCTCCGTTGTCTGTCGAAGCCCAAAGGTCGTTGTCCTGCGTGCCGAAGTAGAGGAACGTGTCGGCGGCTGCTCCACCCCCTGCAGCGGGATGCACCTGTCCAGCGGTCCCGTACAGTTCCAGCGCGTTGAGGCCCGCAGCAGGACCTTCTTCGATACGCCACAAACCAGTACGTCCGCAGCCCAGTGAGACGTCACCAGGCTGGTCATCCCAAGGGTCGTCGCCCTCTGGTGGCACGATGAAGTCCCGCTCCATGATGCCGCCATCCGACGCGATGAACAGGGGACAACCTTCACCATCGAACAAGATGTCCGAGCCGTCGGCATGAGAACACTTTCCAATGCCGGCCTGACAGCTGACGTTCTTGTATGTGCCGCCGTCATCGACCCACGTCCGAGAGAAGATGTCGATGAGCTCCCATTGGTCGGGCCCTCCCGCGCAAGGAGAACCTGAAGTAACCGCAGCATCGCAGGTGCGCCGGTATATCTTGAAGCCATCACTCCAGTACAAGTCGTACTGTTGGCCGTCGTCGGGCTGGTCGAAGCGGGTCGGGACGGCGAATACGGCAGGCACCCGGTTCGTCGTCTTGTTGGGCACCTCGATCCGCTGCCAGTTCTGGCCGCCATCGAGCGTCTCGAACAACTGGTGATGGACTCCGCCCGAGTTGTCGAGGTCTTGTGCCACCGACGCCCCGTACATCACCAAATCGTCCTCGTCGTTGTACGGACCGAGAGCGAGCGTTGCCGGACCGTGGTCCTGAACCCCGCCGGGAGGCGCCGGAAGCCCAGGCCCTGTCGTCGGATCCGTGACCGCGATCGCGGTCGTCCAGGTCTGTCCCCAATCGTCCGACCGGTGATGGCCGTCTTGCGCATGGATGTCCACGCGCCCGCCCGGGCTGGCAACCACCGACAGAACAGTGACAGTCATTCCGTCGATGTCATAGTGATCGAACTCCACTCCGCCGTCCCTACTGACGGCAATGCCCGACTCCGTGCCGACATAAACGGTGTTGCAGTCATCGTCGGGAGCGAACGCAACCCCCAAGCCACTGTAGACGACACCAGGTGAAGGCCGATGGAGAGTCGGTCGGTCCCACGTCAGTCCGGCATCGCCGCTACGCCAGATTCCGCCCGTATTAGCTTCGCCGATCCCACTATCAATCAAGCTACTCGCGATGGCGATCGCTTCGCACAGCTGGACATCACCCATCTCGGACGCCGGCAGTGTGTCAGCATGCTGCCACCCAGAGAGTGTCCGCTTGAAGATCCCACCGTTGTCCGTGGCTGCGATCAAGGCCTCCGGCGCACTTGCGTCCATGGCCAGCGCCTGGATTCTGCCCGTCCAGCGAATGTCAGCCGGGAACTCTGTTACTCCGGCAGTCTGTGCATTTGCCGCGAACGAAGCAAAGCCGATCACTCCCAAGATGGCATTGCGCGCAGCGATTCTCATGTTCACCATTCTCACCCTCCTCAATGTGGGAGACCATCGCTGGCCCGCGCGGAAAGTACGAGATCAGACATTGACAAGTCAAGCAACACAACGAGTTCAGAGAGCTACGTTGTGACAGGAATAGTCGTCTTCTCCAGGACTTCGCTATCACAGAGCGAACCCCGTGCTACGGTGTGTTCCCACAAGGAGAGCCAATGACTTCGCCGAATCCGATGACCACAGGACTGATCGCTGCTTGCTTGATTCTTGGGAGCTGCAACGATTCGGACAGCTCCGATGACCCGGTGGATGCAACGAACGAGCCGCAGTCCACCGACGTTGATGCCTCGGATGTCGAGGAAGATGGTTCATCTGCGTCCGACGGAAATACGGAGGCGGCTACCGAAAGCGGTGTTTCATCAGACTCGACGCCGGAAGCGACCGACTCCGCGGAAGCGACGGACTCGCCGACGGACTCTGGTGAAACAGGAGTCACGGAAGAGCCGCCCGCGTCGGGCGATGCCGGCGATGCTCAGGTGGAAGAGACGGACAACGCCAGCGAGACAGACACGGCGGCAACCGACGCGGACGCACCCGACGGCTCTGCTCCGAGCGGCCCCCGTCCGGGCTCCAGTCCAACCGATCCCGTGGGCACGGGCACGAACTACGAAGACCCAGACGCCGTCGCAGCATTGGACGATGCGGCCCCCAAGGAGCCTGACGCGTGCGCCGACGTCTCCTGCCCGCAGGACACGATGTGTTACACAGTTCGCGAGGGCACGACGTTGGAAGGCATCACCGTCTCTCATCGCTGCGTGCCGTTCCTGGAAGATTGCGACTGGTTCACCCGCACCTGCGAGTGCTTGGTCGTCGACCCGTGTGAGCTTCCATTCGTGTGCGTGGGCTTCAGTGATCTGTACAACGAAGACGCCCTAGGGGACCCATTCATCGCCTGCGGACAGCCGCCGGATCCAGAACCCGACCCGATCCCCGACCCCACCCCTCCGGACCAGCCCCCGCCAGACTGCAACACGCCGAATTGTCTGTAGCCGGGCGGCTTTTCGGGTCCTGAACGGGGCACCCGACAACGCGCTCACCCACTTCGCTCAAACGCGCCCAGCGACGTCAGCGAGCAACCGCTCCACTCCTTCGGCAAACTCCGCTTCCGGTGTCAGCAGGCTGACGATGCAGTGCGCATCCCCCGGCAAGTCGTAGAACCAACCTGGCTGAACCCATACCGAGACGCGCTCCAAAAACCCTTGCACCCACTCGAGCTCGCCGTGCACCGACGGCAAACGCAGCACGGCGTACCAACCGCCCGTCGCGTACTGTCGATTCACGGCGCTGCCGACCAAACGCGCGTCGAGCAGCGCGAGGTTCGTCCGTAGCCGCTCGAGGACACGATTCCGACGGCTCGCGCCCAAGGTGAGCAACTCCCTCAATCCAGCCTGTGCCGGACCGTTGACGGACAGCTGAGCGTCCAAGACGAACTCGAGCCGCGAGAGTGCCTCGTCGATCAGCGCCCGCTCCCCCGCGAAGCTCATCCACGCCACTTTGAGCTGAGGCAATGCCGCCGCCTTGCTCAAGCCATCGAGCACGACCGTCAACCCTGATGCAGCCGTCTGTAGAGCAGTCGGGAGCGTGTCTTGGGCGCTCCAAGGGTAGAGCCCGAATACCTCGTCACAAATGATCGGCAGGCCGTAGCCGGACAACTTCGCATGTTCCTCCGCGCTGAGCACGTTGCCGGTGGGGTTGTTGGGCGAAACGACGATGATGGCCCGCGTGCGTTCACTCAAGCCGCGCTCGACGGACGAGAAGTCGACGTGCCAAGCGCCGTCGTATGCCAGCGCGTAGTCCACCAGGCGCACGGCTTCGTAGCGAGCGAGTTCGTCGAGCAACGGGTAGCTGGGCCGCGCGACGAGCACTTCGTCACCTGGGTTACAGAACAACTTGAACAGCGCGGCGTAGGCTTCGCTGGTGCTCGCCGTCAGCGCGAGTCGCTCGACCCCAATGGCGACACCACGCTCTGCCCAATACTGCGCAACGGTCTGGCGCGCCGTTGGTGTGCCTAGAGGGTCGGCTTCGTAATCTGCCGGTGCCATGGCCAGCGCTCGCGCCAACGCAGCCTCGTCAGTGGGCAGCCCCGCGTGCGTCGGGTTCGAAACGGTGAGGTCCACGATGCGCTCACCACGCTTCTGCTTTTCCGCCAGGAGCTGAGCCAAAGCATTGGGTGCGCGTTCGAAGGCCGTGCGCTGTGAAAAGATGGAGCGAGACTCCGATCGGGGAGAGGCCACTGCCCGCTGTTAGCAGGCCGTGCCTTCTCTCGCCAGCGCGCAAGTGAGACGGGGTGCCCCGGCCAAAGGCTGCACCAGTGGGGACGCCATCAAGGCGGTGCAGGAGGTTGCCGCCGCGACACTGCCTCGAGGTTGCGACATCGCCTGGGAAGGCCCGGCTAAAAGTCGTCGAGCTGCAGGCCGCGTTTGTGGGCGGCGCGAACGAGCTTCTCCATGGCGCGCTTTTCGATCTGTCGTGTTCGCTCGCGAGAGACACCGAGCGAGCCTGCGATTTCGTCGAAGGTACGTGCGTGCCGACTGCCCACGCCAAAACGCTGGCGAATGACGAGCCGCTCCCGCAGGGTGAGCGACTCCATCAGCCCTTCCAGTGCCCGACGGCGCTCGCTTTCCAACGCGCACTCGGTGGGCAGCGACGCCTCACTTGCCGGCAGCATGCCCGCCAGCGTGCGCTCATCGCCAGTGCCGATCGGTGCGTCGATGCTCTGAGTGAAGTGGCGCTCGGCATGTGCCGCCGCCAGACGTCGCAGCGGGATCCCGGTGAACCCGGCGAGTTCCTCCAACGAAGGTTCCCTACGTAGGCGTTCGTGCAGCTGGCGTTTCTGGCGCTCGACGACGCGCTGCAGCTCCTGGCGATGAACCGGAACTCGTACCACCGCGCCCTTGTTCCAAATCGCCCGCTGTATCGCCTGACGGATCCACCACATCGCGTAGGTCGAAAACTTCAAGCCGCGTTCGGGGTCGAACTTCTCCAACGCGGACAGCAGACCCAAGTTGCCCTCCTGCAGCAGATCTTCGAGCGGTACGTCGCTGCCTCTCATGCGCTTCGCAACCCAACGCACGAGCCCTTGGTTGTGGTGCAGCATTTTGGCCTGGGCCTGGCTCGCCTGCAAGCGAGCCGAGACCGCCCGTCGCTGGCACTCATCGATCGCCTGCAGATCACATCGGAAGAGGTACTCGTAGAGCGCCGTGCCGCGGCGCTGCCGCGCGCCCCCTCGCCCCTGCCGACGTAACCTGGAACCGTGACTCGCGATCCGTGCCTGTTGCTGCAGGACGAGCTCCACGAACGCCTCGCTGGGCTCGAGCCGCTCGATCTCGCGGCGCAAGCGCCGTGACAGCGCCGCCAGAAGCGCGTCGCTCTCCGAGGTGTCGGGCGCGCCCTTCCGCAGCCGGTAGAGTTCCCGTCGCTCTTCAGCGAAGCGCTGCACGCGGGCGCGCACCGAGCGGACGACGTTCGCGTCTTGCGAACCGAAGAGCACCTCGTTGCTTCCAGACTCCGCGACGACCTCGTCGCCAGCCACATCAGACGACAACTCGTCGCCCAGCACCCGCAGCACGCAGGACTCGAGCAGCGGACTCTCCAGCGCACAGCTGACGAGCCGCGCTCTGCCGTCGCGATAGCGTCGGGTCCAAAACGCCTCCTCATCCCGAGATAGCGGCGAGGGGAACGAAGCCTCCTTGGGCGCCAGCGACGGCCCGGCAGAACACTTCACGGGGGCAGATGCAAGAAATTCCATTTCGCAATCAGAGCAACGGCAGATCGCCGGGGACTATTCCTGAACCAGCACGAGGTGCTGCCAGCGATGACGCCATGCCTGCACGGGACAGGCGGAGCACGACACCTGGCACGCCGCTGCCCGACACACGGCAGCTGAGCGATGCCTGCCTCGGTGTAGCCGGCTTGGGAGAACGTTTTGCTCCGGAGCGGAGCCAATCCTGGCTGATACCACCGTTTTCTGTCCGTGCAAGGTCGACAGCCACCCTTTCGCACGGGAAAACGAAGCCGCACGCAAGTGCCGAACCCATCGTGGCGCGTTCCCCCCGTCCAAAAGGACGCCTGTCGTCGCAGCGCCGGCTGAGCTAGCCTGATCGTATCGATGCACGCCAGACTGTTGATCGACGCCATCGTACGCCAGACGACCGTACTCATCGCTGAACTATCCACCGCGGCGGGGATCAGAGCTCCACTCGCCCACGTCGCTGACCAAGTATTCCTCGAGCTATCCCGTGAGCTGGAGGCCCAAGGCCTCGGAAAGCGCGTCGTGGCCGACATGTTCGGGCTGATGATCCGAGGCTACCAAAAGAAGGTGCAACGATTGACGGAGAGCGCTTCTGCGCGGGACCGGAGCTTGTGGGAGGCGCTTCTGGATTGTATCACCAAAGCGCCCGGCATCAGTCGTCAGGAGATCGTCGAACTGTTTCGACAAGACGACGAAAATGACGTCGGGGCCGTCCTACGCGATCTGACGAACAGCGGCTTGGTCTACAGCGCTGGACAGGGCCGCCGTTGCGTCTATCGCCCGACCAGCGCGGAGGACCGGAAGCACTTCGCCGACGAGGACAACCAGGACTCGTTGGTGTCCATGATCTGGGCGACGCTATTCCACCACGCTGCAGCGGACGTCGACGAATTGGCGAACCGTTTGAACATCGAGCGAGGCGCTGTTCAACGTGCAGTCGAGCAATTGCACTCAGAAGGGCGTGTGGAAGCGGAGGACCCGGCCGCACTTCGTGGACTCTCGGCGCGCGAACTGCTCGTTCCCGTAGATGCGGAGCAAGGCTGGGAAGCCGCCGTATTCGATCACTATCAGGCAGTGGCCGCTGCGATAGCCGCAAAACTGCGTCGAGGAAGGACCAGTGCGACGACGAACGACGTCATTGGTGGAACGACGCTGCGCTTCGAGCTTGCCGTGGACAACCCCCATCGGGAGCAAGTTCTAAGACTGCTTGCCGACGTGAGGCGGCAAGCAAACGAACTCTGGGAGCAAGTGCGCACGCACAACTCGGCTCACCCCATTTCTACGGATGACGTCACCAACGTCTGCTTCTACTTTGGTCAATACTTGACGGAACCTGACGATGATTGAATGGATCTCACTATCGAAGGTCGTTCGTTTGGCGTGCTGGTGTGCGCTGCTCGGCGCGATCACCCTTGCCTGTGGCATCGGCAAGAACCAATCGGGCACGGGCAATACGAACTGGCAGCTCGTGTGCGAGCTGGACGACGACTGCCCGAGTGGTCAGTTCTGTCAGTGTGGTCTCTGTGGGCCCCGCTGTGAAGGCAACCTGACATGCGAGCAAGCTGACGACGAGACCAAGGTCACGTGCGAACTAGGAGATGCGGGTCTCCTCGACGTCGACGGCGATGCTTCCGATGGAGTGAGCGATGACGCTGCGCCGGGGGACGTGCCGAATGACGCGGCCTCACCGAATGACGCGCCCGCGCCAGATGACGCGGCCTCACCGAATGACGGCTCTGCACCCAATGCCCCGGCGGAAACACCCGAGCCAGATTCGGGAGTAGCGCCGTCAACGACCCTGCCACCGACGGATTGCTCGCTGTCCGACACATGGACCGAGATGGACACCGAATACGAAGTTGGCGCGGGCAGCAATTGGGCTGGCCCTGAGACCGCAGCCGGGCTCTGGCTGGAGGGCGAACTATTCGTCCTCGACGCGCAGTTCCGACTGTTCGCGTTTGAGCCATGTGCAAACGGGTGGCGTTCGGTCGACGTCGACTGGACCCTGGAAGCGCTGTCCGCGGAAGTGCCCACGCGACGCATAGATCGCGTCGTCGCTGACGCTGGCAGATTCACACTTTACGACGACGTCAGCGAAAAGACAGCGGTGCTCGACCCGCTCGATGGCACATGGCGCCCGGGCGACTATGGCGTGCTATTCCCACAACTGCCGCAATGGCAGCTCTCGGAAGGCGTCGTTCGCCGAATCGCGGGCGAGCTCAGGGCGGAACACTACACGCTGCATTGGGGCGGCGTGGAGCGCGCAACAGACGACCAGGGTGACCCATTGACGATCCCCATGGGGAATGGCCAAGTGATGGACAGGGAGACGGGGCTCTGGTCCGAGGTCGCACTCGACGGCGCGCCATCTCCCCGAGCCCAGCCAACCGTGACAGCATCCGGCAATCGCTTCGTCGTCTTCGGGGGGTTCGCAGAGACCGACGGCAACGACGTCATTGCGGCTTCCGCGTTGAACGACGGAGCGATCTATGATCCCGTCTCGGATAGCTGGTCTGCGATGAGCTCCCCTGAGTTCCCGCTTTCACCAAACGCCGAAGCTGGTTTCGTCGGCGTGCCAGGGTTGGCGGCACCAGCCGCGCTGGAGCGCGTGTACTTGATCGACGCGGAGACCGGCGCGGGCGGGATCTACCACCTACCCAGCGACACCTGGCAACGAGTCGAGGCCACCGAGGAGCGCTTCTGGAATCGCTGGGAGTTCGCGTTGGACGGTTCGCTACTGACGATTGGCTCAGACGAAGGTCTGAAGCTGGACCCAGAAACCAGCCAATGGACGCTCGTCCCCTACGGCTCCCCCGCCCCGCAGGGGACCAACACCGTCTGGGTGGTCGAGGTATTCAACGGCTCGGATTTATTCCGGTGGGGTGCGTCCACGACCAGTCAGTCTGGCTGCGATGACGCGCCACCAGGTGTCGGATGTGATCCAGTGATCGAGTATACTACCGCCGCTATCGGCGCAATGATCCGGCTCGCGCCTTGAAGCATGATGCCACTCGTCGAACATGCACACCCAGCTCGACAGCGGCTTGGTCCCGATGGCACCAGCGCGAATGACGGGTAGCACATCCCCCTCTATGCGCCCACAAGTCGAATTGGAACGCAGAGGCCGGCGTGCGAGCGCAAACACGCCTGAACGATTTCCCCGCGTCACCAAGTCAGCTAGGTTCGACATTCGGCGAGCGCACAGCGCAGGCAACACGTCGGATGAATCAGCACCTACAGGACGACGAGCAGGCCAAAGCGGGCATCGTGCTCTGGCAGTCGCAGCTGTTCATCATGACGTATCGAGTGCGCGCCAACGTCTTGGTCTTGAAGCGTACGTCTCACCCCTTGGGGCCGCTGACTGAGTACGAACGAGAGTGCGCAAAGCTCCAATCGCTCATGACGGACAACCAAGGCGTACGGGGCATCGTCATCGACATGCGGGATGCGCGCCCGCGACAAGACGAGGCCTACGAGGCCGCCACCCGTGGAGTCAGCCAGACCACGTTTGCTCTGTTCCCCAAGGTGGCAATGCTATTTCGCAGCGTCGCAGGAGCACTCCAAATGCGGCGCTTCGTCGGCGACCGTGGAGGGCAGTTGCTCTCGACCACGGACGAGGCGGAGGCCTTCGTCTTCGCTTCGAACCGCGAATAGCAGCCCCCATACGCCCTTGCCAACTGGCTCCCATCGTGGAAGCCTCGCAGGCGACCTGGGCATCTAACAACGGGAGAAGAGGATGATTGATCACTACACACTGCTCGTCAGCGACTACGAGCGTTCCAAGGCGTTCTACCTCACCGCACTGGGCCCCCTCGGCTACGCGGTGGTCATGGAGATGACGCCAGAGCAGTTCCCTGGACTGGAGGGCAAGGCGGGCGGCTTTGGTCCCAATGGCAAGCCGTACTTGTGGCTGAAGCCGAGCAAGTCCATCACCCCGACTCACCTGGCCTTCACAGCGCCTGATCGAGCTTCCGTCGACGCGTTCCACAAGGCAGCCATGGAAGCAGGAGCGACGGACCACGGCGCCCCCGGGCTCCGCCCTCACTACCACCCCAACTACTATGGGGCCTTCGTCATCGATCCTGACGGCTACAACATCGAAGTCGTCTGCCACACACCTGTCGAAACAGCCTGACGCGGGCCGAGCAGAGTCATCTGCACGGTCTCGGGTGAACGAGTGGCGAGCGGCGGCAAGCGCCGCCCCAAACGAGCGAGCGCGCATGCGAGTCGCTCATTTTTGGGGTGGCGCCCCAGCGAAGCTGGGGTTCCGAGGCGCACTCGGGATGTGAACTTCGAATGGCTCGAAGCGCTGCGCGAATTCGTTCCGGATCGCTGAGCGCATGAATTCGCGCGGGGAAAGGCCAAAAAGCTGGACGAAAGCGCGGTGGCACTGCGAATAGCTTCCGAAACCAGCGAGCCGGGCCGCAGTCGTCATCGAGAGGCCCGCATCCAATCGGCGAACGAAGTCCAAGACGCGGACTCGATTCTTGAGCGCTGGCAGCGTCGTGCCGACGTCGCGATGAAGCGCGCGACTCACGTCTCCACGATTGCTCCGAAGCATTCGGGTGAGCTGTTCTCGAGTCCGTTCCGGTTCGGTTGCGATCGCGACCGCCGCGCGCCATCCCAGGGGCATGTTCCGGGGTGCGCGGGCAACACTGGCCGCCGCCGAAAGGAGCTGTGATTCAAGCGCGAGTCGATCTCGCGACTCGTCCACACTCAAGCACAACTCACGGATCTTGCTGAGGTCCCCTTGCGCAACCGTGTTTGGTCCACCGCCGAAGGAAAGCACCTCCCCGCACTCGCGGTGGTATGCCTGCAGCAGCTCGGGTTCGAACCCGATCGCGAACAGCTCCAGATCCTCGCTCGCCTCGACCAGCTCGTGTTCGCATCCCGGGAAGAAGCCGATGACCTGTCCTGCTCGGAGCGCGATCTCCCTGTTGCCGACGACAAAGCGTCCCACGCCGCGAGTCACCAGGTTCAGCTCCGACTGGTCGTGAAAGTGACGTGGCCGTCGAAACTGCGGTTGGTAGCGCCACGCCTGAGCTCGGCGTCGGTGCTCCATCGGAAACGGCTGAAGCGGCGCATGCATCGCGGAGCAACATAGCACACGCCGATCGCGACGACACAAACGCACAATCTGCGAACACGTGGCGGTCATTCGCCCAGAGAATCTCCGCTGTTCCGCTTAGGTGCTGTGCCTACGCGATTCGATGGAGAGCCCGTGAACATCCAGTCCCTCGCTTCGGCCGCGGCGATCATTTCCTGTCTGGCGTGCGCAGACGGATCGTCTGAGCGATCTGCAGACGCGCCAGGCGTCGCTGCCCCCATGCCCACCAGTCCTCCGCCTGCAGCGACGGTTGACCCGGCAGTGCCGCCGTCGTCCTCCGGACCTCCCGCGGTCGACGGCACGATCGAGCCGACTCCGGCGTCTGTCGACGGATTTCAGCTGCTGTGGGAAGACCCGTTCGACACGCTCGACTCGACCCGGTGGGCCGCGCAGACGCATTCCTGGGACGGTAATCTGGCACAGTTCACTCGCGACAACGTTGCCGTCGTCGATGGCCGACTTCAGATTTCTCTGACGCCGAGCGGCAACGAGGACAAGCCCTACGATGGCGTCGAGTATCGCTCCATCGAAGCAATCACCTACGGCAAGGTGGAGGCATCCATGCGTTTCGCCAAAGGCTCCGGCGTCGTTTCCTCGCTGGTGCTGATTTATACGCCTTGGCCTCCGGACGACTGGAACGAACTCGACATCGAGTGTCTTGGGAACACGACGGGGGAGGTTCAGTTCAACCACATGATCAACATTCCCCCTGCCGATCCCGTGTCTGGCCATCTGCAATTCCCGCAGAAGCTCGACTTGGGCTTCGACCCGACCGCCGATTTCCACACCTACACAATCGAGTGGCTCCCAGACGCCGTTCGCTTCCTCGTCGACGGTGTCGTGGTTCACGAACCCACCGAGGAAATATCGCGGCTGGTGTTGCCTCAGAACATCCTGCTCACCATCTGGGCTTCCGATTCCGCAGGCTGGGCCGGACCCATCGACGACACGACCGCGCCGACGTTCGCCGAGGTCGATTGGCTCCGTGTTTACTCCTACACGGCACCCTGACAGACGGCGTGCTTGACGTTGGCGAGCCGTGGACCGGCTCACGAGCACGCAGAACATGGCAAGCGAGTTCGAGCAGTAGCAGGTAGGAGTGTTCGTCGAATCCGCGGCGACAAGACTTGCTCTTGCTCAGGTCGCCCAGCGGTGACATGCTCCGGCGCCGAGAGGGAGCGCAGGCGTGGCAGAGCACAAGTGGTTGGGACTGCGAACACTCGTCGGGATCTTCATCCTGATCGTAGCGATGCCCGTTTCGCCCTTGTTGATCACGGGGCGATGGAGGTGGTGGCAAGCATGGACGTTCGCCGCACTCACGATCTGCGGTTTCTTCATCAGTCGGTTCTTGGCGAGCCGAAAGCATCCCGACCTGCTCGATGAACGAGCGAAGCTCCTCGAGCACGAGGACACAGAGCCTTTCGACAAGGTCCTGTCACCGATCGTTGCTTTCGGGCCCGCGTTGGTGCCTGTGTGTGCGGCGCTTGAAATCAAGTTCATCGGCGAGTACCCAAAGCCGCTCGTCATCGACGTGGTGGCATTGGTGGCGTTTGTCGTTGGCTACGCGTTCGGTAGCTGGGCGCTGGTCGAGAATCGGTTCTTCTCAGGTACAGTTCGAATCCAGGCCGAACGAGGTCACGTCGTCGTGGATTCGGGGCCGTATCGGATCGTGCGCCACCCAGGGTACTCGGGGGCGCTTCTCGTATTCGTCGCGACCCCCGTTCTGCTCGGAGCACCGTGGAGTGGCTTGCTCACGGCCGCTCTGTGTGTCGCGCTGATCCTGCGGACGGCGCTCGAAGACCGAGCACTTCGAGAGAAGTTGCACGGCTACGAGGACTACACCGCCCGAACCAGGTTTCGCCTGGTGCCTGGATTGTGGTGAATTCAGCACAGCTGGTCACCAGGCCCCCGTAACGACTTGCCAACAACCCGCGGCAGTACAGGCCACAACCCTACGAGAGAAGGAGGCAGCGATGGCAAGGCATCCGTGGCAGGCGTGGACGATCGAATTAGCGCTGTGCTTCTCGTGCAGCGGGGAAGCGGAGAACAGCGCAAGCGCATCCGCTTCCGCGACGACGGGGCAAGCGCTAGACTGCATTTCAGAACACCCAGTAGTGGCCGAGTCAGATCTGCGCGGAGATCAGATCTTCGCCCCATGCGCGGCCCGAGCCCCAGAACCAGGAGAGACGCCGTCGGAGATGGAAGTCGCGTGCGAGGCATCAACGGTTGCGGCAGCCGAGCGAGGGTGCGAGCTGGCAGGCACGCCGTGTACGGGGGCGATTGTGGTGAGCAAGGCTGCAGCCTTGTGCGTTGCGGGACAGAACGGTGACTTGACCGCGGTCGACGGTCCGTACGCGGAGCTGATCTACCACTCAGGTTTCCAGGTTCCGGTGTGGAACATCTTCACGGTGACGGAAGTTGGCCCGGGAAGCAGGAGAGGCAATATCTTCACGGTCGACGCCACCACGGGAGAGTTCCTACGGTCTGCACTCTGGGAGGCGACGAGCTAGCGTCGAACGCGGTGGTCGTCGACCGTTCCCACGAAGCCGCGGGCTGTACGCCTCAGCCGAGCAGTCCCCGCAGCGTACTATTCCGGTGACGTGCAAGAGGCGCCGGACGCGGCCCAGATGCGGCAGTCCCATGCCCCGTTCGCACATTCACAGAGCCAATTGTCGACGTATTCGGGGTTCTGCTCCTCAGGCTCGGGGCCATCACCATCGAAGTCACAAAGTGGTCTAACGGCAAGCTCACAGCGGTAGCCACCATCGTCGCAAGGGCCGCAGGGAAGGTCGTCAGCATTCCGACCCGGAAAATCATCTTCGCTGGGCGTTTCGGTCGGCACTTCGCATTCCGGCAGGTCACCCTCTTGCTCTCCGAGGAAGAAGAGGGTCGGGTGGCAACCGGTGCACTCCGCATACGGAGGGGAGCCGGGTCGATCGATTCCGCCGTCCAGCTGCTCGGGGGGTAATGCGCAGACAGAGCTGGCAGGTTCAGTGCCGGATTGTTCAGCATCTGTACCGTCGTTCTGCCGGCGCGTGACCTCGTCGCTTCCGTCGTCGAAGGTCTGATGTCCGCTGCAGCCCAGCGCAAGAGCGGTGAGACACAACCATCGTGATGGCGCATGCATTGGAGCGTTGTGACGAGTCGTTCTCGACTTGTCCAGGTCGGTATTGCACATATCGTGCGTCACAATCGCCCAACGACGTGCGAAATTGCATAGGTGAGCCTCGAATTTGCCATCATTGCAGCGGAGTTCATCAGGGCGCTGCGCGGAGGTCGCTCCCAGGTCGCACTAAGTCGACGACTGGGGTTCAGCAGCAACGTCCTGCACAGCTGGGAGCGCCGCAAGCGCAGTCCAACAACGGGACGATTGCTCGAGTTGGCGGCGCGGACGGGTGTGGACGTGCCTGGCGCGCGTTGGCTTGCGGGCACGGCGCAGCCAAAGACGCCGCAGCTTCTGGCGTTGGTGCACTACGTGACGCAACGGCTCCCGGACTTCATCGGAGTGTTTACTGACGCCGGTGCATTGCCCAGTCTGCGTTCTGAGGTAGGTCGTTTGGAGGCGGCGCGCATGGTGGCGACAGAACGTCCGTGGTCGCAGTTGGTTCTACGATTTCTCGAAACGTTGGACTATCAGATGCTCGCTGCACATGAGCGCGGGTGGATTGCGGAACGAGCTGGTATCACCGTAGCGGAGGAAGAAGCGACCCTGCGGACGCTCGTGGCCGCAGGTCAGGTGACGCGCGGGAAGACCCACAACCGTCCGCAGGCGTTGCCGGCTCTGGACATGCGGCACGATCGACGAGCCGTTCAGCGACAGCGCGCCTTTTGGGCCAGCGTAGCTGCCGAGCGCGGTCCCGGCGCTGCAGACGGACTCTGCGCGTACAACATCTGCACCGTTTCCAACGAAGGTTACCAACAGTTGAAGCGACTGCAGCGGGAGTACCTTCTGAAGGCGCGCGCTCTCATCGCCGCGTCGCACCCAGAGGAGCGGGTGGTGCTGCTACAGGTCAACGTCCTGCCGTTCGACATCTGACGCGTATGAGTCGATGGTATCTCGAATGGGCTACGTCTTGGTGCTTACGCCACTCGGTTGGATGCTGTTTGGGGTCCGTCGCCCGGTCACGACGTGTTCAACACCCTGTTGGGCAGCCCAGTCGCCGTCTGACCGCTGCGAGGAGCGTCGCTAGCGCTAGCCACTCGAGACTGCCGGTGTAAGAGAGCGAAGTGGAGCGAAGGTGCAGTCACCTTCGGCGTTGGGACAGGATGCTCCTGGATTTCGCCGAAGTGAGACATCAATTGGTTCAAGTTGGGTTCGATTGCCAGCGCGGTCGAGGCTGCTGCGCAATGGCTGCAGCTACGCGTCGTCGCCGGTCTCAGCGAGCCAGAGGGACGCCTGGAAGTTGGGTTGCTGTTCGGGCGCTACTGAGCATCGCTGGCCCGGGTAGCCTTGTTGCGCGCAAGGCAGTCTGCCCAACGACTTGCCATTCACCCGCAGCGGGCGGGGGAAGCAGCTCAGGCAGCGAGACTATCATGAAAAAACGGCGGCGATTGTTCGGCGGCCTGGCGTCAGTTGTGCATGGCCTCTTCGAGGATGGGTTCGACTGTGGCTTGTAGCAGAGTAACGAGCTGAGGGTCCATGAATCCGTACTCGTCAGGAATGTCGAGGACGATGACTGTCGGGTTCAGCTGGCGGAAGGTTCGGCGGAGCTGACGGGCATGTGTATCCTCCATCACGAGAACGAGGTCGGCCCAGGCGATGTCGGCAGCACGAACGCTGCGCTTGGCGCTAGCGCTGGTTCCAGCAGAGCGGACGAGCACGCGTTGGTCTTCGCGCCAGAGGCGCTCAGCCGTGGGACTGCGCCACTGGTTACGTGAGCAAACGAAGAGAACGCGGAGTGGAGCCATATCAGTCAAGCTCGGCGTCGAGGCGCCTGTTCATGGATACGTCGTTCGAAATGGGACGACACCCGCCGGATGCAAGTTCGAAAGCGACGTGGTCGGGCAGAGTTGTCCAGAATTCAGCGTGGGGAGCTGCCGATGCCGGCGAGCGAATCGATGTGGGCGGCTAGTGATGGCGGCGCGATGGATTCAGCATCCAGTACGCAACCTAGCGCGCCGAGATTTGAAGCGATTTCGTGATGGGACTCGTCGACGGCCGCCCCGAGCGGCGGTCTTCCCGGGCGCGACTTCTCTCGCGCCTTGACCGTCTTAAGCGAAGCCCAGAGCGTGAAGAGTCGGGGACGGACACTATGGGTGAGCGCTCGTTCGAAGTACTCAACGTGTCTGGTGTTGAGAAAGCAGTAGTCAAAGATGACGCGCGCAGCTCCCATTTGGAGATACGCGCTAGCGAGGGCAGCGCCCGCTCGAAAAGTCGACCCGCCGCCAAGATGGACGCGAGCGTCATCGGGAGTGAAGCTGCGCAACTCATCGCCGTGAATGCACACGGTACCTGCGACGAAATTACGTAGCGCATTCGAGACAGTGGTCTTGCCGACGCCCGGAGGTCCCGAGACGATCACGATCTGCTGTTGTAATGTCATGGGTTGTCCGCCCAACTAGTGACTACCCCGCGCTGACTCGTGACCAGGCGCATCGCTACCGTGCATCGGTGCGTGACCGCCAGTTCGCGCCTGCCAACGTTGCTCGTCCACGACATCCTGCCGGTATGTGGCGTGGCAGCTCGTGCAGGCTTGCAGGGTGTTCGCGGTCGCCTCCAACACGCCCGCTCCGTCCCGCGCTTCGGCGGCGCTGCCGATCGAGGCGGCCCGATCGTGAAAGTCTAGAGCGAGCTCGGTGAAGCCTTCTGCTCCCGCCCCCATGTGCTCGCAGGTCTGGCGCTCACTTGCGGAGGCTTCTATCCCCTTGGCCGCATCCGCCACGCCCTTCCAGTCTTCCTTTGCTGCCGCAGCGACGATCTGTTGGATGACCACCAGATGCTGCATCATGCTCTGCTTCTGATGCCAGGCCATCATCGGCAGTAGTGGTACCGGCCGACGCCCGTCCAGCGCGGCAAGTTCGCCCGCAGCAGTATCTGCTTCGGCGCTCGCCGCAGGACCCGGCGCAGGTGCACGCTCTGCATCCGTCGCCACGACTTCGCTCCCGGAGGAACTCCGCTCGCCCCCCTTGCAGGCTACTAGCGACATCGCGGCAGCCAGGGCGAAGCACGCTCGTGCCCCTCCGCTCGTTCGCTGCTTCTGAACGTATCTGCTCATGTCTCCTCCTCGTATCGGCCGGACCCTGCTGAGGTCATGACAGCGCCAAGCGCCTGTAGGCTTTCGAGCACCACGCCAACGGGCAACCTGAGGTCGTCACACATTTCCGCGAAGTGGGCCGCACTGCTCTCATCCACCCCCTGCGCCAGGCGCTTCCCTCGCGCCGTCAACATCACCGTCTTTGCTCGAGCGTCCTGCGCGTCGGTGCGCCGCCTCACCTCCCCCGCGTCTTCCATCCGAGCGACGAGCCGCGACACGTTCGTTCGGTCGATACTCAGCTGCGCCGCGAGCTCCGTGGTCGTCAGTCCCTCAGGCGCACGCAGCAGCTCCAGCAGCGCGTAGGCGTGGGGCACGGAGAGCTGTGCCCCGCACGGACGTCGAGTGATGTTCAAGACGCCGTGCGCAACCACCAGCTGCCGAACGGCATCTCTGAGCTGCTTCGCTTGCATTCTGCTCGCCATAAGTGTGCGTTTGCACGCATACCACAGCGTGCGAACGCACGCAATTGACTTGGGGCTCCAGGCAAGAAACGCCCGAAGCGCCACAGCAGCGGGCCGCTACTCGCCGAGCACGGCTGCCGAGAGCATCCAAGCTACGGATTGCCAGGAGCCAACGGCGGGAAGCGCCCGGAATTATCTTGCGGGTTGGACGGTGCTGGGTCTGGCGAATCAGGAGGCGGTGGCGGGTCGAACGCTGGCGGCTCGGACGGAGCCGAATGCGGCGCAGTTGCCTTGTCGTCCGGGCAAGCGTCGGCTGGTGGAATCGGCGGGTCGACACATTGGGTCGCTACACAAAGTCGCTCGCCCTTGCAGTCGAGGTCCTTGGAGCACCCGTTGAGTGCCGGCGTTTGCTGGACTCGCTGCTCGAGTTCCTTCACTCGGTCCTTGTACTGTTCATAGTCGCGAGCGATCCTCGCGGCCAGCTCTTCCTTGGCTCGATTGCACCGCGATCGGTTCACGCCACCGTACACCGCGGATGCGAGGTAGACCGCTGTCAAGGC
>JBNKHV010000039.1:0-14025 GCA_050290545.1 Polyangiaceae bacterium | reverse complement strand
CTTCCACGCTGTCGTCGTGTGGCAATCTTGGCAGGTCGTCGGGTACTCTTGATGGCCCGGAAACGGACTCGCCTCGTAGTCGGCCTGGTGGCAACCGACGCAGTCTTGCGGCGTGCCCTGGTACACCGGCGGGTCACCCGTGTGACAACTTGCGCAGGGCGTCATGGCGTGAGCCCCTTCGAGAGGCGTCGGGTGTTGCCAGGTCGCCGGACGCCACGTTTGGTTGGAGTGGCAGTCGCCGCAGCTCTCCGGGAAAATTCCAGCGTGCAGCGGGTCCTTGGCCTTCTCGAAGTCGGGGCGATGACAAGACACGCATTCGCCCGAATTCACCATTGCGTGCTCGGCGATCGTGTCCTGACTGAGACTACTGAAGTCGCACGCCCCTGCGAAGGCGGCTGCCACGACCAGCCCCGCGATCAATAGGACGCTCATGTTGATCGATCGACCGACGTTCATGCTGCTTCGTCCTGACGCTGAGTGATTCCAGACAGATCCCCGCGACGTTGATGGATCCCACCTGTCGCTAAGTCATGCGAAGCCTGAGCACGCATGAGCACCTGTGCCCTTAATGGCCACCCGTCGCAGTTTCCGTGTGGCGGCCAATCGATTTTGTCCAAGCGACCGAGCGGGCCGGTGAAATACCGGTGCCATCGAGGAAAATGGAGTCGCCGTTCACGGAAGTACTCCCTGCCTTCCATTAGGTGTGGACTGTGTCTCAGTCTCGGCACCTGCCTCAGGTTCACGTCCATTCCGCAACGGCCAGCCCCTCGCCGCAACGGGCGAGCATGGTCGGTTGGATCGGTCTCTCCTTGTTGACCGTCGGTTTGGGCGTTGCGCTATTTTTGCGCGGTCAGGACTACTACCTGCTGACGCACGAGGCGCGGGTCGATCATCCAGACTACCAGATGCTCGCCCCCGGCCACCTGATCGGGCATGGCTACGGCATCGTCGGCACGGCGTTGATCCTCACCAACCTGCTCTACCTCGCCCGCCGCCGTTTGGTGCGCTTTCGGCTCGGCAGCATGAGTGCATGGCTGAACTTGCACGTCGCCACGGGGCTGATCGGCGGCTTGCTGATACTGTTTCATTCCACCTTTCAGATGCGCAACGCGATGACGACGGCCAGCATGTGGGCCCTGGTCGTGGTGCTGGTGACGGGCCTGATCGGCAGATTCATCTTCTCGTTGGTCCCCAAGCCCGATTTCGCGCGGCTACGGCAGCACTGCGAAACTTTCGACGCTATCGTGCCGGGCTTGGGGCCGTGGCTGATGAACGAGCTGGTAGAGACGCCGGTTCCCGGCATCGTTGGACGGGTCACGCCGCTGAAGGTGCTGCGCATGCTGCCGAAGTGGCGAGCGGAGGCCATCCGAAGAAGGCAACTCGTGCGCGACACCATCGCGAACTACAGGCGAACGCTCGATGCGGAGTTCGCTCTGCTGGACACCTGTGTTGCTGAAACGGCGGCGATCGCGTTCAACACGCCGCGAGCGGTTGCGATGGACAGCGTCATGCGCTCTTGGCGCGGCCTGCACCGCTTCTTCGCACTGTTGATGGTGCTGCTCGTCGGCGTGCACGTGGGGGTTGCCTGGTACTACGGCTATCGGTGGATATTCTCGGAGCCGACGAGCGGTGGTTTCTAGACTTCTACTGGTCGTGTGCGGCGCGGCGCTCGTCTTGTGCTCGGGGCCCGAGGCGGCTGCGCAGTTTCTGGCGCCTGGTCCACTCGCCGCTGCGCACGCACGACTCGAAGGCGACGACAAGTGCGGCGAGTGTCACAGCGCAGGCCGAGGCATCGCGACGCAGAAGTGCACGGGTTGCCACGACAAGATAGGAGCGTCCATCGCCGCCGGGCGTGGCCTGCACGGACGGAGTTTCAAGGGACAACCCTGCGCCAAGTGCCACTCGGACCATCACGGCCGCGGGTTTTCACTCATCCGCTGGGATCCCAAAGCCCTCAATCATGCGGACACGGGCTGGCCACTGCGCGGAGCCCACGCGAAGGCCGAGTGCTCCGATTGCCACAAGACCCGCAGCTACATGGGCCTGAGCCAGAACTGCGCGTCGTGCCACGACGATCCACACGCCAACCGCTTCGGCTCACGCTGCACCAACTGCCACGACGAGCAGAGCTGGTCGTCCCTCCAGCTCGATGACTTCAATCACACGCAAGCTCGTTTTGCGTTGCGCGGTGCTCACGCGAAGGTCGAATGCTCCGAATGCCACGGCAAACCACCGAAGTATCGCGGCCTCGCTTTCGCCGCCTGCACCAACTGTCACGACGATCCGCACAAGGGCAAGCTCGGCGCCAAGTGCGAAGGTTGCCATTCGGAAGCCGACTGGCACCGCGTTCGCTTCCAACCCGGTGCTCACCGCTGGCTCAGCCTCGCCAATGGCCATGCGCGCGTTGGATGTAAACAGTGTCACGACCGCGGCTCGCTCCTGCCCCCGTCTCGTGGTCGCGCTTGTGTCGGCTGCCACTCACCCGTGCACGAAGCGAATTTCGGCAAGCAGTGCGCCGAATGTCACGCCAGCATCCTGTGGACCGGACTGCCACGCAAGATCGGACTGGCCGCCCACGACAAGACTCCCTACCCGCTCGAAGGACAACACGAACGAGTCGCGTGCAAGCTCTGTCATCTACCAGACCTCCCTGCCGCGAAGCGCTACCGTGAGCTCGCTTTCGGTCGCTGCAGCGATTGCCACGAGGACGTCCACGAGGGGCGTTTCGCAACACGCGACGGCGGCGAGTGCGCTACCTGCCACACGGTGTCCGGCTTCAAGCCGACGCTGTTCGGCATCGCGTTGCACGACAGCACGGGCTTTTCGCTCACGGGAGGACACGGCGCCGTGCCCTGCTCCGCGTGCCACGACAACGCCCCTCAAAAGGGCAAGCGGCTCGACTGGCACACCGAAAAGGTCGCCTGCGCCGATTGCCACGAAAACCCCCATGGCGATCAATTCGCCGACGAAATGCGCCGGGGTGGATGCGCGACGTGTCACTCGCCTGCGGGGTGGAACCTACCGAACATCGACCACAGCACGTGGCCCCTCGAGGGCGCGCACGCCTCGACGCCTTGTGCCTCCTGCCACACCCCGACGGAAGAGGACCGCAAGCTCGGTCATGGCCCCAGCTACGAGAACACGCCACGTGAGTGCTCCGGATGTCACGAGGACATCCATCGCGCGCAGTTCCGATTGAGCGATCCCAAACGCGCCTGCGACTTCTGCCACACGCCCCACGAGTTCAAGATCGCCCGCTTTGCCCACGACAAACTCACGGGCTACGCGCTCGAAGGGAGCCACCGCAAGCTGCCCTGCGAAAAGTGTCACGCCCAATCGGAGTTCGGCGCAGGCAAGACTGCCGTTCGCTATCGGCTGGGCTACCGCGGCTGCCGCGACTGTCACGCCGATCCACACCGCGAGGCCGCTCGATGACGCCGCGACAACGTTTGCCATCGATCGTCCTGTTCGGCTTGCTGACCCTCGCCAGTTGGCTCGCGTTGACCGCGCCCGACGCGGCTCACGCGGAGGCGACGAGCAGCGGCCACGATCCGTCCATCACCGGCAACCTCGAGTGCTCGGAGTGCCACACTCAAGACGGCTGGACGATCCGCAACGATGGCTCGACGGGTGGCTTCGACCACTCACGCACGGGCTTTCCTCTGACGGGGCGCCACGATCAAATCGCGTGTGTCGGATGCCACCGCGCCGACAAGGTGTTGACCCGCCAGTGCTCCGGGTGCCACGTCGATACTCATCGCGGGGAGCGAGGCACGGCCTGCGACAACTGCCACTCGGCGCGGAATTGGCAAGACGTCTCCGCCATCGAGCTGCATCGAATGACGCAGCTGCCCCTCACCGGCATGCACGTGCTGGCGCCGTGCACGAGCTGCCATCGGCGCCTGGACGAGCAACAGTTCACCGTGCCTGCCAACTGTTTCGCCTGTCACGCGGATGACTACCGTCGCCAGGACGTTCACCCCCTGCACACCGGCAATCCCAACGACCCCACGCAGCCGCCCCTGCCGCGAGATTGCGCTTTGTGCCATCGAGCCACGGGCTGGCGACCGGCGTTCCCACCGGTGAGCTTCACCTTCCGCATGACGTCGTCGGCACTGCGTAGCGCGCCCGAGCCGAAAGCCGCGCGACCAGAGATGACCCTCGAAGCGCGACGCCAACACGACTTGCGCTTCTTGATCTCGTCGGGGCGGCACCGCGGCCTGGAATGCAGCGACTGCCATCCCAATCCTGCCACCCTCCGACGGGTGCTGTGCACCGGCTGCCACGCCCACAACACGACCCGTCTGACTCAGACGCATCGGCGCATCGGCGCCGTGGGCACACGCTGCGTGGACTGTCACCTCGGAGGGCGGCTTCGATGACCCGCCTCGCGCCCGAGGGGAGCTTGCGCCGCCTGCTGCGCTGTGTCGTCAGCGCTTTGCTGCTAGTGAACAGCCTATCGTTCACCCACTCGGCGGCCGCCCGAACCAGCAAGTCAGCAAACACGAACGCCTCTTCATCACCCCGAGGCAGCAAGAGCAGTGGGAGCAAGGCCAAGAACGCGAAGACGACTCAGGGCGCCAGCGACGACGCACAAGAAGCGATCCGAGTGCCCGTTCGGGTGGTGGATGTCGCCGGCGGACGCGCGTACATCGAACCCGGTGCCGCCAAACATCTGCGCGTCGGAGACATCGTCACGTTCCGCAAGGCCGAGTTTTCGATCGTCTCGGTGAGCGCCTCGTCCGCCGCCATCGAGCTCGGTGAACATCAACTCGCGGTTGGGGCGCGCGGCAACGCGCAGTCGGTGAAGAACCGCCCGATCGAAGCGGCCAAGAAGCTCCCCGAACCGACCCCACTGACGAGCTTCCGCGGCGATTGGAAAGCCGCTACCCGCCCAGCAGAAACACAGAGCCCCAAAGCCGTCCCACTCGGCGTCAGTGACGACGCCCGCCGCAATCGCGTGCAGTTCAGTGCTGCGGCCTACGCGGTCCTGCCGCACGACACGGCCCAGCGCGGCTTCGTCGGCGGCGAGCTCCGGGGCCGCATGCACGTCGAACCCATTTCGTCGAAGCCGCTGGCCCTGGATGCTGACGTCGGAGTCTTTTACGTCGGGCCTGACGACCGTGTGGGATCGCGACGACTGCTTCGGCTGCGTGAACTGGCGGCCAGCTACGGCACCGACGTCAGCTGGAAGGGCGCGCTCGGGCGCCTGCGCTACGCCTCTTCGATGCTCGGCAATCTCGATGGGGTGCGCGTCGACGCCCCCTTGGGTTCCAACTTCCGACTGGGCGCCTTCGGCGGGCTGATGCCGAACCCAGAAACGGGCACCTTCGCAGCGGACGTCGCACGCTTCGGCAGCGAGCTGGTGTGGCAAAACGACGAGGCCGCGTGGCATCCACGGATGGTCGTCGGCGCCCACGCCTCTCAATTCGACGGTGCTCTCGACGAACGCAAGGCCTACGCGCTGTTGGACTTCTTGCCATCCTTCGGGCAGCTCGGCGCCCGAGCAGAGCTGTCCTTCTTCGACGAAAACAACGTCTGGAACGCGCCAACCACGGATCTGACCGGGGCGAGCGCCTACGCCAGCGCGCAGCACGGCGCGTTCTTCGCCAGGGGGCATGCGGACTTCTCTCGACCCGAGCGCTCGCGCTTCCTGGCGAGTCTGTTTCCGCCAGAGTGGTTGTGTCGTGGCACGGCGAGTCTCGTCCCCCCAGAGCCGTGTATCGGCGGCGACGCGACTTATGGCGGCGGCGTCGCTGCCGGCCTGCGAGGAACGACGTCGAGTGTGACGCTTGGCGCCGAAGCCAGCGCCATGACCAACACCGACGTCGAAAACTCCGGTGTCTTTGCCGTGGCACGCTGGCTCGACATCTACGAGAGCCTGCGAGTCGACCTCGGCGCTTCTCAATCCAGCGGCTCGCTGATACGCGCGACGACGTTCACCCTCGCCCCTGGCTACACGTTCGAAACGACGGACCTCGACGTCACTCTGCGCTACCAGCCGGCGTTCATGCGCTACACGACCGACACAGCGCCCTTCGTGCAGCACGCCGTGGGAGCCACGCTTTGGTTCTCACCGCTGCGTTCCTTCGACATGACGCTCAGCGCGGAGTTGGACCGCGGGCGAGACATCAACGCCACCATCGTTCAAAGCGTCGCCGTGTGGCGACCAGGATTGTGAGGATGAACATGCACTACGGAAAGTTGACGACGACCTTGTTGTGCGCTGGCGTGCTGGGTGCCGCCGGCATCGGCTGGGAGAGCAACGCGACGAAGTCGCCGTCCCCTACCACCATCGCTCCAGCATCGCCGCCCCCACCAGCGGCGGTCATCGACCCCAGCGTCGCTGCCCCCAACCCGCACGCACCGCCCGTGGGCGTTCACCCCGGGGCCGACGCGGAAGGCTGCCCCTACGCCGGTGCGGAAGGCGCGGCCTACGATCCCAGCGTGCACCCGATGCCCCCCGACGCGGTCGTCTACCACGACGACCCCTCCCAGCCAGGTATCATGGCCGTTCACGAGAGTTGGGTCCCAGGCCACGGAGGGTCCGCCAACGTCGAAGCCGTCGCCATGCACGGTTCCCTCCGTCCCGAAGTGCCCGCCCCGACCCCCGGAGAGATCGAGCCCGCGCAGGGACCCCATGCCGCCACGATCCAAGCGCTGCACACCGGCACGGGGCGCGGTGGAACGGCGCGCGTGCGCGGTCGCGTGGTGCGCGTCGTCGAGGGCGTGATGGGAACGAACTTCGTGCACCTGCGTGATGGCACGGGCTCCGAAGCGAACGGCGACGCCGATCTGACGGTCACCATGCACACGCCCCCGGAGTTGGGCGAAACGTTGACGGTGGAGGGCTCGTTGGTTGCCGATCACGAAGTGGGCACTGGCTACGTCTACCGCGTGCTGCTGAAAGACGCCGCGCGGGTGCGGTAGGCCGCAACGTCTTGTCTCGCGTCCCGGCCAGCCGCTATGCTGGGGCGACGAGCATGCGCACCTACGTCGAGAACCGGATCTGGCTCCTGGGTTACGAGGTCAGACCCACCATCGGCGAAGGACCGTGGAAGGTCGAAACCGAAGCTTGGGGGGTCGTCGAACTGAAGCGCTCGCCCCGCGTCACGGATCTGGACGCCAACTACGAGAACGGGCTGCGTCCCATCACCGTCGAACTCAGCGAGGTCGCCAAGCAGGCTCTCTTCGCCGAGCAGCGACGGCGGGCCCCAGGCTTCGAACCCTTCGACATCCTGCTGCGGCTCCTCCCACCTGGCTTCTTGAACATCGTCGTCTGCTACACGATCCCAGCGGACGCGGACTCACTCACGGAGATCGAAAAAGCGGGCATGCTCGCCTCCGAGGCGTTGGACGAGAAGAAGGTCGTCGCTCAGCTCGAGCGAGTCTTCGGAGAGGCGAAGCAGCAATGGCTACTCGATTCCACGGCGCTCGGTGTCCTGGGTGTGCCGAAGAGCTTGAAAGACAGAGAGGACGTTGGCTACTCGGCCATGAACACCTACCTCTACAACCAGCACCTATTCTGTTCGACGACTGACGGCTGCTGCTCCAACTGGGTGCGAGAACTCGACGCCAAAGCGCAGCAGTATCAGCAAGTCGTCGTGCATCACAGTTGGGCGTTCTGCATCTGGCAAGGTCCCTGGAAGGACGCGCTGAGCGCGCAGGATGCGACGGAACTGCTGGCGATGGATTCCCTGGGGCTGATGGAAAGCTGTCTCTTCGACAGCGCAACCGCCTGCTACACGGCATTGCTCACCAGCGCCGAACGAAGCCCCGTCTCCGCGAGCGAGCGCCGAAGAATCATCACCCGGCACCGCTACATGCTGCAGGTGATCCGCCTGTGGAAGCGCAACCTGTCGACGGAGCAGGTCGTCTACCTCCAGCACTACGCCCAATACGCGGGCTTCGACGACAAGGAGCGCCTTCTGGACGCGGCAGACGCCTCGTTGCGCTTCGCGATCGAAGGGGCAGAATCCGAGCGCGTGCAGCGCGCCGAAAGGACGACTCAACTCATCCTCGCCGGATTCACGGCGCTGGCGCTCTACTCGTGCTTCAGCGACGTGCTTTCGATCCTGAGCACTGCTGAGCCGACGTCACCCCAGCAGTGGCGGGTGGAGCTGCTGCTGCTGCTGACCGGCGCGATCGTTCTCGCGCTGTGGCGTTTCAGCAGACGAGTGGTGCACTGAAGCTAGCAGTCACCCTCGCCGACCAAGCAACTCAGGTATTCTTCGACGTTGGTGTAGCCGTCACTGTCGTCGTCCCCGGCGTCGTCGGCGATATTGGGGTCGAGACCTCGCGCCGTTTCCCACTCGTCCGGCATGCCGTCGCGATCGGTGTCCACCGGAGCGGTGCCGCCAGCGACCTGACCGACGTTGCCGGCGATCCCGTTGTCCGCCTCGGTGTTGATGATCTGCCCCTGGGTGCCGAAAGAGCGAACCTGATTGATGAGCAGCTCGTCGACGGCATCTCGAACGATGGAGGCGCCCACGTTGTCGAGCACGTAGTCGAGGGCGTCTTTGGCGGGGAGCTTGTTGTCGACTCCGGCAGGATAGTCGAAGGGCGCATCGACGCGGGTGGCCGTCTTGTAGTCCGTCATCAGGCTACCGTCGAGGGAGCCATTCTTGTTCGAATCCACCCAGTTGTCGTCGCCATACACGTAGAACGTCGGCGTCGTGTTGGTGATGTGTGAATCGGAGCTGCTCTCCGGACCGTAGATGAAGTAGTTGCCGACCAGATTGCACTCCGAGACGCCGCTCGTGTCCCCCATGATGTAGCCGTCGGAGGCCCAATTGTAGAGCACGCTGTTGATGAACTCGTGGGTACCACGGGCTTTGGGATTGCGCGTCTTGTTATCGACGTAGAGCGAACGGATCACGGACCACTTCCCACTCTGCATCAGGCCACCCGTGGAGTGGTTATCGCTGTTGATGCCCTGGGCCACGATGGTATCCTGAAACGTCAAGTTATCGATACCCGAACCGTTGACGTCCAGCGTACCGTCGCGACCCCAAGAAATGGAGACGTGGTCGAAGATGTAGTCCTGCCCCTCGGAGATGGCGACCGCATCCTTCTTGCTGTCCCCGCTCTGTCCCATGCGGACACGGATGTAGCGGATGATGTCGTTACCCGAGTCGCCGTTGAAAGCGATACCGTTGCCGTAGATGGTGATACCGCCACCCGGCGCGGTTTGCCCGGCAACGGTGACGCTCTCGTGCACCACGATGCGCTCACCGATGTTGATCACCCCGCCCACGTCGAAGACGACGATTCGATTCGACTGACTCACCGCATCTCGCAGCGAGCCGGGCCCGGAGTCATCCAGATTGGTGACGTGAACCACCTCACCACCGCGCCCCCCGGTGGTGTTGCGGCCGAATCCCTCGGCGCCGGGAAACGCGAGCACCTCGCCCGGGTTTCCGACAGGGGGGCTCAGCGGCACGTCTGCCGGTTCTGCCGGATCTTGCATCGGCTCCGCAGGCATTTCCGCGGCAGGCTCCGTCGCTTCGGCATCCGGCTGCCCGGGCTCGGGGTTCGCGGGCATCTCCTCGGCTGGCGTTTCCGTGACCAGTTCACCCGCCGGTGTCATGGGCGCGCCCGTCGGCTGCTCACCCGCAGCGGGCACCGGCGCCTGCATCGCCGTCGGCATCCCCATGGCAGCTGCCGGCTCTGCCATGGGCGTTTGCCCTTCGACGGCCGGCGTCTGATCGACTGGTGACGGCTCTTCGCCCCCCATCACCCCACCCGCCGCCGGCGCATCGGGGGTCTGTGTCCCTGCCCCCGGTGCTGCAGGCCCGGCCAGCATGTCCGTCGACCCTTCCTCGCCGGTACTGGAGGAGCAACCCGCGGCCCCCCAAACGAGACTCAGCACCAAGACGCTGGTACTCAGGTGCTGGGAACGCGAGCTTCGTCGGGCAAAGGTGCGATGACGGACGGAGGCGAGCATCGGGCGGATTATCGCAGGCACAGGCGACGAGCGCATGCGCAATGTCGCGCAACGCCAGGGGAAACGTTTCTTGCTGGCTGGCAGGCGGCTGGAAACTTCTTTCATCCCCTGGATGTGTGCCGCTCTGCGCCGAGGGCTGGCCTTCATGCTCGACGGCCCCGTTTTGATCACGCGTGCGCGCTCTTTTCGCCCTCATGTGGCCGAGCCAGTGCGTTTTGCTACGACGTGCAGTGTGCTCACATTTCCTCCGTGTTTGAGAGCGCTCCCACGCGTAGTTTTCCGCCGCGCGCACAGACGCGCCAGCTTTCGAGTTCGTGACTGCCTGTTCGGACCGACCGCGTTCGTCCACCCCTTCGCCCATGGGGGATGTACATCTGAAACACTTACTCATTCCGTCGTCGTGTGCGACGACGAGATCCGTTAGGCTATGAGCACGATGAAATTGCCCGGTCGCTCCTTCCCCCTCTTTGTCGCCGCGAGCCTCAGTGGCTGCGCGGGTTCGAGTACGGCAGACGACACGACCGAAGTCGGCACGGACGACGCGCCAACCGCTACCAGTCCCGCGAGCACGGCAGGGTCGAGCGCGGGCTCGGGCGCGAGCGGCACCGTGCCCACGGCCAGCGACGCCCCCAACGACCCAAGCCCAGCCATGAGCACCGACGCGGTAGGCGATCCCAGCAGCGACGAACCGGGCACGGCGACGGATGGCGTGAATCCCGACCCTGGCGGTACGGACGGCGACGACGGCAGCGGTGGCAGCTCCGAGGGCAGCGGCGGCGTGACGTCGGTCGAACAACCAGGTGCGGGCGGCACGCTGGGTAGCGGTGCCATGGCGGGTCGAGACGACGGCGACGGGGGAGCCGGCGGCGGCAGCTTCGTCGGCGGCACGCCCGTCGACGAGCCGCTCTTCCCAGCGCTCGACTGCGGACCAAACGGCACCGCGCTCGAAGACCACGGACCGAGCAGCAATCGACTCAACTACGTCATCGTCGGTGATGGCTACAGCGCCGAGGAGCTCGAGCCCGGGGGCACCCTCGATCAACACCTCGAAGCCGCGATGGCGAAGCGCTTCAGCGATCCCGTCGGGCAGCCCTTTCTTCGTTACCGTCGCTTCATCAACATCTGCGTGCTCCGGATCCCCTCGGGGCCGATCTGCGGCCAGAGCGAGTTCGGCTGCTGCGGCGACGACACGAGTCGCCTCGCCAATTGCGACAACGCAGCGGTCAACAGCGCCATCAGCGCCAACCTGCCGCCCGAGCTCGAAGTCGATTGGCGCGCCGTCGTGCTCAATGGATCGAGCTGGTGGAACTCGGGCGGGACCCTGATGATGTGGTCCGGAGGCAATCAGGACGCGGGCGGTGCGGCGTTGCACGAGGGTGGCCACGGTCACAACTTCATCTCCGACGAGTACGGCAACTGCGAGTTGAGCCGCGTCTCGCGGGAGGCGACCTACGGCGTCAACGTGAGCCTCACCGATCAGATGACGGATGGTCGCTGGGACGACTGGCTCGGCTACGACCAGAACCCGGGGACGGGTGAACAGGGGCTCTTTGCCTGCGAAGGAGGCCAAACTTGGCGACCGAGCGAGAACTCGATGATGAACAGTCTCTTCGGCGACGACCCCAATACCTCCTACAATCCCGTCTCTCGCGAGAAGATCGTGTTGGACATCTGGCGTGTCGTCGAGAGCCCCTACGACGCCACGAGCCCCGAACCCGGCGAGGTGACGGATCCAGAGACGCTCACCGTGCACGTGATCGATCCCGACGTCATCAGCGTCGATTGGACGTTGGACGGGGAGCTCATCGCCAGCGACGGCGGCCCCAACTATGACGTCGCCGCCGCCGATCTCGCTCCCGGCACCCACACGGTAACTGCACGCGCCTACGACAATGCCGACACGGATCTCGTGCGCCAGGTTCCCGGCACGACCTTCAATCGGCAGTACTGGGGCTCCGGCGACATGGGGCACTCGGACAAGACGGTGACCTGGACCGTCACCATCGAGTGAGTCCCGTGCTCGATGCCAAGGGCCGTTACGGGCTCGTCGCGCTAGCGCTGTTGGCGGTCTTGGGTTTAGCGCTCTGGCTGCGCTCGTCGTCAGAGGAGTCCGCACCCCAGGCTCCCTCGCCCCCAAGCAGCCGGGAGCCTCGACCAGAGCAGCCGCGCAGCGAGCCGGCGGCCGCGACGCCCCCCGAAGCCCCCCTCCCCCCAACCTCCAATCGCCCACCAAGCGTTCCCCCAGAACACTCCACGCTGGCGGAGCGCGGCTCGCCGCCCGCACCGGAGACAACCCTGCCGGAGCTCCGCATCGTGGGCCCCGGCCCCGACGATGCCCACGAACCGGGCATGGTGCCTCACCCCTTGGACGAGAAGCGCGAACGCATCCAGGCCGAAAACCGTTTACTCCAGGCCCTGAACGACGCGATGTCGCATCGCGACGTGCACACCATGCGAAAGCTGCTCGACGAATACCGCAAGCTCGACCCCGACGACGTGGACGCCTACCAGTACGGGTACGAGGTGATCGCCGACTGCATCGAGTTTCCGGGGGACGCGTCCCTGGCTGCCGCGCGGAAGTTCTACGAGACCGAGCGCCACTCTTCGCTGCGGCGTTTCGTGCGTCGGATCTGCTTCGAGAAACAAGGCGGATAGGGGGCGCGTGACGTCGCCGGTTCACAGTTCGCTGTTTCACGGGAGGTCCTGCGGGTTGCGTTCCGAGAGGGACGACCGCGCGAAGGCTGCGTGGGCCGTGTAGAGCGTCCCAATCGGCGCGCCGCGCGGCCTCGACGATCTGCTCATCTTCGGGGGTTGCGGCGTGCTCTCGTGCTATGAAATGGGGATGCTCGATAGGTGTTTGGTTTTTGGGGGGGTCGTTCTTGGGCTGCTGCTGACCGTCGCGTGCGACGGCGAGTCGCGCGACTCGGAGCTAGGCCAATCCGCAGACACGCCTGCCGCCACGACGGACGACGAAGCAAGCGCCGCAACCGACGATGGCAACGCGACGCAAAGCCCGAGCAACACCGAAGGCGATACGTCGAACGCGAGCGATCCGGTAGCGAGCCCAGGGACCGACGACCCGAGCCCGTCGGGGCCAGGTGAGGTCGACGGCGAGCCAGCCGTGAACGCTGGCGACTCGAACCCCGACTCCGCTGCGCAGCCCGACGCCACACCCAGCGACGCGCCCGACGTGGGGCAAGTTGCGGATGCAGGGGCAGCGAACGCGGGCGTGCCCTGGCCCCCTCCGACGGAAAGCTCGGACGCGAGTGTGGGCGAAGCGCGAACGAGGTTCGAAGCCTTGCAGGAGTGCAACGAGTCGTCATCGCCATGTGGTGTCGTCACTGTCGACGAAGACGAGTCCGGGGCTGCCAGCTACGACGATGTCGCAGCTCGCTGCGTCCTGGGCGAACTGAGCCAGGGCACGGTGGCGTTCTTCGGACACGTGTTCTCTCGCCCCGGCGTCGACGGGCTCGAGGTGCAGACCTCCTTGCAAGTCCATCCCGCGGGCTTGGTGGAAGTCACCACGCGTCAGATCTCAGCCCTCGTCCCGGTAGAGCAGTACAGTGCTCAATTGTGCTTCCTCGCGCCGAGCGCGGTCTTCGACGACTGTCTGAGCACACTTTCGGCAGGCGATGGCCCGCTGGAGGAGGCCCCCGCGTGCCTGAGTCCAGAGTACTGGTTCGACAACTGCCTCGAGCTCGACGAAACGAGCATCCCGATGCCGCTGTGCCCCTGAGTTTGGCGCGGGTTGCGTAGACCTGCTGGCGTTGGCTGGCTGCCCTCCCGCGGCCGCTGTGCGACGCATGCCCCTCGCGGGAGGCGCGAGGGATGGCCTGCCGACTCGAGCCGGTTCAGCGAAGCGCAGGGCGAGAACCCACCTATCCGCGCGGGCTGCCGGCAGCCCTGAGCGATAGCTTCGCCATGGCCGGAAGCTGCCCGCAGCCCTGAGCGATAGCTTGGCTATGAGCGGACGCTGCCGGCAGCCCTGACCGATGGCTCGGCTATGAACGGAGGCTGCCCGCAGCCCTGAGCGTTAGCTCGGCTATGGCCGGAAGCTGGCCGCAGCCCTGAGCGATAGG
>JBNKHV010000038.1:0-55706 GCA_050290545.1 Polyangiaceae bacterium | reverse complement strand
CGAAGTGCGAAGCATCCGATGGCGGCCGGGGCTGAAGATGCTTCAGGTGCTCGGCGAGCGAGGCTCGATCTCGTTCTTCGTCGATATGAGCGGGCTCGCGAGTCTTGCAGCTTGGCTACTCGATCGAGCTGGCGAGAAAATCGTGATCGATTCTCGCCAGGAACTCGAGCGTTGGGCCCGAGGGAGTGTTCCTAAGTCAACGGCTTGGCCAGGCAATCAAGACCGGGCGACCCCAGGCACCCGACGTGACATTCCGAGTGTTGGCCCAAGCGTTGTATCGGCTGCTACGCCAGAAACGCCCGGCGAGGAGCCGACAACGATGCCCGGAGGTGGCTCGCCGTGAAACCTCGCTTCTCAGCTCCTGAGTCGCACAGGCGCCAATGAGCGGTCGTACGCCAATTCTCCTCGTCATCCTCGCGAGCTTCGCGCTCGCCGGGATGTTCGTTGTGCCCACGTGGCTCGCGCGATTGGACTACGAGGTATTGTCGAGCGAGACTTCGCCGAGCGGTGGCTTCACCCTCGCGGCGCTTCGTTCGACGTCAGAAGGTGGAGAGGCACCGTATGGTCAATACCTGATTCTCTCGGGCGACTCCGAGACATACACGCCATCAGACGGCCACGTGCTCTTCGCTGGGTACTGCAACACCGAGCTTTCTTTTGCTTGGAAGTCTGATCGGGAAATCGTAGTGCACTGCAGAACGAACGAACCGTCGCCAGTGAGCACGCTCAGCAGACGCTTTCGCGGCGTGGAAGTACGCTTCAACCTCGAGCCCAGTGGTCTGTGAACCCAGCTGCGGTTGGCGCGGGGCCGGTACTGGGCACGCGTGCGGTGTTCGGGCTTGACGGAGCAAGTGACGCAGCGAGCGCGTTGCCGCCTCCGTCAGTCCTCGTCCTACGGACTGCCTCAACGCCTCCAAGATTTGCCCCAGCGCCACTCGAAGTTACTTCAACACGAGCTCATCTGAACGCCTCACCAAGCCCAAGCGCAAACCAGCAGCAACTGTGGTCGCATGATTGGAGCGTGTTGACCTTGCTGACGTCGCAAATCGGGCCCGTAGCGGTCGCAGCGTTGAGACGCAAAACGTCAACGCCGACGACGACACGGAGGTGTTGCTCCAAGCTACGTACTCGGCGTTCGGGGAGCGCACGGTGATCACCGGCGATCCCGATGGCGTCGCGGTGGGGTTCGCGGAGGATTGTCTCATGCGGATATTGGATTGACGAGGTCTGGCGTGAGGGATCATGATGCGGAAGTGGGGCGGTGGGTGAGCCAGAATCCGATTCAGTTTGACGCCGCCTTCGATCATTACGCGTACACCAACGACAACCCAACGAAGCTTGTCGACCCGGGCGCAATCCGCGCAGAGGAGTACTTCTCACCAACCCGTGAATAGGCGCATGAGCGGATGTGTGTACCTCAACGAAGTGGCGTCTGGGCGCGTGTCAGAAACCGTGCACTCCGCACCTGGCGTACCTTCTGCGTCCTCGCCGGAGCCACAGATGCGGCCTACGTGGTCGCCGTCGGGGTCGCTGCGCTTGTGGGCATCTCCCTTGCGGTTGCGCGCGGGTGCGGACATTGAGGAGCTGCACAACGCGGCACAGCTCACCGCGGCAGCCGTGGCTGCATCAACCCGCCCTCGTTCAGTCAGAACCTCTTTTCGCTACGGCAAGCGACCCCGACGCCCCTTGTGGAAGGTACGAACGCACAATCGGTGTCGGATCTGAATGGTCCCGAGGGCTTTGTCGGATCCAACGCTGGTGAAGGCGCCTTCGTTGGCGGGGCGAAAGTGCGTGGAGGAAACTACTCTGGGTACAGTGCCGAACTTGGTGCCGGGTTGGGGGTCTCGCCGTGGCAGATAAATGCTGGTGGAACGATGGGCATTAACATTATCCAGAACTTGCGCGCGGCTTGGGACTGGCTTACGGGGAACGAAGTAGGCTGCGGTGATTCCCGATGAGCAACGGAAGTATGGTCGTGACGGCGCTGGGAGCTGCGAGCGCGGCGGGATGGACCGTATGCGCTTTGGTCGTGGTGCTCCACATGATCGAAGCGCGCCGGCTAGCCAGATGTGGGCAGGTTCCTGCCCCGCGATCATTCGAGTACCAGATGGGCTTCATCCTCGGTCGATGGAATCACATCAGGTCGCTTCGGCGCCTCCGTACGGCTTTCATCGTCGGCGCGACCATGTTCACAGGTGGCGCCTCGTTGGCGGTGGTCGCACTCGTGCTGGGAGCCTCGCCGTGAGACGTTCTTGCGTGCATGTTGGTAGCCGAATTGACGTCGTAGGCCAGCGCCAACCTGTGGTCGTACGATTGGAGCGAGGGAACCCTGCTGACGTCGTAGAGCGGCCCGGAGCGGTCGTAGGACGCTGTTGACATGATTCCTGGTTCAAGTTAACGCCACCACAAGCCCAACCCGTGGACCGCAGGGCGTAGCGCAAAGTGTGCGTACCACGCCCGAAGCCCGCAGCCTGCACGCCTCGGAGCGGAAGACGGCTTTACGCTGATGCATGCCTGCGCCCAATGGTGCTAGAGTGTCACCCGTGTTGGCGCGAGACGACGTAGCGGCCCCCACGACATGCGGCTCAGCACGTCGGCGCAGCCACGGGAGGAAGGCCTCACCAGCCCGCCACCGTTCACCCAAGACATCACACCGATTCAGCAAGAGATCGCAACGCCACAGCCGGCCCCCTTCCCCGACCGCCCGCAGGGGCGGAGCCCCGAGGACGGGACGAGGGGAAGGCAACGCCCGCAGGCGAAGCCGAGGACGATGGGATGGGGCACCCCCAGCCACGTACTCGGCGTTTGGCGAGCGGACGGTGATTGTTGGTGATGCCGATGGCTTGACGCTGGGGTTCGCGGGAGGGCTGTTTGATGCGGATACTGGGTTAACGCGGTTTGGCGCGCGGGATTATGATCCCGAAGTGGGGAGGTGGACGGCGAAGGATCCGCGGCGCTACCCAGAAGCGGGCACGAATTCGTACGTGTACGCGTTCTCGAATCCGGTGCTGTACATGGACCCGGACGGCGAACTGCCACTAATCGCAGGTTTCTTCATTGGGGCGGGCATTGACCTGGCCGTGCAACTCGCCCAATGGTGGGCGGCTGGAGTGCGTAGACTGGTCCAACGTCCTCGTTTCTGGAGCCTTCGGTCTCGTATCGGGCGGTGTGGGAGCGGGGATCAAGGCGCTCAACGCAGCGAGGTCCACCAAGCTGGCGATTGGCGCGATCGCTGGAGCGGAGATCGGCGTCGCCAGAGTGGTCGGCAAGGAGTCCGTTAACCAAGTCCAGGGGATTGGCGGCGGGCCGGTGTCCGGCGGTGATTTCGCCACGGCAGCCGGCCTAGGTGCAGTCTCAGGTGGTTTTGGGCAAGTGCGGTAGATGACGCTCGGAGAGGTTGCTATTTCGGCCCTAGCGGCGGGACTGTTGATCGCGCTGTACGCCCTACCGGGCCGCGGGCGAGCGATTCCGACTCGACGCGGCTTTCTACTGCGCCATTCGAAGGTCGTGCGTGTGACTGCACTGTTGGTCTTCGGGACCAGCTTGCTCGGCCTCATCGGCCTGCTTTCCCTACCGTGGAACCGTTCCTTAGAAGGACTGCAGGGAGCGCTGGCGACGGGCGGCATCGTACTGGCGCCAGCGACGCTCTTCTGGTGTCGGACCCGGCGCCTTGTCTTCCATGTTTCGGACAGCGGAGTATTGCTGATACGCAGGCGAGGAAAGCGTCAGAGGCTACGTTGGAATGAGGTTGCGGCAGTCGCTCACAGTACACTCCACGGCGTATACATCATGACTGGACGTGGCAAGCGCTTGCTGATTCCCGACATGATCGATGGTCAGGAGGCGTTGGCGGGGTACATACTCAAGAGACTGCCGCATTCTCTTGTTCGCTGTCAGTCCCGCCTGGAAGCCGCCGTCGGGAGGGCGGAGGATTGAACCCAGAGGTCGGGGAGCGCGCGAGTATACAATCGCTTCCCACGCGGACAGCGCAACGCGGTGTCACGACGGGATGTATCGAGTGCTGTTCAGGAGCGGGCGGGCGAAGCAAAGGTCGGCAGCGGCGCTCCCGCCACTCACAAGCCGTGTCAGTCTGTAACACCGCGCGCGCCCGCCATTCACCTGAGACCCCTCTCCGATACACCAACCAACTCCACCGCCCCCTCTCTCACGCTTCCCCGACCGCCCGCAGGCGAAGCCGAGGACGAGACGAGGGGAAGGCAACGCCCGCAGGCGAAGCCGAGGACGATGGGATGGGGCACCCCCAGCCACGTACTCGGCGTTCGGGGAGCGGACGGTGATTGCTGGCGATCCCGATGGCGTCACGGTGGGGTTCGCGGGAGGGCTGTTTGATACGGATACTGGGTTAACGCGGTTTGGCGCGAGGGATTACGGTCCTGAAGTGGGACGGTGGACGAGTAAGGATGGTTCGGTAGCCCTTTCGGCAAGCTTGGTGTGCCGGAGCGCTGGCAATACGATCGCCCCATCGATGGCCCTTGCGAACTCGCACCATACGGTGCGCGGGTAGGTCGAGAAGTCTGTCACTGGTTTGAGCGACAGGTCCCCGATTTGCCTTGGCGGGCTGGTTCGCATTCCTTGGGATTTGTGGCGGGGGCCCCGACGGAACTGCCCGCTGCGGGCCGTGGCTATGGGACTCTGCGCTGCCTCATCTGCGAGCCCCCCCACAAACATGCGCTGCTCCGTCGTACTCCATCCTCTGCTGATTACTCTCCTGCTGCCCGCCGCCTGCGGCTCGGACGGTTCCGATGGTGGCGATGAAGCGGCAACCGGATTGGAGGAGTCGACGATGACCAATGCGCCGGCGCCGGGCACGGATGGCAGCAATTCGCCCAGCTCTCCTGCTGTCTGCCCCAGTATCACCCCCGGCGTTGAGGGAGCTGGGATGCCCGGCGCAGCAGAGTTCGTCTATCCAGCGCCAATAGAGCCATGGCGACCCAGCGAGGCCTGCGTGGCCAAAGCGGCGGCTCTCCTTGCTGAAATGACTCCCCGTCAGAAGGCCGGGCAAATGGTCCAAGGCGACTCCGACGACGTAGCCCCGGCTGATGTCGCCAGCTACGAACTCGGGTCGGTATTCAGTGGCGGCAATGCGGATCCGCCCGACAGCAATTCGCCGCAGGCATGGCGCGATCACGTAGCTTCCTACGAGGCCGAGGCGACTTTCGGGATCCCGCTGCTCTATGGTGTGGACGCGGTTCATGGGCACAACAACGTCAGCGACGCCGTGCTCTTCCCGCACAACATCGGCCTGGGAGCGACGCGGAATCTCGAGCTCGTCGAGGAAGTGGGTCGAATCACCGCGCGGGAGATGCGCGGCACGACGGCGGAATGGACGTTTGCCCCAACCGTGTCGCCCGCCCGCGATGAGCGCTGGGGCCGCACCTTCGAGAGCTATTCCGAGGACCCCAAGCTGACCGCTCAGATGGCCGTCGCCGTGGTGCAGGGTCTGCAAGGGGAATCGCTCGGCGGTCCGGAGTCGGTGCTCGCTTGTGCTAAACACTTCGCGGGTGACGGTGCGACCGAGGGCGGAGCGGATCAAGGCAACACGCTGCTCGCCGAGGAGGAGTTCCGCTGTCTGGGCGTCGATGTCTACCAGCCGCTCATCAACGCTGGAGTGGGCAACATCATGGTTTCCCTCAGCAGCGCCAACGGGTTGAAGATGACAGCCAACCACTACTGGCTCACCGAAGTGCTGAAGAACGAGATGGGCTTCGCAGGGTTTCTGAGCTCAGATTGGGCGGCCACGGCGCAGCTCGGCGGCGCCATGGAGGTGAAGGTCGCGACGGCCATCAACGCAGGCCTGGACATGCTGATGGAGCCCTATTCGGCACGGGAGATTGTGGACATCATCGAAGCGGCCCCGTCGGCGTCCGGAGACGCTCACATCCCTCAGGAGCGAATCGACGATGCCGTGAGTCGTATCCTCGCCATCAAGTGCGAGATGGGCATGTTCGAACCAGACTACGATCCAGACGGAGACGCTGAATTGCTCGCTGAAGTCGGCTCGGAGGCGCATCGTGAAGTCGCGCGCCAGGCCGTACGTGAGTCAGCGGTTCTATTGGAGAACGCAGGGGTTTTGCCCCTCGCAGCCGGCACGCGTGTGCATGTCATGGGGTCGGGTGCCGATTCTCTGCAGCGCCAGTGTGGCGGGTGGACCGTGAACTGGCAGGGGCTGGGCATCGCCAACGAAGGCGACGTACTCGGCGTCACCTCCGGCACCACGATCCTGGCGGGGATCGAGGCCGCTACGGGCACTGAGAACGTCACCTTTGCCGAGGATGGAAGCAGCATCCCTGCCGAGGCCGAAGTCGTCGTGGTCGTGCTGAGTGAGGCACCCTATGCGGAAGGCCCCGGGGACGCGCCAGAGCTCGACCTGGCAGTACAAACCCCCGACGTGCCAGCCCTGGAGACAGCCAGGGACTCAGGGCTGCCGGTCGTGGCGATACTCGTCAGCGGTCGCCCGCTGATCATCGAACCGTACCTCCCTCTCGCCGACGCGTGGCTGGCGGCGTGGCTTCCCGGCACGGAAGCCAATGCACTCGCTGACGTTCTTTTCGGACAGTGGGCACCAACTGGACGCCTGGGTCACAGCTGGCCCAAGAGCATGACGCAGATCCCGATCAACGTTGGTGATCCGGACTACGAATCGGATCCGCCCCTGTATCCTTTTGGCTACGGTCTGACGTACTGAACCGAAACCATTAGCAAGCCCAGTCGGTCGAGCTAGTTTCCCAAGAAACGCGAAGTCGTCGAGTCAGCCCTTGCCATACTCGGCACAGAAGGCATGGCTCGTCTCCGTTCGAGCCAAGGCCCGTTCACCCACTTTCTGGAAGGTGACGCTATGCGCATACCCAACGTTCTGACCAAGTCGTGTCTCCTGACGCTCTGCTGCACTGCAATTGGGTCGCTGGCCTCGCCAGCTCACGCAGTTAGCAGCGCTGAACTCTACACAGCAGCCTCCTTCCCATATGGTCGCTTCGAGGCGCGCGTGCAGTTTGCCGGAGGGGACGGCATCGTCGGTTCGTTCTTCCTTTGGAAAGACGCGTCAGAGATGGAGGACGTGTTTTGGAACGAACTGGATCTCGAAACGGTGTGGGCAGATTGCGAGATGTTCTCGAACGCGCTCTACGGTCTCCCCGAGTCGAATCACACGCAGTCTCACGGAAGCGACGGCAATTGGTGCACCGGGTTCCACACGTACGCCTACGAATGGACGCCTGACTACACCGCTTGGTTCGTCGATGGCGTCGAAGTGCGACGCGAGACCGGAGAGCAACACGCGGCGTTCAGAGATAACGCCGATGCCATGCAACTCCACTTCAACGTTTGGCCGGGAGACTCGACGTTCGGCGGGAACTTCTCTCCAGATATCTTGCCCCTGTTCGAGTACATCAACTGGGTGCAGTACTCTTCGTACGCTGACGGAGTGTTCACTCCCGAATGGCGCGAAGACTTCGGCGGTGACTCCCTGCCTGAGGGGTGGTTGACCGGGACCTGGGGATCTCCCAAGGGCTTGTCGACCCACTCACCCGACAACGTGGCGCTTGTCGACGGCTATGCCGTGCTCTCGCTGACAGCGGACGACGCGACGGGCCCAGCGGGCGCGGCACCGATGGACCCAGAAGGCGCGGGACCGATCGCCGAGCCAGAGCCGGAGGCGCCTGTCGACCCAATGCCGACCATGCCAGACGAACCTGGAAGCGAACCGGTCGATCCCGTGCCGCCCGTCGGTACCGAGCCCGCTCCCGACACCAGTGCGCCGGATCAGCCGTCGAGCACCCCTACCCCCGGGGGAACGGATGCGAACCCTCCCGCCGGCGAGACGCCTCCCGACGAGACGCCTCCCAGCGAGACGCCTCCCGGCGAAACGCAGCCAGAAGCAACGCCGGGGGCAGAAACCGGCGAAACTACTCCACCGCTGCCGGGTGCCCCCCCAGGCCCCACGCCCGTCCAGGATCCTCTGCCCGGTGCCCCCCCTGGACCGACCCCCGCCCCTGCCGAACCTGGCGCTGCTGCCCCTGCCATGGCTCCGGCGGCGGGAACCGCCGCGCCGGCGGCGGAAGGGAGCGCTGGGAGCGATGGTGGGTGTCGCATGGGCCGGGGTGAACGTTCAAGCCCGTGGGCTTGGTTCGGCCTGCTCCTTGGCTTGTCGGCTCCTTGGGTGAGAAGACGCGCAAGTCGTTAACTCAGAAAGAGCACTCCAGCATGAAGTTTCGCTTCGAGGTTTACGTTGCGTGTTGCCTGACGCTCACCGGCTGTGGCGACGGCTCAGACGATGAGTCGGGTGCCCCAGGATCTGACCTGAGCTCGGCTACGGGTAGCAGTGTCCCTCCCGCCCCGAGCCCACCCCCGACCTACGAAGAGCCGGTGGTCACGATCCCTGAAACCGTCGAGTGCGCTGGCACATTTCCTTCGGACGACGTCAGCTCAGCCCAATATCGGATTGTTGCGGGCGCCGAGCCTTGGGGGCCATTGCCCCATTTCTGGACGACGTACGGCCTCGGTAGGATGGGGTTGTACTTGGACCGAGACCTGTTGGCCCCGGAGTTCCAGGCTCAGGATCGGGAGAGTTACGACGGTCGACGCTGGTCCCAGATACTTCGGGAGCAGACCGTGGAGGCGGTAGAAACCCTCGAGCTGCGAAGCGTGCGCGGTCACGGGCTCTTCCATGACGACATCGGGATCTACAGCGAGGATGCGAGCGGTAATCCGGTGTACGACTTCACCCGATCCGATGACATCTTCGATTTTCTGGTAGCCAACGGCATCGCGCCCATCGTGGAGTTCGCTCCCATGCCATCCGCCCTGGCCGCCGATCCCAGCCAAACCGTGTTCGACTGGAAGATGATCGTCTCCCCGCCGAAGGACTACGACAAGTGGGAAGCGCTAATCCGCGAATTCGTGCAGCACAGCGTCGAGCGCTACGGAGAAGACACCGTCAAGAACTGGTACTGGGAGGTGTGGAACGAACCCGAGTGCTGCAGCAACAAGTTCTGGAAGGGGTCTCTCAGCGAGTACTTCCAGCTCTACGACCACACGGCAGCGGGAGTCCGCGCTGTGCTACCAGACGGCGCGGTTGGGGGCCCCGTGGCCAGTCAGCCCTCGGAGCTGGAGGAAGGATCGATGGCGGGAACGCTGTTTCTCGACCACGTTTCCGCCAGCGGTAGCCCCTTGGACTTCTTCGCGTTTCATTCCTGGAGCTTCCTCGAGTCGATCAGTGGGTACTTCAAGGGCATCAACTTGCTGGACCGCTACGGCTACACAGACGTCCCGATCGCCGTGACTGAGTTCGGTCCCACTTGGGAGTTCGGTCTGAGAGGTGTCGAGGGGACTGCCGGCACCGAGCCGGTATGGGAGCCTCAAGAGACGATTCAAGGCGCCGCTTTTGTCGCCCAAACCTACGCCGATATCGCGCGACGCTGCGCCCTCGAAGGAAAGCGTTATCCCACTGCCTATGCCTGGTGGACGCTGTCGGATGTATTCGACGAAGGGTATGACGATCCAGGCGACTACGTGCTCGAAGACAATCCCTTCATCGGCGCAATGGGGCTGTACAGCCGTGAGGGCATCAAGAAGGCGGCTTACAATGCCTACGCATTCCTAGCTCGCATGGGCGACGAACAGCGCTCCTTCACCATCGAAGGCGAGGGCAACGTGGGGGGCATGACGGCTCGGGACACCTCCGACGGCGGCGTGCAGGTGCTCGTCTACAACGGACAGAACCCGGGACGCGGCTTCCGCGACGACTCCTACTACTCCGTGCAACCTGCCGAGGACATTGCCATCACCGTCGAAGGGCTCGACCCAGGGACGGCCTACGACGTGGCAATCTACCAGCTGGACAACCTCCAGGGGGACGCCTGGGGGACCTGGGATGGCTTGGGACGCCCCACCCTGGCGAACATGGATGATGCAACGTGGGCCGCCCTGCGTACGTCGATGACCGCACCAGCGCTGAGCGTTGGGGAGGCTCTGTGCGGCGACACCTTCAGCTCGACGTTCAGTCTTCCGTCGCCGGGAGTGTTACTGCTGACCATCGAACCAGCGTTGCCGTGACAAACAACATTGCCACAAGAAATGCGAAGTCCTAGATCACCCTTGAACCAGGACTAGGAACAAGAAACCAGCCCCAGCTCGAGCATTCCATCCCACACTCACAAAGCATGCGAACGTCCGTCAATTTCACCAAACTCCCAATCTGCTTCTCCATCATAGCCGGCGCCACCATCATGTTGGCGTCCCCTTCCGCACATGCGGTGAGGAGCGCCGAGCTGGTCCGGAACGCGGCCCATCAGTACGGTCGCTTTGAAGCTCGCATCCGCTTCGCGTCAGGCGATGGCGTGGTGAGCTCGTTCTTCCTTTGGAAGGATCGCTCGGAGGCTGCCACCATATTCTGGAACGAGCTGGACTTCGAGAAGCTACGTGCTGACTGTGAACTAGAAACGAACGCACTCTACGGCTTGCCAGAGGCGGTCCACAGCGAAACGTATGAGGGCATGGAAGACCTCTGCGGTGCCTACCACACGTACATGTATGAGTGGACTCCTGACTACATCGCCTGGTTCATCGATGACGTCGAAATTCGCAGGGAGACAGGCGACACGGCCGCCGCGTACGCCGAGAACACCGAGCCCGGCATGCAGTTTCGATTCAACATCTGGCCAGGAGACGCAAGCTTCGGCGGAAACTTTGATCCCGCAATCCTCCCGGTTCATCAGTACGTCAACTGGGTCCAGTACTCGTCGTACATCGATGGGACGTTCGAAGTCGAGTGGCGAGAGGACTTCACGGGAACGTCTCGACCGCCAGGGTGGACCGCGGGAAGCTGGTCTTCACCCAAGAACCTCTCGACCCACTCGTCTGCCAACGTCAACTTCGTCGATGGCTATGCGGTGCTTTCTTTGACGGCGGATGACGCCACCGGTTTCACCGGCACGGTGCCTCTCGATCCAGACTTCCCTGAGCCAGAGCCGCCAGACCCAGCGCCGACGAGCACAGACTCGTCTGACCCGAGTCCAACGACCGGAATGCCTGCGGGTCCAGCCGTCACCCCGGCTGCTCCACCTGAGAACCCCCGTGAAGGCCCCCCCGGTGGCTGCAGCGTCGTTGCCGGCCAGGCGTCGAAGACGCCTTGGAGTACGTTTGCGGTAGCCTTGTCTGTCCTGGTGGCGCGGCGCCGGCGACCGAGTCGTTGAGGTCCATCACAGTGTGCCCTGCCGCGAGATCGCGAGCGCTGGTCGGCTAGGACGAGGGGCTTGCTGCCGACGTACTCGCCACGGTCAGCACTGAGCTCGGCCGGGCGTCAGCGTTCATCCGAATGGAGCGTAGAGATATGCGACCACTGCACCGCGCTGCTCCGCAAGAGTGCAGCGCGCTGCGGCGGTGGCGCCAAGTTCGCATTCCTTGGGGTTTTGGGCGGGTAGCGCTGTGTTTGGCGGGCGTCGAGTGTTTGCGGATGCTGAGATTGGCCAAGCCGGATCAAACCCACCGAGACCCACGCAGACTGTTTCCCATGTTGAGATTGGCACGCGCCCCACTTGCACTCCTCGCATCTGCTGCCCTTGGTGGCTGCGCCTCGGACAGCCCTGGTGCTGAAGAAACGAACCTGACGGGCGGCGCAGTGGATGAGGGCTCGCCTGCGAGCGGTGGCCTCGACTCCAACCCGACAGCTGGGAGCGCGTCAGGCGGCGACTCGTCACAAAGTAGCGCGCCCACCGGCTCTGGCATGAGCGCTGGGCTGCCAAGCAACGGTGCGGGTTCAGAATTACCAGGTGGAGCCCCACCCGCGGGCGGTGAGCCGACGCCAGGCGGGGACGCTAGCGAGGGCATGAGCGGCGAGGTCATGAGCGACGAGGGTGTGGAGTCGCCGGTCGACGACCCCTCACCGAGCGGTGAGGCCGTCAGCGACGCTCCCAACGCTGGCAATCCCATGGGTGACTCGTCCGAGGCCGACGGCAATGGCGACGGCAGCCCTCCGACGCCCGACGAGGGAGCCTCGATGGACGGAACTCCGCCCGTCGAGGAGCAGCCCGACGTGGGTGGGGGCAACGACGAGCCAGTTGACGACGAGCCAGCTAACGACGAGCCGGTCACGTTCGCAACATGCCCGGACACGACTTGGAAGCTGGTTTGGGGGGACGACTTCGACGGACCCGCGGGCTCCGCCGTGGATGGCGGCAAGTGGGCTTACGATAGCGGCCCCAACTGGTACAACGGTGAGCTTCAGAACTACACCACGGGTACAGACAACGCATTCCTGGACGGAGCCGGCAATCTGGTGATCGAGGCGCGCCGAGAGGATCGCGAAGGTCGGCAATACACCTCCGCGCGCCTCAAGACCGAGGGCAAACACACCTTCACCTATGGACGCTTCGAGGGGCGAATGAAGCTGCCCTACGGCCAGGGGATGTGGCCAGCGTTGTGGATGCTGGGAGGTACCTCATGGCCCAACGACGGCGAAATCGACATCATGGAGAACCTGGGGCGAGAGCCGTCCATCGCTCATGGCACCATCCATGGTCCTGGGTATTCGGGAGCGGATGGACCTGGTGCTCCGTTCACCCTGCCCAATGGTGAAGTGTTCTCCGACGACTTCCACATCTTCGCCGTCGAGTGGGAGCCCGATGTCATCCGCTGGTACATCGATGGCGAACACTACTCCACCAAGACCCCAGCGGACATCGGTGGCAATCGTTGGGTCTTCGATCATCCGTTCTTCTTCATCGTGAACCTAGCCGTCGGCGGCGAGTGGCCAGGCAACCCCGATCAGACGACGGTGTTCCCGCAGCAATTCCTGATCGACTACATCCGCGTCTGCCAGAAGTAGGGCTCACCAGGGCGCTCCGACGCCGCGCGAGACGACTCGTGGACGGTGACGGGAGCGCGCGCAACTGGAGCAGCCAAGCCTTCTACAGCCAGAGCGAGGTCAGCTCTTGCTAGCCACCGTATCGGCCTCAGGCGCTACCTCGCCCCCCGACCGTGTCGCTGCTTGCTCATCCAGCTCCACCAACTGACCGCAGAACAAGACGAGCTTCTCACCAGGAGAAGACCCCGAAACCAGGTCGCGCATCGATTCGAAGTAGTTGAGGTAGAGCTCCTTCAGTCGTTCGTAGTCCGCTGTGGAAATCGTGAACAGGTTGTAGCCGAACGCGCCCTTGGCTCCGTCATCGAAGCGACGCAGAGCTTCGCCCTGCCAGAAGCGCCTCAATTGCCGTGCTCGTGCTGGGTCCTGCCCCGTGTCGATCGTGCCACGTTCACTGACGACCCAACGCCGGTGCTTCCATTCGATCTGGCGCGAGCGCCGAAGTACATCGAGGCACGACTCTTCTTCTTGGAGTGACAAGCCGATCCTGTCTGCGATCCAGCCCACCTGATGTCCAGGCAGCTCAGCGTACTGACGCAACTCCAAGACCCGAAGTACGGCGTGAGACCAAGGCATGTCGTAGGCCGCGTTGCGCAGAGCCAGATGCGTCTGCCATTGATCTGCAACAGACGGGAGCTTCGATGGGTCGACGAACGCGGCCACGAAGTCCAACACGCGATGAGTCGTAGCCTCGATGAATTCGAACAGCTCCGGCAGACTCGGTTCAGACAACCCGCGGCACCACCTAGAGACGGCGAAACGGTTGAACGAGGTACGCTCGGCGAGTTGCAGGTACGAACTGTTACCTCGCAGACGCGCCAACAGCTGGCTCACGCCTTCGCGCGTAGTCAATGGCTGCCAATTCTGTGAAGTCCGTCGGGAGACCCCCAAGAAAGCGAGTACCGCATCGTTGATGCGAACGCCCAATCCCTCAGCAACCGCGAATGCCGTGGAGCTGGGTGGCGCACACTGGCCGTGCTCCCAACGGTAGAAGATGTTGCTCCCGAACCCGAGGCGCTGACTCGCAGCGCGCTGCGAGCGACGCCCACGCAGCGCGCGAATCCACTCGCTTGCCAGTTGTTGCCACACCATCTGTACTCATGTACTTCACATGGGGTAGTACTTCACGTACCAAAATGTTCAGAGCATGTATTGATGGGGCGCTGTTGGGCTGTCAGACTGCGCGGCATGAGGGTTCGTCAATTCATTGCACTTGCGAGGGCGATTCTGGGCGCCGTGCCGCTGCTTCTGGCGTGCGGAAGCGGGCAAACGGGTGACGCGGGGTTGGGAGATGACCCAATAGAGACGCGACGGATAGAGCCATCCAACACCGAGGGCGCGACTCAGGACGCCGGTGAAACGCTCGCGATGATGGACGCGGACCAAGAAGGTTCAGACGACATGGCGACAGGCTCATCATTGGGCCCCGCCGACCCAGCGACCGCCGAGCTGACAGAAGAGTCGGACAGCGACATTCCCTCCGCTGATGCCGACGGAGGGGTATCCGTGGCGCGAGCGAGTCGGGCTATCGACGGTGTCGTGCTTCTCGATGACGCCGAGGATGGCGACAACGTCACCCTCGGCGATGAACTTGGTTTCCTCGGCTTCTGGTACAGCTTCGATGATCGCTGTGACTGCAACAACGACGTTCCCCAGGGCGAAACGTATCCAGTTCCGGCGCCACTGGGGGGCGGTGAATTTCGGATGACGAACTACGATGCTGCTGGGGCACCTCCTGCACCCGTGGAAGGTAACCAGATGAGCAACGACTATGGTCTTCGTTTGCAGGGTGGCGGCCACGGCCTGTTCGGGGCTGGGGTAGGCGTGGGGTTCAACACCGAGGAGGGAGCGCTCGCCGCGTTCGACTTGGAGCAGGCGGGGGTTACCGCGTTACGCTTCCAAGTCCGAAGCGGAGTACCCGGCGACTCGTTCGAGCTTGCGGTGAGCATCAGTGACTCGTTCTCCGAACCGGCGGGTGAACTGTGCATTCCACGGCCAATCGAACAAAACTGGTGCGATGCCAGTTGGGATGGTGAATTTTGCGATGCCCAGGGCTGCTTCGATTCCCCCATTTACCGCCTCGAGGTAAACAATGATTGGCAAACGGTGACCATTCCGCTGTCGTCGTTCGGGCGGGAGAATTGGGGAATATACGTGGACGATGTCGGGCTGACGAGCGGCGACCTGATTTCGAGTAGTGCGTACCAGCTCCAGTTCCGCGCACCCCCGGGGACCGCCCAGTTCGACCTGTGGCTCGACAATATCGGCTTTGCCGCGATGCCGCCGCTCTGACGAAGTGGGCTCACGGGCTCGCAAACGGCCATCCTTGGACTGGTGACGGCGCAGCCCGGGCGCTATGTCCCGCATCAACTCTGTAGCGAAAGGGCCAGTAGGCGCCATGCCAGCAACCGAAGAACAGCAAAAGGCATCGCAACTCGAGGTACTCGTGTTTGCTGCCTCGCTTCGCAAAGGATCCCTGAACCACCAACTCGCGACGCTGGCCGCACAGGTCGCAAGGCAGGCCGGTGCGAACGTCCACCTCGCCGCCATGCGCGACTTCGACGGCCCATCTTATGACGGCGACATCGAGTCTGCCGAGGGGATCCCAGCCGGGGCACAGGAGCTGAAACGCCGTCTCGAAGCTAGCGACGCCTTCATCATCGCGTCGCCCGAGTACAACGCCTCCATGCCGGGCATACTCAAGAACGCGATCGATTGGACGTCGCGCTTCCGTCCGCAACCGTTCGACGGCCGGCACGGCTTGTTGTTGTCGGCGTCGCCATCGCTGATGGGTGGCAACCGCGGCCTCTGGGGGCTGCGCGTGCCGCTCGAACATCTCGGCGCGCGCATCTTCCCGGACATGTTTTCACTCGCACAAGCGCAACAAGCGCTCGTGGACGGCGACATCGCCAATCCGGCCCTGCGCAAACGCTTCGATGCGACGATCACCACCTTTCTCTCTTTGGTCGAAGCCGCACGCCACTACCCGTGCATGAAGCGAGCTTGGGTCGAGTTCCTGGCTGAACCTCCAGGCGCCAGCGAAGGACGCATCGAGCCGAAGGCTCCGTGACGTGACTGGCATGCCGCGCGATCCGAGCATCGACGCCATCATCGACTCGCGCTCGCGGAGCATCGGGCCGTTCAGTGTGCGGCGCCTCCTGCCGAGTCGCGTGCGGCGCCTGGTCGGACCGTTCGTGTACCTCGACCACATGGGTCCGGTAACCTTCGCGCCGGGGAACGGAGCAGACGTGCTGCCACACCCGCACGTCGGGCTCGCGACCGTGACGTGGCTCTTCGAGGGCGAGCTCGTCCACCGGGACAGCCTCGGATCGGAGCAAGCGATCCGCCCGGGCGAGCTGAACTGGATGACAGCGGGACGCGGTATCGTTCACTCCGAACGAACCTCGCCGAAGTTGAGACAGCGAGGCTCGACGTTGCACGGTCTGCAAATCTGGGTGGCACTGCCGTCGTCGCTCGAGGAGGCAGAGCCCGACTTCGTCCACTACCCGGAAAGCGTTTTGCCGCTGGTCGAGTACGAGGGCGCCCGCGTCCGGGTGCTTGCTGGACAAGCCTTCGGCGCCGAGTCACCTGTCAAGACCGCATCTCCGCTGTTCTATCTCGACGCGTCGATCCCGGCCGGCTCTGAGCTACCCATCGCGAACGACCACGAGGAGCGCGCCGCATACATCGTCGATGGCGCGGTCACTTGCGGCTCCGAGCGCGTCGAAGCAGGCCGCCTGCTCGTGTTCACCCAGAGCGCGTCAGTCACGCTGCGGGCAGACTCGAACGCACACGTGGTGCTTTTCGGCGGGGCGCCCCTCGACGGCACACGCCACATCTTCTGGAACTTCGTGTCGAGCTCAAAGGAACGCGTCGAGCGAGCGAAGCAGGACTGGAAATCAGGTCGCTTCCCCCCCATCCCCGGTGATGCGGACGAATTCGTGCCGCTCCCCGAGTGGCCCGGGTAGACAGCGGCAACTCGTTGCCGCTCGGCGCACCGTAGTCCCCAGGAGGCAACCCAGCGTCGACCACCAATCCGGCACCACAGCCCCCACCCGCCCCCAACGCATCCACGCCAGCGGCCACCCCCGGAGGTTCGGGCTGCACGGGGCTTCAATGCCAAGTGCAGCAATGCACCGACAGCGCGACCACGACGGTCAGCGGCACCATCTTCGGCCCGGCGGGTTTGCTCCCCATCTCCGCCGCTCTGGTGTGCGTGCCCAACGATGCCCGAAGGCGCCAGCTGCGGGAGAGTTCCTAAGTCACCGGTTTGAGCATGGGCTCGAGGTTGCAGGTCGATCACGCTGGCCGACGGCCACGACTCGACACTTCGCGGTTGCTTCACTACTTGGAGCTGTGCGATAGCGACTAGAGGCAGGCGCTCGAGGACTGACACGTCGGTGCCAAGAGCGTCGGGAAGTAGCGCGCCGAGGAGCTGTTCTGAACCGTCTTGAAGCGACACGACTCTGGCTCTTGGCAGCTGGACTCGTTACGCTGTGCCTAGCATGCTCGACTCCGCCCCCGAGGGACCCGTCTCGACTGACTGACGCGCAGATTGACGCACGCCTCACTGAGCTTCCCGAAGCCGTCGTCGTCGCTCGCGACTGGGAGTTTGTGGGGCACTTCGCCCAAATTGGCGGCGGGGTAGTGGCGATTGCAAGCGGGGCGATGGCGCTAGCCTGTCACATGAGCCTCGGCGGAGCTCCAGCGGGACGGGACTGCACTGCGACCGAAGTGCTCCTTCTCGGAGCCGGCGGACTGTGGTTCAGCGGGAGCCTCCTTCGCTTGTGGGCAATGGACGAGGAGAAGACCCTGGAACAGGAACGAGTGGAGCTTCAGACGGAGCGTCGCGAACGCAGACTCCCGTCGCCGGCTCCCACAACCCAATTCGGCGTCGTGCCTCTACAGGGGGGCGGCGTGCTCGCTGTTCGTCTGCATTTCTGACGACCGGCGTTCGAAGCGTCATTAACTTTCGACGCTGCGTACCGTTGGTCATTGTCGCCCATCGTTGCCGCGGTTGCCGAAGCACTGGACGCCCCGCTTTGGGCGCGTCTCAGAAACAGCGCAGTCCGCACTAGATGTGCCTCTTACACCTCGCCGAAAGCACGGATGCGGTCTACGTGGTCGGCGTGGGTGTCGCGGCGCTTGCGGGCATCGTCCTTGCGGTTGCGCGCTGTTGCGAACATTGAGAGCTGCACAGCGCGGCACGCCTGGGCCGTCGCGCGATTCTTGGCTTCAGCCGTCGCGATGCCCGTGGTGGTGGCCGCCGTAGGAGGAAGTGCGGGCACTCTCGGTCAGTTCTGCATCTGTTGGTGTTTGAGTCTTTTCGCCGAGGAGCGGATCGGCATATCCATGGGGAGCTCGCGTCGACGACGTCTGGGCCTCGACGCGTGCACCAAGGATACGCAGCATGAAACGACTATCGACGACAATTCTCGTTCTTTGCATGAGTGCCTGCTCCCAAGGCCAGGGCAGAGCTGGCGCTGAGTCGACCCGCAGAAGCGGTCGGCCCGGTCTTGCTGACTCGTAAACGGGTCATGCAACTGCGTGACGAACCGGGAAGCGACACCCTGCTGGACGTCAGCGACGAGCTCTTCGTCATGGTGCCGGCGACACCAGGTCCTTGCCTCGATCCGGAGTGTGTCCCTCGGACCGCTGGCGACTCCGGCCCGCAACGTAGCCCGCGACCCACAGCGCCCCCCTTCGTCGCTGTCGACGGCAACAGCGATGAGCGTTTCATCGGCAACGACCCCCAACTGGCCGCAAGTCGCTCGCACCTCATCGTGACGACGGGCACCAGCATCCAGGCATATGCCAAAGACGGATCGATACAACTCTCAACCAGTATCGAGAAGTTCTTCGCACCGATCATCAGTTGGTCCAATCCCAACAGCGTTAGCGCGCCTCCGGGTAAACGCCTCGACGCACGGTTGCGCCTCTCGGCCTGCACCCCACCCGAGCCGACGGCGCACGACCGCGTCCACCACTCGCCTTCGATGCGATGCCTCGACGCACGGTTGCACCCCACTGCTCGGCTCCCACCCGATGAGTCTACGCACAGCCGTGTCCGCTGCCCGCATCCCATGCGATGCCTCGATGCACGGTTGCACCCACATGCCGGATCGGATCCGCTCTGGCGGCGCCCTGCCGCAGCGCACCCCCGGCTCGGATCACGTCTTTTCGGACTCAGGAAAGCACCACCGTGATGGGTCCTGGCTCACCGCCGACAATCGTGGTCCTGAAGCTGATGTAGCCGTCGGCGAGGGCGGTCCTGAAATGGATGAGTGCAGAGGTAGGCACCTCGGGCTTCATCACGGATATCTCTTCGCAACGAAATGTGTCGATTTCGAACCCACAGTCGCGCGCCAGGATCGACTTGTTACGACGATTCTGAATCGCGAAGGCGATGGGCGCCTCGGGCGGGAGCGACGCCGCATGGGTTTCGATGGCCTTCATCGTTTCGCCGACGTGGTCGACGAGCTGCCACAGTGTTGCAGCGAGTTGCGCGTGGGGCCCAGCCTCAGTGCCAGCGACGCGAAGCATGATGCCGTCTCGAGTGTAACCTATCCAGGCGCCGTCAGCCGTCGCGGCGCTGCCTACGGGGAGCTTGCGCCTGCAGAAGCGGAGGTTGGGACGCTCAACGCTCATGGCGGCGGTCGCTCGCTCGGGCATGCGGTGTTTTGGGACGCCATCGACATCGAAGATACCTCGGCCAGTCCCAGTCAGCCAGTGCGGCATCGGAGCTCGAGTCAGTCTGGCCGCCCACGGAGTATTCGGCGGGCTGCGACCGCGGCATGTTCCGTCACGCGGGCGGTGCTACGCTGCAAACGATGTTGGCATGGGACCCCGTGACGACACCGATGACACACTGCGCGGCACGTCGGCAAAGCCGGCATCGTCACCCACCGTCTACCTTCTCGAATGCTCATGCTAAAGCGGCACGGGAGGAAGTAGGCGCATGAGCAAACCCATGACCCGACCGCAGTGGCAGAACGCGCGAGCCCGTTTGATGAGGAGAGCGCTGAACGAACGCAATGCCCGGATCAGCAAGGCACTCCTCGAGTAGGCAGGCAAGCGACAGGCCTCGACTGAAGTACAGGGAATCATCCGTCGGTTGCGGCGCGCTGGCGGGCGGAGTGCTCGGGCTACTCGTCGGCATGGCTGTTACCATCACGTGGTTCGAGCCGGGTACTTGGAGTGAGTGGGCCGCGGCCATCGGCTCGGTGGCGATCTGCGCTCTGGCATGTGCATTCGGCGTGAGGAAGTTCGGTGACAGAGCTTGGATCGCCATCTACTACCTCTTCCGGTGGTTCCAGTGAGACGCGGCTCTTGCGCTGCACCAGCTCGCCACCAAGCGAGGTCCTGCCCTCGGCGGTGACCGATGTGAGCGATACGCACCAGGCATGTCGACGATCCTCCCAACCCGCGTCAAACCGGGTGAATACCGCCGGCTGTCAACCGATGCCGTTCACCGTCGGGGATTCGGCCGCTCGAATCGGGCGCGTAAACGCCGGGCAAATCCTGGCTCCGCGAAAGCGCCCGCAAAGACCAAAGATGGGCAACTGATTGAACCAGGCTTTGCCCAAGAAACCAACGACGTGAAGTTCATCGTCACCAGGCATGTTATCCCAGACCAAGCACGCTTGGCCACGAAGCACGTTCGACGATGAGCCCCCCCGCGCTCCCTTCCCCGACCGCCCGCAGGGGCACAGCCCCGAGGACGGGACGAGGTGAAGGCAACGCCCGCAGGCGAAGCCGAGGACGATGGGATGGGGCACCTAGGCACCATAAAAACGCGCGCCTGCACTCGGCGCTTCGATGCCGTGGCGACGCAACGTCAACTCCGGCGATGAGGCGATCTCGATCGCCGAGCGGCTGAGCATGGTGGTGAACAGGTTGGCGGCGCTGACCGCCATGCGTACCAGTTTGCTGCTGGGATTGAGCACCACGACCGTGTGCCGTGAGTAGCCGTCTTCGCGGGCCTGCATGCGCTCTCGCTGGCGGGCGCGAGCCTCCTGCTCGTAACTCAGTACGGAACGCCAGTCGAACAGCATCAATAGCCCACCGTCAGCCAGGATCTCCTGGTGCCGAGTGGCCAGCATCCGGTCCACCACGTCGTTGTGACGGTCGATGACCTCCACGCTGCCGTTGACCGCCGTGCTTTGACAGATGAGTACGCTGGGAGCGACGTACCAATAGTAGCCGACCAGCGGCTCTTCGTGCTGGATGGGCCATTGCTCGAACGGAGCCACGGGCCCAACTGGACCCGGCGGAGGCGAACTCGGCGTGCCAACGGTGCCCCGCGAACTCATCGAGGTCAGTGTAGTTCCGCAACCCTCGACGGCAACACCGGTGATAAGGTTGGCAGGTGGTTTCCGCGATACTCGCGTCAAGCGTCGTCGGGCTGCTGATTTGGGGCGCGCTGCGGGGCCGCTCGGAGTATCGAATCCTACGAGCTCAAGTCGAATCAGGCGTTTCCGGCGCTTGGGAACGATTCGTGAAACGCTCAGCGACACGCAAGGTGATCACCGTCGCGCTCGCCTGCGCCGCCCTGGCCACCAACCCAGAACGGCTGCCGTTCACCCTCCCTCACGCCGAAACTCAGACCACATTCTCGTGGCTCGCATACGTCGCAGCCCTGTTCGGTGTCTCCACCCTGGTGTTGCGCCGCCGCGGCGATCGCCTCCTGGGGCTGCTGGTCCGAACTGCGGGCGCGCTGCTGCCACGAACCCGCCGTCAGCGTCAGCTGTTCATTGGGGTTTCTCTGCTCGCGGGAGTTGGCGAAGAGATCATCTTCCGTTGGTTCTTGATGAGCGCGTTCATCACTTTCCTCGGTGCCAGCTTTTGGGAAAGCCTGTGCGCTTCGTCCATCGCCTTCGGCCTCGCGCACCTGTACCAGGGGCGCTGGGGGATCTTGGCGACGGGCATCATGGGAGCCTCATTCGCGCTCTTGTGGTGGGTGACCGGTAGCCTGCTCGTGCCGATGGTCTTTCATTTCCTTGCGGATGCGAGGATCTCCTGGCTCGTGACACCCGAGCGCATCGAGCGCATCCAGCGGCGGCTCGCCAAGTGACTCGACCCATCGTGCCGTGACGTTCGTGGAGTCACTCGCCAAGTCTCCGTATTCAGCTGGAACACGAATCTCGCGGCGCGCACGGGGTCGTCGCAAACCAGTGAGAACATGCCATGGCACTGGACTGGCCGGGGCCTCCGTCCCCACTCGCCTGGACTCCCTTCGGCGGACCAGCGCTCAGACCCGAAATGCGCCGGGCCAGGCCCTGAGAATGCGGTAAGTTCCTGGACGTGGTGGATGAGCCCTCACTTCTTTCGCAACGCCGAGCCGAGCGCTGCCCCGGTCTTGCAGGACGCGCCGTCGGCCTGCTGCTCGCTGCGACGCTGAGTCTGGCGGGCGCCGTGGGATGTGAGGGTAAACTAGTGACCCTCGGGCAGGCCTCGCCCGCCGCGCTCGATTCGGAGTCTCCCTTCGGCGAACCCCTGACTCCTGGCGCTGACGGCGGAGCGCCGGACTCGGGTGTGCCCAACCTCTCGGAAGACGGCGAGCCGGTGTTGGTCGTCGGCGACGAGCCGGAGGCTGAGGTGGATCCCAACTGCATGCCGACGAGCTGCTTCCCGCCCGGCGGACAGTACTGCGGCGAGATCGCTGACGGTTGCCAGGGAAGGCTCGCGTGTGATGCCCCTTGCCCTGCCGACTGGACTTGTTCGGAACGAGGGCTGTGTGTCGGCGGGCCCGACTGCGTGCCTCTGAGTACCTGCCAGCTCGACGGCGTGCAGTTCTGTGGCGTGCTCGGCAACGACTGCGGAGGAGAGCTCGATTGCGGAGCGTGCAGTGACGGTTTCGTGTGCGACGAGCGTGTGTGCAAGGACCCGAATTGCGTGCCGCTCACCTGCGAGACGGACAACGGCAGCTTCTGCGGCAGCATCGGCGACGGCTGCGGGGGCACGTTAGAGTGCGGCGAGTGCACGGGAGGAGCCGTGTGCGGCGGTGGCGGCATCGACGGGGTCTGCGCCGGAGCCGACGACTGTACGCCCGTAACCTGCACTCCGGAGAACGGCGAGTACTGCGGGGTCATTGGCGATGGCTGCGGGGGTCAGCTCGATTGCGGCGATTGTTCGGACGGAGCCAGTTGCGGCGCTGACGGCATGGACAACGTGTGCCCCGGAGGTTCGGGCTGCACGGGGCTTCAATGCCAAGTGCAGCAGTGCGCTGGTGGCGTGACCACGACGGTCAGCGGTACCATCTTCGACCCGGCGGGCTTGCTCCCCATCTACGCCGCTCTGGTGTACGTGCCAAACGACGCCCTCGACCCGATGCCCGAAGGCGCCAGCTGCGACCGCTGCGAGGCGGAAGCATCGGGTTCGCCCATCACCAACACCCTGACGGACGTCAACGGCAACTTCGTGCTGCAGAACGTTCCGGCGGGCCCCAACATCCCCCTCGTGATCCAAGTCGGCAAGTGGCGTCGATTGGTCACCCTCGCCAACGTCACCGCCTGCACCGACAACCCCATCATCGACCCGGATCTGAGTCGCCTACCGCGCAACAAGACCGAAGGGCACATCCCGAGAATCGCGATGGTGACCGGCCAAAGCGAAGCACTGGAATGCATGCTGCTGCGTGTCGGCATCGACGAAGCCGAGTTTTCGACCGACGGGGGCGACGGGCGCATTCACATGTACGCGGGTGGCGATCCCAACGTACCCAACGGCGACTTCTGGAAAGGCACCGGCAGCCTCAGTTTCGAGGATGGGGGTAACTTCCCCATCGCCGCCACCGACTTGTGGCCCTTTCCGGAGAAGATGCGCCAGTACGACATGTTGATGATGTCGTGTGAAGGCTCCAGCTTGGTGGAGGCCAAAGAGCCCTACTACGAAAACCTCTATGACTTCACCAACGAGGGCGGCAAGGCGTACCTCAGCCACATGCACTTCAATTGGCTGCGCCAGGGTGTCGAGGACTTTCAATCGACTGCCGAATACATCGGCAACGGTAGCGACCTGGCAGACGGCACGGTCGCCTTCATCGATACGTCGTTTCCAAAAGGTGCCGCGTTGTCCCAATGGTTGACCAACACGGGAGCCACTCCCACCCCGGGGCAGCTCCAGGTGCACCAAGGGCAACATTCGGTCGCTGCGGTGGTGCCACCCACGCAGGGTTGGATCTCGGTTCCCGCTGAGAGCACGGGTGAGGGCGTGCCCTCGATCCAGTACATGACCTTCAATACGCCCGTTCGCTCGGAGCCGGAGAACCAGTGCGGGCGCGTCGTGTACACCGACCTCCACGTGAAAGAAACGGTGGGCGACGCTGGCGGCGATGATTCCGCTCCGAACAAGCCCTTCCCGTCGGGTTGCAAGAACAACGGCTGGACTCCTCAAGCGCAAGCCCTCGCCTTCCTCTTCTTCGATCTCTCGTCGTGTGTGCAGCCAGATACGTGGGAACCGGAGGCGCCGGCGCCTCCGCCCATCGTGCCGGGCGCGGCGCTGCCTCCAGGTGCCATGCCACCGCCACCGCCACCGTCACCGCCGTCGCTGCCGCCGCCACCTCCGCCGGAACGCGTGCCACGATAGCGGCGTCGCCGGCATAGAGCTCGCAATCGTGTTCCCCCGCCACGCCTTCTTTGCCGCTCGGACCTGAACGAGGTACGCCCGCGTTCGACACGTCGGACAGAAGGAAAGAGAGTCAGGATGGCAAGGAAGTACGTCTACTCGTTTGGAGATGGGGTCGCCGAGGGCAACGAAAGCATGCGCGATCTGCTCGGCGGCAAAGGGGCAGGTCTGGCCGAGATGACCAACGCCGGGATCCCGGTGCCTCCGGGCTTCACCATCACGACGGAGGTGTGCAACTTCCACCGTCAGTTCGGCAAACTGCCGCGAGAAGCCATCCGCCAAATCGAGGAACACCTGGAGCTGCTCGAGCGCCGCATGGGTGGCAAACTCGGGCGCGGCAATCGTCCGTTGTTGGTCTCGGTCCGCTCCGGAGCACGCATGTCGATGCCCGGCATGATGGACACGGTGCTCAACCTGGGCATGAACGATGGCTGCACCCCGGCGCTGTCCAAGCTGACCGACGAGCGCTTCGCGCAGGATGCCTACCGTCGCTTCATTCAGATGTACGGCAACGTCGTGTTGCACATCGACTCTGCCGGCTTCGAAGCCATCCTCGAAAAGCACCGCAAGCGCAAGCGGGTGCAGAGCGACTCCGAACTCGACGCAAGCACCCTGCGCAAGGTGGTCGGCGAGTACAAGACCCACGTCAAGAAGAACGCCGGCTCCCCCTTCCCACAGGAGCCCAGGGCTCAAATGATCCGAGCCATCGAGGCCGTCTTCGACTCGTGGATGAACGACCGGGCTCGTCACTACCGCCGTCTGAACGACATCGCGGACGACATCGGTACCGCCTGCACGGTGCAGGCGATGGTCTACGGCAACCGCGGGCCCCGCAGCGCCACCGGCGTGGGCTTCACCCGCAACCCCGCCAGCGGTGCCCAGGAATTCTATGGCGAGTTCCTGCTCAACGCGCAGGGTGAAGACGTCGTTGCTGGCACACGCACCCCGCGGCCCCTCGCCGAGCTGGCCCAAGAGCTACCCGAAGCTTACGAGCGCCTGCGCGAAATCACCTCTCGCTTGGAACGTCACTACGGCGAGATGCAGGACTTCGAGTTCACCATCGAAGAGGGCAAGCTCTACATGCTCCAGACGCGCACCGGAAAGCGCACTGGGGTGGCTGCCGTGCAGATCGCGACGGACATGGTCGACGAGGGCCTGATCACACGAGAAGAGGCCGTGATCCGCGTCGAGCCGGTCCAGCTCCTCCAGCTGCTGCACCCGGTGTTTTCACCCGAAGCGCGGCGCAAGCACAACCCGGCCGCAAAGGGGTTGGCTGCCTCACCGGGCGCCGCTTGCGGCCGCACGGCGTTCAGCGCCGAAGCTGCCGTCAAGCTCGCCGAAAAGGGTGAGCCCGTGATCCTGATTCGACAGGAGACGAGCCCCGACGACATTCGCGGCATGAGTGCGTCTGCGGGCTTGCTGACGGCCGCGGGCGGCATGACCAGTCACGCCGCCGTCGTCGGACGACAGATGGGCAAACCCGCCGTCGTCGGTTGCGATGCCTTGCGCATCGATCACGCCCACCAAGTGGCCCACATCGGCGGCGCCCGCGTGGGGCCGGGGGACTGGCTCTCCGTCGACGGCACGAGGGGCGAGGTGATCATCGGCAAGCTACCGACGATCGCTTCGGAAGTGGTGCGCATCGCTCAGGGCAAAGCACGCCCCAAGGAGCACAGCGCGTACGCTGCCTTGTCGCGACTGCTCGAGTGGGCGGATCTCATCCGTCGCCTGCGGGTGCGAGCCAACGCCGATAGCCCGGCGGACGCCAAGATGGCCCTCGCGTTCGGAGCCGAGGGCATCGGCCTGTGCCGCACCGAGCACATGTTCTTCGGCGAAAAGCGCATCGAGCAGATGCGCGCCATGATCCTGGCGCACACGCCGAAAGAACGGGCCCGTGCACTGGCACGTCTGTTGGTGCACCAGCGCAAGGACTTCATCGGCCTGTTTCGCGCCATGAATGGCTTGCCCGTGACGATCCGCACGCTGGATCCACCGCTGCACGAGTTTCTGCCCGATCTGACCGAGCTGCGGGTGCAGATCGAAGTGATGAAGGCTACCGGCAAGACGCGGGGTCGCAACGCCGCGAAGCTGAAGGAACTGCAGCGCCTGCACGATCGGGTGAAGGAGCTGTCGGAGTTCAATCCCATGTTGGGCTGGCGCGGCTGCCGGCTGACCATCGTCGTACCCGAGATCATCGAGATGCAGACCCGCGCCATCGTCGAAGCCGCCGCCATCTGCGTCGGCGAGGGCATCGAGGTGCATCCCGAGATCATGGTTCCGCTGGTGGGTCACGTCGAAGAGCTGCGCCGCCAACGAGAATTGATCGAAAAGACGGCAGCCGAGGTGATGAAAGAACGCGGCGTTCACCCGCCGCTCAGCATCGGCACGATGATCGAGGTGCCGCGCGGTGCCCTGACCGCCGACGAGATCGCCGACTGTGCCGACTTCTTCAGCTTCGGCACCAACGACTTGACGCAGACGACCCTCGGCTTCAGTCGCGACGACACCGGGAAGTTCCTCGGACACTACGTCGAGACGGGCATCCTGCAGCGCAATCCGTTCGTGTCCATCGACCGAGAAGGCGTCGGGCAACTGATGCAGATCGCCATCGAAAAGGGGCGCTCGAAACGGCAGAATCTCAAGATCGGGATCTGCGGTGAACACGGCGGCGATCCTCAATCCGTCGGCTTCTGCCACGACCTCGGCTTGGACTACGTTTCGTGCTCGCCCTACCGCATTCCCGTGGCGCGTTTGGCAGCAGCCCAAGCCGTGCTCCACGAGCGCGGTGTCGAAACCATCATCTCTCGCGCACGTGCCAACCGCCGCGCCAAGCAACCCCCCGTCTACCACGACGACCACCCGGTCTCGCAGGTGTTGACGGGGGACTGAGAGCTGACGTGTAGGGCCGAAGCGCTCGGCCCCCGCGCGACAAATGCTGAGATGCACGACAAATGGTGGAAGAGCTACGCCGTTGGCCCTGCAGTCCGTCTCCTGTATGCTCGACACGATGCACGACGAAGCGGAGACGTTGCGCTGGCTGACGGAAGGGGATCCATCCGTTGCCTGGCAAGCCCAGCGCGATCTCCTGCGTCGTTCACCTTCGACCTGGCAGAAGACGCGACGACGGGTCGCGCGTGAGGGTTGGGGCGCGCAGCTACTGTCTCATCGCGCCGACGACGGCACCTGGGGCAACGGTCTGTACACCCCGAAGTGGACCTCGACCTTCTACTCCTTGAGACTGCTGACCCATCTGGGCATCCCGCCGAATCACGCAGCGTGCGTGCAAAGCTGCCAATTGCTCGTCGAGCGGGGGGTCACGGAAGCGGGCGGCGTCCGGCTCTGGTCGTCGTCGAGCACGGACACGTGCGTCACGGCGATGCTGCTCTCGATGGCCTGCTATTTCGGGCTCGCCGACGACGAACGCTGTCGACGCATGCTCGATTGGCTGCTCCATGAACAAATGCCCGACGGAGGCTGGAATTGTGAGCGCCACCGGGGGGCGACGCACTCGTCGTTCCACAGCACGCTGAGCACACTCGAAGCCCTGGCCGCCGTCGAAGCGACGCTGGGGCGACGAAAGACGCTGCGCCTCGCCGGTGAGCGCGGCCGTGAGTTCTTTCTGGAACATCAGCTCTACCGCTCGTCGACAACGGGCGAGCCGGTCAAGGCGTCGTTCACTCAGTTCTCGTTCCCTCCTCGGTGGTTCTTCGACGTGTTGCGTGGCCTCGAACATTTCGCGAGCGTGCGCGCGCCGTGGGACGAACGCCTCTCGGACCCGGTGGAGGTACTGCAGAAGCGACGTAGGAGCGACGGTCGTTGGCGCGTTCAGAACAAGCATACGGGGCGCACCTACTTCGAACTGGAATCTGGTCGTGAACCGAGCCGGATGAACACCTTGCGTGCCTTGCGTGTGATGCGCTGGTTGCAGACGGTGCGGCCGAACGGCGCGAGGTGACCACGAGGTGACGACGAAGCGACAGCGCTTCGACTACGTGAGTAGCGACAGCTGAGGGCCGTCACTGCCGTAGCGTTGCAGGTAGTCGCCCAGCCTCAGTTTGCGCCGGGTGCTGTCGGAGCTCATGTAGCGCACGGAGCCGAACACGGGACGCTTGGGCCCCCAAGGGCGGTCGTAGCGACCGAAGATCCAGAAGATGCCGCTGTAGGAATTGGGATCGCGGCCATCGAGCGCGTACTTGTCGTTGAGCTCCAACAGGATTTGCAGCGCCACCTGGGGGGACTCGGACCAGTGCAGGACCTTCTTGCCCCAAAGCATGCGCAAGTAGTTGTGAATCACGCCGTCGCGGAGCAGCTGACGCTGGGCGGCGTTCCATATCTCGTCGTGGGTGGCGGCAGCCTCGAACTGTTCCAGCGTGTAGCAGTGCTCGCGCGGGTCGCTCGCGTGCTCAGCGAGGGTCTGTCTGGCCCACTCGGGTAGCGAGTCGTAGTGCTTGTAGTCACGCGTGTGCGCACAGCGATTGAATCCCAACTCGCGCCAGGTCACCAGCTGATCGACGAAGGCTTCGGCGCCCTCCCCCAGCCCCCAGAACCCAGTGCGGCTGCCGTTGCTGACGCTGCCCAGACGAGAGACGTCCCATCCCGACTCTCGCACGACCGCACGGAAGACGTGGTGAGCGGAAATGTGTCCGAAGTGAAGGTACGGCGACAGGCCGCTGGCCACATCAGCGTCGAGGTGATTGCGATCCGTTGCGTAGCGCACGAGCCCATTGCGGATGAAGTGCCGCAGCCGCGCCTCCGCCGCCGAACTCCCCCCGGCACCCGCTACCGATGGTGTGTCACAGGCAAACGGAAACTCCGACAAACCTTCCAGAGCCAGCAGCGCCTTCGATGCCGCAGGCCAGCGCGTGGCAACGGTGCTGGGGACACGCGCGGCCCCCATCTGGTAGCCGCGCAGCGGCTGCGAACGCGGAAAATCTTCCAGGTAGGGGCGAACGCACTTCTGCAAGTGGCGCCGAAACGAGTGCGCCGTCAGAAAGACGCGCGACGTCGACCGCATCGGCAACAAGCCGTTGCCGTCTACCACTTCGAAGCGCACCCCGCGTTGGAAGAGCAATCGGGCACCCGCACGCAGCAACGCGGGCAAAAAGAACGCGGGATGGTCGTCGCCGACGACGACGCAGGCGTAGCGCGCCAACTCCTCCAACAATCCACGCGCAGCGCCTGGCCGGGGCTCGACGTATGGGTAGTAGGTGACCCCCGCCTCGCGAAAGCGACGAGCGTTGTCCTGCATGCCGCGCAGCACGAAGGCGTGCAGCCGTTCACTGGCGTGGGGGTAATCCGCGCGTAGCGGCTCGAGGACGAGCAGGGGTTTGTTCATTTGACGCGACACGTCGAGAGCACGATCGAGCGCAAAGTTGAACCGCGCACGACGACTCGACGTCATCCAGTACAAGACGAATCTGCCGGCACCGTTGAAGGGGTGCTCGGCAAGCACTCGAACGCGAAAGTCGTGCACTTCACAAACCTGGGGCATGGGAGAAAGAACGGGAAGTGCCCAAAGACAACGCCCGGTCGTCGTAACTCCCAAGCCTGAGCACGAGAAATGGCCAGGTCGTGCAACACCGAGGAAACCTCCATGGAAACGCGAACGGGGTGCACTTGTCCTTGATGGTTCGGCGAGCTAGAGACATGGACTCACGTGGCAAACAAGAAGGTCATCATCGTCGCCACGGGAACTGCGGAAGAGCCGACCATCGAAGCTGCTGCGTTTCGAGTGGAGAGCCCTGACGGTACAGCCCGCGAGCACACACTTGGCATCGGTACCTACGGCGTAGGTAGCAGCTCCTGCGAGCTGCAGCTGCGAGGAGATGATGCAGTTGCGGCTCAGCACGCTCGGCTGCGCGTCTCGCCCGGTGGCGTCACCATCACCAGCACGGACCCGCGCTTGCCGCTGTACGATGCCGCAGGACAGTCCGTTCGCACCGTGCACCACATGCGTATCGACGAGCCCGTGCGTGTGGGCAATCACATACTCATCTTGCGTCGTCCGATCCCGGCACGAAGCGGCTCGATGCCCGCCCCCGCAGCAACCCTCCCTGCACTCCATCGCCCCTCGCTCAGCCCGACCTCCGTGGCCTCTCCCGTGGTGAGCAGCCGGACGGCTGCTACCTCTCCCGAGCTCCCCGCGCTGCGCCGTAGCCGCGCATCCGGTCCTGCGCCGTCATCCTCTTCGCCGTCGTCCTCTTCACGCAGCGCAGAACACGAGAAAGACCCCGGGCGCAGCAAGTAGTAGTGAGTGAGCCGCTGCAGTTCACCCCGTGCGCTTATCAGGTGCCCAAGGCGTTAGAGCCGAACCTTCAGCAATACCGGGTAAGTCCAGAAGGTCGAAGGCGGCCGGCTGCTTGGGATAGGGAGGTACTTTCGCCAGTCGGCTCATCTGAACTGCGTGCCGCGCGAGAGTCATGGCGATCAGTGCGACGAGTTCTTCGCGGCGAGCAACGCGTCCTCCGCCGCGCCGAGCGATGGCCTCAGCGAGTTGGGCGGCATCGGGCCAGCGGTGCTCGGGTCGTCGCGCGGTCGCCCGCAATGCGACCATCAACAGCGGATCGGAAAAATGCTCCCGCCAAGTGGGGTTGTACTTCACCGTCCTGGCTTCGAGCGTGCGCACTTCCTCCAGCGTCAATTCTCGGCGCGCCAGCGTCTCCAAGAGCATCACCCCGAGCGCGTAGACATCCGTCGTGGGCGTCACGGCGCCTCCAGCTTCGCGCTCTGGAGCAGTGTAGCGGCGCGGCTGTGGCAAGATGGACTGGGCTTCTCGAGGCAAATGCGCTTGGCCGTCCTTCGTGAACAACACGTTGGCAGGGCACGTCGCCCCGAACACCCGCACCTCGCTCGGCGTCCGGCCGCCATCGAGCAACGGGGCGACGGCGCGGCACATCTCGACCATGCCCTTGAGCGCCAAGCGCTCGGGCACGCCACCACCGTCAGCGCCGCGGTGGATGAGCTCCCAAGTCAAAGCCAGAGTGCCATCGGCCATGGGCACTGGAATGGAACTGATGGCGACGGAGATGTTCTCCGACGCGCCGCGCTTTGCGCTCTGACGGATGCCACTGGGGCGCTCCTGTCCACAGAACGCGGGCGGGCGCAGCGTCTCTTTTTCGCGCTCGGAGACGCTGGTGCTGACCGGAGCCGAGACTGGGTGCGGAATTGGTGGCGGAGGCTTCACGATGTCGACCTCGTCTGCAGGCGGCAGTTGTCGATACTACGCGGTCGCCCGGTGTTTTGTTCCGGGCGTGTATGAAGCAAGACGGCCAGCGGGGCTCAAACCAAAGCCTCCGTGCAGCCTTTCAGTCCCAGCGGCGCGCCGCCACGGTGACACACGCAGGAAACGCCGACGTGCGGTAGGACCAGCGAAAAACCCGGCTCATCCGACGTGAACTGGCCACCGTCCCATGGCGGCGTGGAACGGCCGGTCAGGGAGCACAGCCCAGAGAGCATCCTTCGGCGGCGTAACATTCGTCGCAGACACGCAGGCACTCGAGGGCACACAAGTCGTAAGCATCGCGACAGCTACGCCGACACTCGCCAGGGTTACCCGTGCAAGTGAGCTCACACTCGTCCTGATCGCGAGAGCACGCGAGTTCACACGCCGCACGTGGTTCGTCACAGGCGGGAAACGCGCAAGCGGGCGGCCCGGCATCGAAGACTTCGCCAGTGTCGGTCGTCGTTTGGCTGCTTCCGGCATCTGCCATCTGCGGAGCGGGCTCGACGACTTCCGTCTCTGCCACATCGACAGGGGTGACGTCCGTCTGGACCGGCACCATCTCCGTGACCGCCGCGTCCGTGACGTCGGCGCTGTCTTCCGTCGACACGATCGCGGGATCGGTCGAAGTCGGGTCGACGTCGGGCTCGTCCGGAGCAGGCTCGGTGTCGGTCGTCGTATCGCCGGCTTCGGTCTCCTCCGTCACTTCGGAATCGGAGGCCGTTTCGTCAGTGTCCGTGGCATCGGAGGCTGCTTCTTCGCTCGAGTCGGTGCCGTCTTCCGTGCCCAGCTGTTCACCTTCTGAGCGAACCAGTGAGTCGTCGACGGCGAATTGGTCGAAGTCTTGAGTACACGCCCCGACTGTCGCAATGGCGATCAGGGCGGCGCCGGGGAGCAAGATCCTCATAACGTCCCTCGCAGCGTCAAAGCGCCCGGCGCAACGACCAGCGCAACCGAGGACTCCTCATCGTCGGGGTCGAGAATGAACAGCGTGACGGCAGCGACTGAACCGACCACGCCCACCGCCAAGCCGATGTTTGCCCACAGCTGCTCTTTCTTGCCGTCATCCAACGTCTGGGCTTGGTCCGATGGGCAAGCACCACTCACGCAGGCGTCGTTGAGTTCGTCGTACTTTTGCTTGCTCGACACTCCGAATGCTCCGAATGCTCCGAAGCCCACGACACCCACGGCGGCCGCCGTGTACGCGTAGGGTGCCAAGGAGGCCGCTGGCTGCCGTTCCTGGACGGACTTGGCCGGTGACGTCGCAGGCTCTGGCTCGGTCGCGTGGGTCGCTTGGGGTTGGCTCTCGACGCTGAGCGTGATCTCTTGCGTCTCGCCGGGTTGCAGTTCCAGCAAGCGCGATTGAGTCGGCTGCCCTTCCGTCGCAAGCTCGACTTGGACCTTCCCGGGTAACGCCACCACAGGCTCACTCCATGCCGTGCGGCGGATTTCCTCTCCATTGACGACGAGTTTGGTGCCCGGGCTCGCGTTGTGAACGTTGAGCTTGACGAAGCTGAGCCTCGCCTCGAGCTCTTCTCGCTCCGTGCGCGCCGCCTCTGCCGTACGACCGTAACGTGCCTCCATCTTCGCGAGCTCCATCGCGTCGATCATGGTGCGGCCGTAGATGGCATAGGCCTCCAAGAGTCGTCCCAACTCGCGCAGGCAACGGGCTTGGTACAAGCGAGTGTTGGGACTGGCGACGATCGCGCGTGAGGCCTTGAATTCCTCCATCGCTTGTTCGTACTCGTTGGCTTCGTAGAGCTCCTTGGCTCGCGCAAAACGCGCTTGTGCCTGTTCCAACTGCACGTTGCTGGCGGTCATCGGATCCGCACCCTCGCCGTGCACGGCTTCGTCCGCCAGGACCGGACTCGAAGCGAAAAGCCACGCTGCACTCAACGCAGCGCACCAATGGAAAATCCAAGTAAGTCGAATCATCGTGTCAGATCCCTTCGGGGTCATACCGACGTGCAGCCGGCGTCGTCGTCGAGACGTTCGGCTTTCGCGCTGCTGCTCTGGGCTTGCTGCTATGCGCTTCCTTCTTCGGCGCCGTGCGCGCGGGTTTGGCCAGAGTCGACGGAGGTGAAGACTTCGCGCCCAACTCATTGGGCTCTGGCTCGGCACCTTGCCCGCTCGGCGCCGAGGGAGCCACTTGACGTGCGACCGTCGCCTCGGGCTGTTGCGTCCCATCACCGGGGCGCGCCACCTCGGGCAGCTGTGCCCCGGGCGCGGGCTTCTCTGGCTCTGCAACATCGCCCGGCTTCGGAGCAGCCGCCGCCAAACCAGCATCCTCGTCCGCTCCCTGTCGCGTGCTGGCCCAGAAGGCGAGGCACGCGGCAACGGATAACGCAACGGCGAGCAACGTCAGCCAGCGGCGTCGGCTCCCTCCCCTGCCGACCGCCATCGAAAGCTCGTGCGTCCCAGAAATCGCACTCACCGCGTTCGGTGGCGCAGAGAGCACGACCAACTCCGTGCGCATGGGCACCGGTGGCTCGAGCCTGGCGGGCGGCGCTTTCGGTAGTGGGATCGGCAAAGGCGGCAGTCGTTCTCCGTTCGGCTGCGCCCCGAGAGCCTCGAAATCGGCATCGGAGTGGGGTGCTGATCTACCAGGCGCCACTGCATCGACGGCGGAACGGCGATCGACCTGAACCTGCACCGAAGTGATCCTGTCGCTCGCAGCCAGCTCGTCTTCCATCGCCCCGAGCAGATCGACGTGCTCGTAGGTACCGCTGCTCGTGAGATCGAAGACCGGTGCGGCGGGAGCCTTGGGCACGTCGGGCCCCTGCACGACGGGGGTCGCGCGTTCCCCTTGTCGCGAAAGTGCCGCCGCGACGGCCGATGCCAAGGATGACCTGGGCGCCAGTCGCCCGTCAGATGCCGCAACCAACGCCTCAGCCAGATCGCCCACGCCACTCCACCGCGCCTCGGGCTTTGCCGCCAGAGCCTTCAGCGCCACGTGGAACAGCCCATCCGACGAAAAGGTTGCCAACTTGGGGTCTTTCTCAGCCCGCTCCGGCGTCAAGTCGGTCGCTTCGTCGTCGCCCAGCTCTCGTCCGACGAGGGTCTCGAGCAGCATCACACCCAGCGCAAAAATGTCGGAATGTTGGTCCGGAGGCAGCCCAGCGCGACACTCGGGAGCAGCATAGCGAAGCGGTTGTTCGACGGTTTGCTGCTCCACCGGCAGGAGCGCTGAACCGTCACGAGTGAACAGTAGATTTGCTGGACACAGGGCCCCAAAGGAGCGCTCCTTGGGCGGCTTGGTGAGGTCACGGTGCCGCACCGCGAGCGTGTTGATGACCTGCAACAAGGACCGCAACGCCACCGGGAGGCCGACCGCTGCCCCCGTTCGAATGAAGTCCCAGCTCAGGCCGACACCACCACCGTCAAGGGGAACGGGGATCGAACTGGGGGCTTTGATGAGCCCACGAGGAGAGCTGAGAAGCGCGAGTTGATGCTCGCCTGGCATCTGCGGGGGCCGGGCCGTCACTGCATTGTTGGCGGTGGCGAGATGCTTGCTGCGCCGATGACGCATTGGAGGAGGTGCCGTCACTTGGTTCGAGTCGCTGATTTTCGGGTTGTTGGGGTGTTGTCCGTTTCGTCCTGGCCGTTCCTCGTTCAGAACGGTCACGACTGCACCAAACGAAACCTGCCCATCAAAAATTGACAGCGTTCCCCGGTGCTCTTCAGAAATCTCCCACGGCCAGGACACTAACGCTGGCAGTATCTCGCTGCGGGCGCCTGGACCGTGCCTGGTCGGCGCTGTTGAACAGGTCCGCCAACCAGAGCGGAACAGCCACATTGCACGCGGGCGACGATGACCCAGTGGTCACACATCGCCAGATGTATGCCTGTTACCCCCAGGGAAGCAACCGATCACCCGAGGGAGCAATCGCAGTCGCTCCTACCTACGCTCCAGGGTCACACACCGGGTGTCTCCGGACGCAACTCGTAGCGGATGTTCTCGAAGGCCTTGGTCGGCGAGCAAACGGACTTCCGATCGAAGGGCGAAAATCCCAGACGTCGAAGCACCCGGTGACTTGCCTTGTTGTCGAGCCCGACGCCGGCAATCAACCGCTGCGCACCGAGGTCCTCGAACGCCCACCGCACGACGCCCGCCACGAACTCCCCAGCATAGCCACACCCTTGGTGGCGAGGGTGCGTCCAGTAGCCCAGATTGAACTCCTTCGGGTGAGGTTCGAGGCGGTCAGGCTTCAGGTCCGCACCACCCACGATGGTGCCGTCGTCGCGCAGCAGCACCGTGAAAGAAAACGCCTCCCCTCGCGCCCACGCTTTCTGTTGACGCCGAAACTTGTCCGCGATGGTTCGAACGTCGTCCGGCGGCTCCCAGCTGAGCCAACGACTGAAACCGTTGGTTCGAGCTGCTTCGAAGAGCGCAGCCGCGTCATTGGGTTCGACCTTTCTGACGATGCAACGCGCGGTGAGAAACGACGTGGGCAGCGCGCGGGGCTGAGTCACGGCACGCGCTCCCACGCTTCGACGGAGTCAGCAACGAACGCTCGCTCGCTTCGCCCCCACAGCGCGCGAGCCTTCAAGTGACCAGACTTCCCATGAGCATCGCTTTGAGCTGCTGATTGGCGACCGCGAGCATTGCGAAATCGGGACTGGGCGTTGCCTGAAGTTCAGCCATCAGGTGTTGGGTCCGCAAGAACAGGGACCCTCTCGCCTCGCCCCAGCGTTGGATCAGCTCGCCCATTTTCGTGTCGTCGTGACCATCGGCCAACATGCTGCTCACCAGACCACGCTGGGTGCTGAGCAGTTCGTCGGTTACCGAAGCGATGGCTTGCTTGTCCCATGCGCGATCACTGGGCAAGCTGCGCGCCATGCGTCGCAACCACTCGAAGCCGAAGCTCTGCCCCACTCGATAGTAGAGACGCGCGACGATGTCGACGCTGCGGTTCACCTCGCGACTCACCGACACGATATCGCACGCGCTGCTCAACAGCGGCAAGCGCGCAGCCGCCTTTGCCATGTCCGCCGGCACGCCCTTCTTCTGCAGGCTCTTGATTCGCCCATCGAGCAACGCCTTCTCTTCGGGACCGATCAGCATCTCCAACTGCTCGGCCAAGGCAGACACTCCATCGCTGTAAGCTGCGACGTGTTTCGACACACTCAGATCCTGCCCGTGGCTGCGCAACAACCAAGCGCTCGTGCTGACGAGCAGACGCCCTGCCTCCATCAGCATGGTTGCCTGTGCCGACGCGGGCACGACGTTGTCGAGCTCTTCGATGCGACGCCATAGCTCTGGCATCGCATACAACTCGCGGGCGACGACGTAGGCCTGAGCTACCTGAGGAATGGGCATTCCCACACGTTCACCAATCTCAAGCAGGAAGGTGACGCCCACACGATTGATAAGGTCGTTAGCCACGATGGTCGCGATCAACTCCCGCCGCAAACGGTGCTTGACGATCCAATCGCGGTAGGTGGCACGCAGCGGAGTCGGGAAGTACTCGACCAACTCCTGCTCGAAGAACGCTTCGTCCGGCAACTCCGACGCGAGTAACTTCTCGAAGAGGAAGTTCTTGGCGTAGGAGACCAGGACACACAGTTCGGGTCTTACGAAACCAATCCCGGCGTGGGTTCGTTCCAACAGCGTCTCTGGATCCGGCAAACACTCGAGCTCTCGGTCGAGGCCCGCCTCTTGCTCCAATTGCCGCATGTAGCGCCCCAAACGGTCCGTGTAGCGCACCCCCACGTGCTGGGTCACCGTGAGCGTCTGGGTTTGCAGGTAGTTGTCCCGCAAGACCAAGGCCGCGACCTCGTCCGTCATCTCGTGCAGCAAGGTGTTGCGTTGTGCGCGCGTCAGTCGACCCGCTCGCTCCACCTCGCCGAGCAGAATCTTGATGTTGACCTCGTGGTCCGAACAATCCACGCCCGCGGAGTTGTCGATGAAGTCCGTGTTGCAGTGACCGCCATGCAACGCGAACTGAACCCGCCCCCGTTGCGTCATGCCCAGGTTGGCCCCCTCTCCGATCACTCTGGCATGTAGCTCGTTGGCGTCGATACGCACCGCATCGTTCGTGCGATCGCCCACCTGGGCGTGGCTCTCGTCTCGCGCTTTGACATACGTTCCGATACCGCCGAAGAACAGCAACTCCACCTTGGCGCGCAAGATGTGTGAGATCAGCTCGTTGGGAGTGACCGACGTGTCCTCGATGCCCAGGGCGCGGCGGTTTTCGGCAGAGAGCTGGATCGACTTCGCCTTACGGTCGAAGACGCCACCCCCCTTGGAGATCAGCTTCGAGTCGTAGTCCGCCCAACTGCTGCGCGGGAGATTGAACAAGCGCTTTCGTTCCGCGAACGACGTGGCGGGATCTGGATCGGGGTCGAGGAAGATGTGCAGGTGGTTGAACGCGGCGACCAGACGGATTTGCTCGGACAGCAGCATGCCGTTGCCAAACACGTCTCCACTCATGTCGCCCACGCCGACTACCGTGAAGGGCTCCTTCTGTATGTCCTTGCCCAGCTCGCGGAAGTGGCGCTTGACGGATTCCCAAGCCCCGCGTGCGGTAATGGCCATCTTCTTGTGATCGTAGCCGGCGGAGCCGCCCGAAGCGAAGGCGTCGTCGAGCCAGAACCCGTAGCTCTGGGATATCTCGTTGGCGATGTCCGAAAACGTCGCGGTACCCTTGTCGGCAGCGACGACCAGATACGGATCCGGATCATCCAGACACACGACCCCCTTCGGGGAGACGATCTTGTCGCCCTCACGGTTGTCGGTCACGTCGAGTAGGCCTCGGATGAACGTCTGGTAGCAGGCGATGCCCTCCTTCAGAACCGCGTCTCTGCCCGCGTCGGCAGGGGGCGGCCGCTTGACGACGAAGCCACCCTTGGAACCCACGGGCACGATCACGGAGTTCTTCACTCGTTGCGCCTTGACCAGACCGAGCACCTCGGTGCGGAAGTCCTCTAGTCGATCGGACCAACGCAGTCCTCCGCGTGCGACGGGCCCGAAGCGAAGGTGTACGCCTTCCACACGCGAGCTGAACACGAATACTTCGCGGTAAGGCCGGGGCTCCGGCAAACCTTGAAGCCGTTGGGAGTCGAACTTGATGGAGACGTAGCTCTTGGTGCGCCCCTCGGCGTCGTGCTGGTAGAAGTTGGTGCGCAGACTCGCGTCAATCGCGCTCAGGAAGCGACGTAGGATGCGGTCCTCGTCGAGGCTGTCCACCGCGTCGAGCGCCTGCAAGATTTCCGCCCGAGTGTCGTCTTCGGGCAAACGAGGTGGGCGTGAAGCGCGATTGGCTCCAGGAGGACGGAACTTCGCCGCGAACAGCTCGACCAACGCCTTGGCAATTCTCGGGTTCCGCTTGAGCGTCGTCTGCATGTACGTCAACGAAAACGGGACGCCCGCTTGCCGTAGGAACTTGGCATAGGTCCGAATCAGCCGCACTTCGCTCGACGTCAAACCAGCGTGGAGTACCAAGCGGTTGAAACCGTCGTTCTCCAGCTCCCCTTCGAGAGTGCAGCCGAACACTTGAGTGAAGTTGTGGCGCACGGCGTCCAGATCCACCGGCACCTGGTCGTCGGTCAGAAGTGCAAAGTCGTGCACCCACACGTCGACGCCAATCTGCTCCAGGCGAATGTCGAAGGGAACTTCGCTCACCACACGAAGCCCCATGTTCTCCAGCATCGGCAATACGTCACTGAGCTGCACGAAACCGGTCGGGTTGTAGAGCTTGAGCCAAAGCTCGTGGGGCTGCGCTCCGGCCCTGCGATACAGGTGCATCTCCCGACGCTTGTGCTCGATGGCCTGCTCGATCATGTCGATGTCGAGGACCGCCGTGTGCTCGTCGAAGGTCGCGCAGTAGCTCGCGGGCAGCGCGCCGACGTAGCGACGCGCCATCGCCGTGCCCTTCTCTTCGCCATGTTCGTTGATGAGCGCTGCTTGCAGGCGGTCACCCCAAGAACGGGTGGCTTCCCACAACTTTCGTTCCAGAGCCGCGTGATCGATGTGGATCGAGCCAGTGCCAGGCGTCTTGACGATCAGATGTAGACGCGCGAGCGGCTGGTCTCCGAGCAACGTGTAGTAGGCGCTGATGGAGCCGCGAAATGCCGACGCGAGGATGTCCTGGATCCGCAAGCGCAGCGTCGTATCCATCCGATCTCGTGGCAGGTAAATGAGACACGAGACGAAACGATTGAACGGGTCTGTCCGCACGAAGAGCGCGACGCGCTGACGGTTCTGAATGTGGAGGATGCCGAGACTGATCGACAAGAGCGTGTCGATGTCCGTCTGAAACAGCTCGTCACGCGGGTACGTCTCCAGAATGTAGCGGAGAGCTTTACCGTCGTGGCTGTTGCGCGCCAACCCTGAGCGACCCAACGTCTGCTCGATCTTGTGACGCAAGAGCGGGATCGAGTCCGTGCTCTTGGCGTAGGCCGAGAGCGTGAAAAGACCCACGAATAGGTGAAAGCCAGCGTGCTCCGAGTCCGTCGCCTGCTCGGACGAGAAGTCGGGCAGTACGAGCGCATCGAGATGCACGGGGCGGTGCACCGTGGAGCGCACGTTGGCCTTGAAGATCCGGAGTGCCTCTCGCTCACCCAAAGGCTGCAGCTGCTCCAACACTTCGCGGGTCGAGTCCCGCAAGATCCCGAGCCCCGATTCCGGCGTCAACTGCAACACGGGACCACCCTCGCCCCGCTGTTGTGAGTAGCGACGGTAGCCAACGTAGGTGAAGTGATCGGCGTTGAGCCAGTCGAGAAAGGCGACAACTTCCTCGGCGCTCTCCAACGTGGCCGAGTCGCGAGACGACAAGACACGAGACAGCTCGGCGCTGCGAGCCCGCATCGTGGGAAAGTCTTCGACCGCAGCCCGCACGTCCGCCAAGACCTGCCGCAGGGAATCTTCGATGCGAGGGAAGAAGTCACTGGGTTGGGCTCGAACCTGGATTTGCATGCAGGACTCCTGCCCTGCCCGCTGCTCGAAGTCGGCGAGGTGCACATCCTGGAGCTCGCCTTGCTCCGAACGCTCGACCACGAAAATTGGGTGCACGAAGAGCTGAACCTCCGCGTCGAGCTGCTGCAGGCGTGCGCCCACCGAATCGACCAGGAAGGGCATGTCGTCGGTCACGACCTCCACGATCGTGTGGCGCGACTGCCAACCGTGCTCGTCCAACGTCGGACGATAGACGCGGACCAAGGTCTGCCCCGGTGTTCGTTGACGCGCGAACGCCAACAACGACAGACCTGCTGCGTACAGGTGCTCGGGGCGCTGCTTGACCACGTCCCCAGGTGGAACTGCCGCGTACATGCCGCGAATGAAACGACTGACGAGGCTTGCCTCGGCGCCAGCCAAGCGCTGCCGCACGATGAGCTCGAGCTGCTCGAGCACGTCCGCTTGTATCAACTCTTCCGTCACTACCATGACCGATCGCTAGGACCTCCCGTGGACACGACGATAGCCTGTCCGCGGAAAGGAGGTGACTGGCAGACGAAAAATCTCTCGCCCTCGTCCCAGTTCTCCACTATTCCTCCGGTCCCGCCGGACGCGTTTCGGCGCTGGAGAGATGACCGAGTGGTCGAAGGTGCATGACTGGAAATCATGTGTACTCGCAAGGGTACCGTGGGTTCGAATCCCACTCTCTCCGCAAACTCCAGAACGGCCATAGGCGCGCCGCCCAGGCGCTCGAAGCGCGGGGCAGGGTCGAGATTGGGGATCGAGCTGGCCACTTGTTCAGCCGGTGAGGGTGCCGCACGGACGGCCCAACAATTGGGCTGTTCCCGACTCAGCGGCAGACACTCTTCAGGTGCTCTCTGGAGCCAGCCCGCTCAGGCATTCTGCGATCGCTTGGAACAGCTCGCCCCGCGGTGAGGTGCTGCGCCAGGCCAGCCCGATGGTGCGATAGGGCACTGGCTTCTGGAATGGTCGGACGGCAAGCCCGGGTAGGCGGCCTTCCGTGCGCAGCGAAATGGCCGGCAGCAGCGTCACACCGTTTCCGCTGGAGACCATCTGCGCGAGCGTCCCCAGGCTGGTCGCTCGAAAGTCCACGGCCTGCTTTGCCCCGCGCGCCTTGCAGATAGCCCAAGCTTGGTCTTTCAAGCAGTGCCCATCATCCAACAGCAGCACACGCTGATCGGCCAAGTCTCCCTCGCGGATCGTCTGACGAGCACAGAGCGCGTGTTGCTTGTTGCAGGCAAACACGAAGGGGTCTCGAAACACCGGCAACGTCTGCAGGTCTCCGAGATCGGCTTCCAAAGCGAGGAGGAGTACGTCGAGCTGGCCCGTCTCCGCCAACTCCACGAGGCGCGACGTCTGTTCTTCACGCAGCAGTATTTCGAGCTTCGGCAAGCGGCGTCTGAGGCCCGCCAGCGCGCGAGGCACGAGATAGGGCGCCACCGTCGGGATGACGCCCATGCGCAACACACCCGCCAGCGGTTCACTGTGCGCCGCGGCGGCTTCAGCCAGGTCGTCCATGTCGCTGAGCACACGTTGCGCTCGTTTGACGACCTCCTCACCTACTGCCGTGAGCAGCACGCGACGCCTATCACGCTCCAGCAGAGTGACTCCCAGCGTCTCCTCCAGGCGGGCGATTTGCGCACTCAGCGCCGGCTGGGATACGTGGCATTGTCGCGCCGCTTCACGAAAGTTGAGGGACTTGGCGACGGCCACCAAGTACTCGAGCTGTCTGACCGAAGGACGCGACATCGATGTTCAACCGCGGACGTTCATCGCTGGGCATCCCCAGCCAGCGTCGCGGCCTGTGCGCTCGAGAGGGCTTGCTCCAGCTGAAGATTGGGATGGTCCGAGCCAATCGCCTTGGGTGTTTGCTGCCCCAAACGAAACTTGAGGTACTGCACGGAAGAGAGGCGATCGCTACCGACCTGGCGCTGGTCCCACTCGGGGCGCACGCGCTCGCCGTTATCCAGCAACACGTATAGGTGCCGGGGCAGGTCGAGCCATGCCCGGAGCTTCTGATCGCGCTCTTTGGGATCGTCGATCTCGATCAGCAGAGTGCAGCCCACTTCGCCGGAGTCCCCGATCAGCTCGTTGTAGGTGTCGATCTCGTGCTGGATGTCCGCTTCTCGCACGATGTGCTCGATGCGCATCATCTCTTGAATTTGGTAGCGAATCGTCAGCGTCGTTTCGAACAAGAAGGTCAAGTCGGGACCGACGTGAATTCGCCGAGCGTCCTTCTCAGCGAGCACGCGCGCGCGAAACTCTTCCCGAGCGTCGTTGTAGGTCTGGTAATCGACGATGTCCGAACGTTGAACCTTCTGCATGGCACTCACCTTCCGCTGTCGAGCCGCGCCGAGAAGAGCCGCGGACTCGAGCGTCTATTCATCGTTAGTCTTGGGCGCGCGGTAAGCACGCGCAAGTAGCGACATGGGATGTAGCGGCCTCTTGCCAGCGTGTTGCTCGAATTGAATCGCTGCCAGCGGGCAGTCGGTCACCCAAGTTTCAGCGTCAGCGTCTTGCTTCATGCCGTCGAAGGCCTTCTTTCCCACACGCTTCGAGGCATCGAAGCTCTCCACCTTCATGGCGTACGTGCCGTCGTGTCCACAGCACTCCATCACGGTGCTGATTTCCGCCCCCGCTTTGCGAATCAGGTCACGGCCCTTGAAGCCCACCCCCTGAGCTCGCAGATGGCACGGCGCGTGGTACGCCACCTTCTCCGGGACGTCACCGAAGTTGGTGTTGAAGCGCTCTTCTTTGCGCAATCCCCAGACGAACTCGCCAGGGTCTTGTACCGCTGCTGCGACCTTTTCGGCGCGCGCTTTGTCTTCTGCGGCGACGAGCTCCGGGTACTCCGCTCGCAGCATCATGGAACAGGTGGGGTTGATGGCGACCACCTTCGCGCCTTGGTCGACGTAGGGCTCCAGGACGTCCAGGTTGATCTTGGCTCGTCGCTGCAGCTCCTTCAGGTTGCCACTTTCCCAGGCGGGCATGCCGCAGCAAACGAGGTGGTCTGCACAACGAACGTCGACGCCGTTCTGCTGCAGCACCTCTACGGTGTCTTTGCCGATCTCGGGTTCGTTGTGCTGGACGTAGCAAGTCTGAAACAGCACGACCTCGCCGCCGGGCTCGTTCTTGATCAGGCCCTCTTTGCGAGCCCAGGTCGAAAAGGGCTGACTGGCAAAGTCGGGCAGAAGCTTGTCGCGATGGATGCCGAGCACCTTCTCCATGAACCAGCGATGCAAACCGACGCGGTTCATGACGTTGGCCATGCCGAAGCTCATGCGAGCCATCGTCCCCGCCATGTCCGGATCGCCGAGCACCTTGTCGCGCAGGCTCGTCCCCTCGTTCTTCGTTCTGATCGCGTTGTAGCGGTGGACGAGCTTGGGAAAATCCAGCTGGAACTCGTGCTTGTCCCTCGGGGTGTACGGGCATTGGACTTCGCACAGCTTGCACTGGAAGCAGTTGCCCATCACCTCAGCGGTCTGCTCCTCAGTTATCTTGCGAACGTCACCATCGTGCTGGTTGTCGATGAAGTCGAACAACTTGGGGAAGGAGTCGCAGTACTTGAAGCACATGCGACAACCGTGGCAGACCTCGAAGACGCGGGTGATCTCCTTCTGAAGAGCGCCCGCATCCCAGTACTTGTCTTCCTTGGGGTCGTAACTGAGACCGTCGGTGGGTTGGTAGGAGACGTTGCCTTGCTCTGCCATGGTCTGCTCGCTTCTGAACGCGCCGCTTGGGGCGCAACGCGGTGAGCGTCTTGGAACGGTTGACGCGCGGTGGGCCAAGCCGCGTGGGGCGTTCTGGTAGGTCTTGGGCGGTCATGCCGCCGAGGCCGGTCAAAGAACTTCGAGGCAGCGTGTGCTCGGCGAGTTCGATGAATTCGTCGGGGTGATGATCGAGCCTCGATCTGCGCGGCGCGCTGGCTCCGCGCTCGGGGGCGGGCGGTTCGAAAGACTCGTCCCACTCGCCCCCAATCGCGCAACTGCGCGGCGCTCAGGAGATGTCGTCGAGCAACGACTGGAAGCGGCCGGCGTGAGACTTCTCGGCTTTGGCCAAGGTCTCGAACCAATCGGCGATCTCGCCGAAGCCTTCTTCCCGTGCCGTCTTGGCCATGCCCGGGTACATGTCGGTATACTCGTGGGTCTCGCCGGCAACGGAGGCCTTGAGGTTCTTGATGGTGTCGCCGATCGGAAGATCGGTCGCCGGGTCGCCAACCTGCTTCAAGTAGTCGAGGTGGCCATGAGCGTGACCCGTCTCGCCTTCCGCGGTCTCACGGAAGTTGCCCGCGACCTCGGGGTAGCCTTCGACGTCTGCGACCTTTGCAAAGTACAGATAGCGACGATTGGCCTGCGATTCGCCAGCGAACGCGTCCTTCAAGTTTTGGTGGGTCTTGGTTCCTTTTAGATCAGCCATTGAAAGTCTCCCGTTGAAGTGGGGTCTGACGCACGAGTATGCTCAGACCGTTCAATCATGTCTAATTGTTAAATCTGATAGATTTGATAACCGAGACCTATCAGAGGACCCTGCTCGGAGACGCCCAGGATAGCCAGGCAGGAGGGCTTCTTGCAGCGCAATGACTGCGCCTGGGGAGCCCAGCAGGGAGCCCCCTGACCCCGAGTCGACCGGGCCAGATTGTGCTCGGCGAGCGTGCCGATGTGCAAGCCCCTCCCGCTCGTTGTTCCCGCCCAGGCGAGTCGAAGTCGCGGCCGCCAAGTTGTGCCACCCGCTGGCACACCGAGACATTTGCGTGCCGACGGACGCGACGCACGCAGCGCGTTCTTCCCCGGCTGCAGCGCGCAACGGCAGGAAATCCTTGATGTGTACGCCAATTATCGCGTCCCACTGTGACGCCCCCTCGAAGTGAGCCAGGTGACGAGGCCATGGCACTGCGTGTGCTTTGTCACCGCGCATGAGAGTACGTGCAACGCTACTTCCACTCGCAGCCCTGGCTTGCGCTGCTTGCGGCAACGAGACGTCGGCCAACTCGGACGGTGCGCTGTTGGGTCCTGCCGGCTTCGCCGAACAGGCCGAAGACTCGGTGTCCGGGATAACGCCAGCGGCCGCCCCGGGTGGACAGATGGCCGGCAACCCAGCAGAACCCGGCTCCACGCCGCCACCCTTGCCGCCGGAGATGGAGCTCTCCTTCGAGTTCGAGCTACCACAAGCCGGCAAACGTTACGTCTACGCGGCCAACCCCCAGAGCGACTCGGTCGCCGTCATCGACGCGGAGACGTTGGCCATCCAAGCCGTCGAGGCGGGAGATCAGCCGACGTTCTTGCGCACTTTGGCGGGCACCGATGCCGCCGTGGTGTTGAACGTCGGCTCCAGCGACGCCAGCATCATCCGCACCAAGGGCGGCGCTTCGACGGCGGTGCACGTGCCCGTACAGCAGGGCGCCAACGCCATCGCCGTCGCACCGGACGGGGAACACGCCATCGTCTACTTCGACGCCAATCACCGCGGCGCGGGCGTGACGGGCAGCTACCAAGACATCAGCGTCGTGTTTCTGGAACAGGGCGACGAGCGCGCCGTGGCGATGACCGTCGGCTTCCGCCCGAGTTCGGTCTCCTTCTCGTCGGACGGTAGCAAGGGCTTCGTGGTCACCGAAGACGGCGTGTCGATCCTCGACTTCTCGGAGATTGAGCGCAAAGGTGCCCACATCGCGACGACCATCGCCCTAGGCACGGACGCCACTGCCTCGTTGGACATCTCCGTCACTCCGGACGGCGCTTACGCGCTGGCTCGCCGCGAAGGAGAGAGCCAGCTGAGACTGGCCGACTTGGAGTCGGGGGACGTTCATCTGTTGGACTTGGCCAGCGAATTCCAAGCAGCACCCGAAGAACCCGAACCCGTGGCGCCCACCGGCGACGCAGGAGTTGCCGACGCCGGTACAGATCCGCCGGCGCCGGAGCCAACCCCACCACCAGTACCCAACACCGCCGTCACAGACGTGGACTTGGCCCCTTCGGGGGACTTCGCCTTGGCCGTCGTTCGTGATCAGAGCACGGTGTTGAAGGTTCCCGTACCCGGTGCGTTCATCGACGACGACGCCGTCGAGGCGATCCGCATCGACGACGAAGTGATCGGCTCCGTCAGCATCTCCCCCAACTCCGACCGTGCACTGTTGTACACCACCGTGATCGAGACGGACGAACGCATCACCATTCTGAACCTGGAAGACGACGAGTTCGACGTGGTGCGCCTGCCCAAGTCCGTCGAGAGCGTCACCATCGCACCCAACGGAGAGACGGCGCTCATCATTCACCAGAAACTCGCCGGTAGCCCCGACGAGCCAGGTCTCGATCCGGACGTCGTGATCGATCGCCAGTACGGCTACAGCGTGCTCGAGTTGGACTCGGGGTTTTCAAAACTGCAAACCGCCGCAACGCACGTTGGGCCATCGACGGTGGTGCCAGGGGGCTCCGACTTGTTCGTGCTGTTCAACGAACCCACTTTGGGCATGAGAGAGGTGCACCAAGTCAAGCTGGAGAGCTTCCTGGTCGAACGCATCGTGTTGGGGAGTCCTCCGACGAGCATCGGCTCCGTGCCGGACTCGAAGAAGGTCTTCGTGGGTCAGGACCACCCCGACGGGCGCATCGCTTTCATCGATTGGGAAACGGGCGAGATCGAGTCCGTAACGGGCTTCGAACTCAACAGCCGCATTCGGGAGTGAAGAGAATGACGAAACGAACTTTCATGACCTGCGCTTGCTGGTTGTCGCTGGCGTCCTCCTGCGGTGACGCAGACCTCCCGCCCAATCGTCAGCTGATGGCGCCCGTTGGGCTGAGCGAACACCTGGTGTGGCTCGACACGGAAAACGACGAGGCGATCATGCTGGACGTCGGCCGCAGCAATCCCAAACCGGAGGTCGACACCTTCGAGCTCTCCGGTCGCCCGACACTCAGCGAGCGTCGCAACCAAAGCGACGAACTGCTCGTGCTGTTGCACGACGAAGAAGAGGAGGTGGGCCGTCTGGCGGTACTCGACGGCGGCGGTGTCACACGCGAGTACGAACTCGGCACCCAATTCGACACCATCACCCAATCCGAAGATGGCGACTACGCGTTCATCCACTTCAGTCCGAACTCAAGCGTGGGCAGCGACAACTTGCTGTTCAACCCCAACGAGATAGCCGTCATCGACCTGAACGATGAAGGACAGGACGCCGTCGTTCAACGAACGCTGCGGAGCCTCGGCTCCTCGCCGCAACGGGTGGAGTTCTCCCCTCCGATGAACATCGCTGGCGAGATGCGGCGTTTGGCCGTGGTCTTCTTCCAATCGGAGATCGCCCTCCTGGACCTGAACCATCTCGACCGCCCCGAATACACCGTCGAGCTCAGCCGTGGCAGCAACTTGGCGCTCAACCAGATCCGTTTCAGCGCCGAGGACGAGAAGATCTACCTCTTGGCCAGTAACTCGAACGACGTCTACGTGTTGCGATTGCTGACGGCGGGCGCCAACCGAGAGAACGACTTCGAGCCGTCGCTCAACCAATTGGGCACGGACGCGACCCCTCAAGACATGGCCGTCTTCGAGAGCGACGGCAACCGACGCCTGCTGGTCGCCAGTGGCAGCACCGCCCAGGTCGTCGAGGCCAGCTCGAGTCGCGTGACCCAAATCCCGCTGCAGTACAGCGCCACCCGCATCCTGATGTTCGAGGGGCGCTCGCCCTTCGACGATGAAGTCGAGCAGCGCGCGCTCTTGTACGCACCGAACAACAACGGCATCACCTTCCTCGACCTGACGGAAATCGAGGATCGTACGACGCGCAATCTCGAGGAGTTGGTCGTCGGGCGCGTCAGCTCCCTGACCGCATTGGACGATAACCGTGTCCTGCTCACCCACGACGGCAACAGCGTGAGTGTTCTCGATCTGGAGGAAAGGACCGCAGCGCCAATCCAAGCTCGATTCCCGATCGGTGCTGCCATCCCCAACTTGGAGACTGGACGCGTGTGGATTGCCCCGCAAGGGACGTCCACCTTGGGATTCATCGACCTTTCCAATCTGCACCCCGGACAGGTTCGCTTGGACCGACCGATCTCCCAAATGTTGCTGTTCAACGAAACCGATCAGCCGCGAGTCGTGATGAATCACTTCGACCCTGCTGGCGCGGTGACGATCCTCAACGCCATGGAGCCCGACAACGAAGAAGATGCCGTGACTTTGATCGGCTTCTTCCAGGAAGGAGTACTCGACCGATGAAGCTCGAGCTCAGTATCGCCGCGACCGTGCTCTTGACGGCGTTGCCCGCCAGTGCCCAGCCCGATCCGGCAACCAAGCCCGCACCGAAGTCAGCGCAGCCCGCCAAAACGAGCGCGAAACCAGCGCCCACCCCAGCGCCGGGGGCGGCCGCTCCGAACGCGGCGGAGGGCACCCAGGCGACGACAGAGGCCGCAACAAGTGAACCGGTCGAAGGAGCTGAGCTTGCGGCCCCCGGGGCACCCGACGAGGCCGCGGTAGCCCCCTCGATCGAGGCCAGCGACCGAACGAAGAGCGACGCGCCCCAGCTGAAAGCCAAAGCTGATGCGGCTACCGCGACGGAAAGCGTCGTGGACTCGACACCGCCGACGCCCAAGGCTCCGTTGAATTCATGGCTGTCGATTCACGGCTATGGAGATCTCTCCTGGAACGACGACCCCGGCTACGATCTCTTCGACGACGACGACGTGGGTGGCCAGGTCGGCCTGAGCGTCGAGTTGGATGTTTTGGACTTGTCTTCGAGCGCCACCTTGGCGGTGTTCGTGGCGGCTTCCGCTGGCGGGGTCAGCGATGGTGACATCGCGACGAACGTCTTCGACGAGTCGAGCATTCAAGCCGAGAACTACGCGCTCGGCATCGTCCCTCGTTACGCCATCTTGCCGTGGCTCGAGGTTCACGCCCGAGTGCAGGGCGGCATCAGCGACATCTACACCGAATTCGGACTCAGTAGCGGCGAGACACTCGCACAGAACGATCTCGCTCCTTTCGGTGCTGCGGGCGCAGGCTTCGCGCTGTTGAGCAAGCCCCGGCGCATCCATCCCAGCCGCAGCAGCTTCAACTCCGTCACATTTGGCGGCATGGTCGAGGGCGGATACCGCTTGGCGTCGTCCCTATCCTACGGCTTCCGCGACGTCATGGCCGATCCTCCGGAGCAACGCGTCCGTGTGCAGGGTGCCGACTTGGGCAACCTGGACTTGGCGGGGCCCTACTTGAGGTTCGGCGCCTTGGTCCGGTTCTGAAGCGTGAGCCGTGGGCGCGAGTCGCTGACGCAGCCGCGCCATGACGCACCGCGTTCTTGTTCACCCGCGTGGCGGGGTTCGTGAGAGCGCGTTCTCGTCTTGCCAGAGCGTCTGCATTCACAAGAACACCAGCGCACCGGCTGTAGACTCGACCGCCGCGGCGGCGGATGCGCGCGCAGCAATGAAGTAACCTTCTGCGGCGGCTTGCCGCTAGCGCTCGCTCATCGGCCCGCTGCGTTTTGAGGCAGCTGAGTTTGGGGCGGAGCCGGTGTCTCGACGGCCGTCGGTTGGGTTTCACTGCGTGCCGCAGGTGCCTGTGACGCCGTCGCCGCTGAAGACGACGACGAGGATGACGATGCGGGCCACGCCGGCTGAACGCAGCGAACGCCCAAGAATCCACAGCGGTACTCCTTCTTGAAGCCACCGATGCGCGTGTTCTTGAACAGCGCCGAGTCTCCGCCGTTCCAAGCGCCTCCTTTGGCGATGCGCACCGGGCTCTTTTCGTCAGCTTCCGAGGTCACGAACTCGAGCACGTTGCCCCCCATGTTGAAGATGCCGTCCTTGCTTTGTCCGCTCGCGAACGTGCCCACCGCGCAGGTCTCCGTTTGGCGCCGCATGCCGGTCCAACACACTTGCTCGGCGGGCTCTTGGTGACCCCACGGGTAGGGGAAGCCCGCCTCCCCACCGCGCGCCGCCCATTCCCACTCGGCCACCGTGGGCAAACGTTTGCCGCGAAATGCGCAGTAGGCCTTTGCCTGCTCGAACTCGATGCAGACGATGGGGTGATCGGCCTTGTCCTCGTGGCCGTAGGTCGATTGTGCGGAACAATCGAGCCCGTCCGTCGTGCACTTCCCTTGCTCCACACAGGTCGTGTAGTCCGTCACGGTCGTCTCGGTGATGTCGAAGCACAGGTCACCGAGTTGCTGCGGTGTCTTGCTACCCACACGCTGGTACTCCCCGCCGGCAACCAACGCCATGCCTTCTGGACAGCGCACGGGCGGAGGCGGCGCATTCGTGGCGGGGGCGCTCGCTTCGGAAGCCGGCGGTACCGCTGGGGCCGAGCTTGCCGGCTGGGGCCCCGGCGTGGCAGCGGACGCCTGAGGGGCGGTCTCGGCTTCAGCGCTGGTAGCGGCGGCGCCCGCCGCGGGCGGCGACGCGGACGGTGCCCCGGCGGCCCCTGGAGTCGCGGGCCCGGGCGCAGCGGAGCCGCCACACGCAACGATCGTAGCTCCCATCGAAATCAGAAAGGCTCGAGTCGTCGTCATCATTTGTCTTGTTTCCTCCGTTCACCGCGCGCGGTGCGCACCGGTTCGTTCAATGCATCGAAAAGCAGCAGCGTAGGGACCTCTCCCTGCCAATCCGCCTGGACGACCACGGCGGGGATGACGGTCAAGGGACCATCGTATCCATTGCCCAAGGTCCAGAAGGAGAACACGCGTCGGTCGCCTCGGCGAAGGGGGAAAACGAGCACACCTTCGCGAGGAAGACGGTCTTCACCCGGCGGGTCGAGATGAAAGCTCACCCCCTTCTGCGTTCCGCCGAGTTGCGTGATGGCCGAGGTCGGCATTTCGAAGCAGCGAATCGACGCCCACTCACGAACGCGCCGCACACGGCAATTGTCAGCGCGCACGCCGACGCTGCGCGTGGGCAGGGCGGCCTCGGCTCCGTGCCACTCTTGGGAGCTCGGCGCATCGCTCGAAGTATCGGGCCACGTCAGGGGCGCCGCTGTGGGAATGCGGTTCGAGAGCACTCCCGCATCCGGCGGCGTGGGCTGTTGGTTCTCGAGTTTCGGATTGCTCGCCGCCGAAACCACCCACGGGATCAGAAGGGCCCCCGCCAACACCAAACTGGCCCCCAACGAACCCAACACGAAGCGCCGGCGGCTCGTATCGTGAGTCGGTCGTGGTGCAAGATTCGTCATCTTCGTGGAGCTCGGTTAGAGGGTGCGGAGGAACGCGACCAAGGCGGCGCGATCCTCCGGTGAAAGGTTGGCGGTGTTGCCCATGCGCGTGCCGTTCTGCTCGATGATCTCCGTGATGCTGGCGGCGCTACCATCGTGAAAATAGGGCGCGCGTCCAGCGAGGAAGGCAAGCCCGGGGATCTTGTAGCGGCTGTTCGGATCTTCGTCGAAGCCGTCAGCCAGCGGCAGGAGCGGTAGAGGATATGCCTTCTGCGTCGTATAGCCCGTCTTGGGATCGTGGCATTCCGCGCAGCCCACCTGCTTGCTCAGAAACAACGCTTGCCCACGGCGCTGCTCTGCCGTCAAGGGCTCATCTGTGCGCGGCGGCGGCACCAGGCCCCGGCGCAAGAAGTCGAACAGAGCGCGGGCACGCGTTTCGAGTTCGGCCCGGGGCGTTTGAGGAACCGCACCCCAACGGTGTAAACCGAACCCCTGAAGCTCACGCTCGACGATCGTCGGACTCTCGGCGTGCCAACCATATGGCCCCTTGGCGTAGAGACGCCCTGCAAGCATCGGCGTGCGCCGAGCGTAGCCCTTGGCGTGAGCCTCTTTCGGGATGTTGGCGGCGTGCCCGACGAAGTTCGTCGTGTCTCCATCCTCCGTCGTGAACGACGCTTCGTGCCAAACGTGGCCGTCGTCGCGGCCCTCCGGGTGACAGCCGGCACAGCCGAGCCCTCCACTCGTGGGGAAATCGCTCGAAGCGTAGAACAACTTGCGCCCCGTCGCTCCGCCTGGGCCCAGTGGATCGTCCGCGAGTTTCAAACGCGCGCTGACTCCCGTCGGATCCGCCTCCTCGCTGCGAGCGCTCGGACGGAGCGCGACCTCAGCCAAGTCGTTGGTGCCGACACAATGTGCCCACAGTGTGTTCTCATCGGGGGAAAGCACCATGCCCGACGGCGCCGCACAGTCTGCGGCCACGTGATAGATGGGATGGTAGTCCTCCCCGACCAGGTAGTGGCCCATCACCGCCATCGTGGGATCGACCGCTAGCGCGTCGAGCTCGACGATTCGATCGTCCCCTTCACCCGCCACCAACAGCGTGTCCGTCGTCTGGCGATAGAGCAACGCGCGAGGCTGCGCCACAGGGCTCGAACTCGAACCAGGAAAGCGCGTATCGGAGCCAGAGATGAGTTGTTCGGCCAACTGCGATTTCTGCTCCAGGCCCTGCCGTGGGCGCTCGGGGGCGAGGGGGCTTCGAGCCGCCACACGCAGCACGTCGACGGTGGCGGCTCCAAACCACGCGTTCTTGCCCAGGGCGCCGAGCGCGTGCCTCGCCGCGTAGTAGCGACTTCCGTCCGGAGACAATACCCCAGCGTAGCCGAGTGCCGCGGGCAGCGCGCCACCGGGCGAACGTAGCGGTGCTGGCGGTAGCAGGATCCGCGCTGGCTCAGTGGGCGTATCATCCAGAGTCAAATGAGTCAGCTGCGCCCCAACCAGATGCGTGACCAAGGCGAACTTGCCGTCGGCAGCAATCACGACGCCACGCGGCTCGCGGGCGACGTCGACGAACCAGAGCGCGCGTTCACTCTCCAGATCGACGTAGCTCACTCGACTCGACCAGGCGCTGGTCACGATGGCGCGCCGCAAGCCGGGCGATAGCGCCAGCCCCCAGGCGTCACTGGGCACGACGATGCGCGCCTCCTCGACGACCAGCGGCGCCCCCGCGTCCGGCACGGGCGCCACAGCTGCCGGAGACTTGCTCAGGCGTCCCACCCAAATCAATCCCGGCGCGCGAATGCTCACCCAGACGCGCTCGGCGGCGACGACCACCTGCGCGGGAGGACCCGGTAACTTCACGCTGCCGACGAGGCTGTCTGCAGTCAACGGCAAGGAGACGACGTGCAGCTGCGAATTCACTTCGTCGGCAACGTAAAGGGTCTTGGCGTCGGGCGAACGCGCGATGCTGGCGCCGGTCAACGTCGCCGGCAGCAACACTGGACTGACGGGCGCTGGCGCCGTCGTGCCCGGCGCAGCCGACGTCGACGAACCAGCGCTAGCCTCGATTCTCGGTCCGGCATCGTCTTCCGAGCAGCGGCACCCCGCCGCCACACTCAGCACCGACGCCAAGAGCACGGCAAAGCGTGACACTCGACACGACACCGGTCGCGACACTGCGCAGAGCTCGCTGAGCCAACGCGCTTCGACACGAGCGAGGAGGCCCCGGAGCACGACAGGTTGCAGCCAGCTGCTCACGTCATTGCTCCACATGCTGCCCGCTCGCTGCGGCGCCCGCTGCAGCGTGGCCCAAGGTCAGCCCCCAGCGCTGGCCGAAGATGTCCGCTTCGAAGGGTTTGCCGTGGCAACTCTCACACTTCAAAGCGCCCTCACCCAGCCCCACGAGGCGTCCGTATTCTTGCCGCATGTAGGCTTTGACGTCCTTCTTGCGTGCGCGTTGCAGCAGAGTCGGTGCTCCCTGATGGCAAGAATCGCAGAACACGGGCCCGCTTTCGAGGTGCACGCCGCGGGTCATGCGGTCCCACATTTGACGGGCGATCTGCTTCTTGGGCGTGTCTGTCGGGTAGTCGTTGGTGCTGACGTGGCAATACGTGCACTCGACACCAAGCGACTCGGCGATGAGCTCCATCGTGTCGAGCCGCTGGGACGCGGACAGCTCGCCAATCGGCGTGAGCTGCGTCGGGTCCTGGCCCAAGTCGGCAAGCTGGGACGCAAACACCGTGCTTCGGACCGGCTTCATCAACAACGGATCGCGAGGCGGCAAGGGCTCGCTGCCTGGCGTCGAGTCCGTCGTCTCGACCGCGCGCGACGCGTCGGTGTGCTCCTGCTCGGACCGGGAAACCTCCGCGGAATGCGCGGCCCCCGGGGAGCGCTCCTCAGCGATGTGCGCGGACGGCTCCCTCGTCGTGTCAGTCGGCGGCTGCGGCGGTGACTTGCTGCCACCACAACTCAGCGTCGCCACCAGCAAGAGCCCTCCGAGTACCTGCGACGCTGCCCTCATGCCGGGGGATGGTACACGCGGCACTCGAGGCTTTGCCACGACAAACGTCGAGGATCGGCTTAGCTCGGACTCAGTCGAACCCTGCAGGCGAAATGACCGACGAGCTGCTCAGCAATCGAAGCGGGGCAGTGAATGAGCGACGTGCAACGTGCTTGACGTCAAACGCCGCCCTCCCACGAGTGAAGTCTCATGGAGGCAACAACTCGGGATTACCGCAGTCACCGGTGTAGCAGGCGTTGAGCGTGACCGGTTTGTTCGAGTCGTCGTTCAGTTCGAGCGTCATCATCAACGTCGGCGGGAAGGCGCCCCCACAGTACGGAGGGACTCCGATGCCCACGACAACTTCATCTCCGGTGTCGACCACCTGCAGGAGATTGGCCGCCGTGCGTTCCGGGATGAACACCACGTACACGCGGGTTCCGTTAGCGAACTCGGGTGCGAGACCGGCGTTGAACCCACCGCAGTCCGTCGCCAGCGCTTCGTACTCGTCCAGGGTCTCCACCACCAGCGCACCCGAGCCGCCGGATAGCCCGTCGCACAGGTACGTGCTCACGACGCTCGCGTCGATCTTCGTGCCTTCGGGCGCCGGACATTCGGCTGCAGGAGGCGTGGCACAGCCGCAACCACAATCGTCCACGAACCCCATTTCGCCCTCCTCGCAAGAGATGAGCGCCGTCTGACACGCGATCGGATCGTCGAGGGTGTAGCGCTTGCCCGTCGTGTCGCAGACCGGCTCGACTTCGCAACCACAGCCACACGAATCGCTGAAGTACACCGTACCGATGGGACAGGCGAAGCGCACCACCTGGCAGGTGTCACCCAGGGCTTCGTACTCGTCGTCGGGACGGCACTCCGTCGCCACATCGGGTTCGCAACCGCAACCGCACTCGTCCGTGAACTGCCGCTCGCCCTCGAGGCAGTCGTAAGAAAC
>JBNKHV010000037.1:0-8168 GCA_050290545.1 Polyangiaceae bacterium | reverse complement strand
CGACAGCGCATCCAGCCGGAAGTCTCACAACCCGTTCGACGAGATCGTCGTCTGTAGCCAAGAACTGCGGCGAACGGACCACAGGATACCGCCGGTGACGAACTGCTTGAACAGCGGATCCTCGAAGGTGCTGGCTTGGTGACCCATGGCGACGTAGAACGAGCGGAAGTTCGAGTACTCCCGTGCAAAGCTGACGGGAAAGGTGTCACCCTGGAACTCGACGGTGGCGAGGATCTGGAAGCCAAACCCGGTCGACCACTCGCGGTACTGATCGAAAATGAACCAGGTGGAGTTGAAGTTCCACGGTGAAGGCATGCCTGCTACCCCGGGAAAGTTGGCGGCCTCAGGCGTCCACTGGATGTCCAGTGCAACGAATACGCTCTGCTGACTGATGAACTGGCCTGTCAGTTCCTTGTAGAACGCCCAGTCTTCCTCCGTGTTCGCGGCGCGGTACGTCCCGACGAATGCGCCGCCGTCTTCCATCCAGTCTTGGAAGGCGTCTTCTTCCGCTGGCTCCAAGACGTCCCCACTCGTGTTCAAGAAGAACACGACCTCGTATTGGGCAAGCCGCTCCGGCGTGAAGTCGTCGTTGTTCTCGGTGAACGCAACGTCGAAGTCGTATTCGTCGGCGATCTCCGTGAGCATGTTCTGTCCCACGACAATCGCGTCCTGGCTCCGAAAACCGTTCGTCTTGGAGTAGACGAGCATCTTGAACGGACCGTCTGGAAGCACGACCTCTGGGATTTCGCTGATGACGTCGGGCTCCCCACCCGATCCATCGGTGGCCTCAGACGTCGCACCTCCCGCACCCTCGACGCCCGCGTCCGGAGCCGGCGCGACTGGTGCGGGGCCGCCGGCGTCCGCTGGGTCGCGTGGCAGTTCGTCTGGCGTCGACGATTGCTCATCCTCACCTGATGAGCTCACGCTGGCGTCTGGTAGCATCGCGTCGGGGGCGTCCTGCATCGTCGTCCCGTCAGCGCTCTGGGATACCGCGCCATCAGCGCCCGGAGATAACGGTCCCCCGGCACCGGCAACGTCGCTCGTGGCCGGGGCGTCGGCAGGATCGGAAGCTGAACCCATCTCGTCCATCCCGATCACGTCGGTGGCGTCAGCGGCGTCCGACGTCATTCCGTCGCTACCAGCGTCGCCGACCGTGTCAGTCCGATCCGCGGCGTTTTCGTCCGCCGTCGAATCCGTGCCCGCACCCCGTCGGAGCGTCGACCCGGGCTCTGCCCGCTGACCACAGCCGACGACTGCTGCCAGTCCCACTGCTGCCAGTCCCAACCCACACCACAGCTCCCGCCCCAACGACATTCACGCATACTGGCCAGGTGATGCCCAAGCGTCAAGCGCCGAGGGCTCCGCGAGGACGAGCGTCCCGGAGTTGGCCTCGGCGCGTAACGCAGGCGACTCGAGCACTCGGGGCCGGCTTCGTCCTCAAACGGTGATTCACCACGGTAGTCCACCGCTTGCCGGTTTACCGCCGACCAGGGCAAGCAGCTGCGTTTAGAACCCGATGGCCAAGCCGAGTCGGAAGCGGATCTCGTCGATGTCGACGTTTTCCAGGAAGTACATCTGGTAGCCGACCTCTCCAGTGACGCTCACGAGTGGCATCAAGCCCAGTCCCGAGCCAGCGGTAAGACCGACGCTCGTGCCGGTTTCCGATTCCGCTCCGGACGGGTTGAAGGTGGCGTAGCCGACCGGGACCATCACGTACGGCTCCACCAACGGCAGCGGAAGCCGCAGTCGCGGGTACACAGCCAGGTCGAGAATCGTCGAACGATCGGTGCCGATCCCGAGTAGCGCATCTTCATCCAACTGCAGCGACGACCAACTGACCATTGCACCCAAAGCGAGGAAGTCGTGAACACCCAGGTCGGCACCCCCGGTGAAGCCATAGGTCGGCTGCAGGTCGACATCCGTGTCGCCATCGCCGATGGTGCCGCCGAGCCCGAGGTCGCCCAGGGCGAACACGCGCACGAGATCGCCGTCGAAGGCGGCATGGGCCTGCTGGGCCGGAAAGGTGGCCAAGCTGAATGCAAAGAACGGAAGTATGTAGCGAAGCATGGGGTGTCTATCGCGCTAGTACCCCCGAGAGGCAAGAGGCAGCACCAAAACTCCGGGGAAACCCGGTCGCAGGGATTGCGTGCAGAATGCGCTGCGCCGCGCGCGCTCAATTGCTGATGAACGACCCGTCGCTGGCCAGTGTATTGGCTTCGGGTTCCATCAAACCCAGGCCGTTCGGCGAGGCGCCCTCAGCCAACGGGCTGGAGCCGTGGAGGCGACCGCCGTTCGTGGAGCGGTAGCCGAACGCGCCGTTGCCGCCAGCCGTCGCGGCTGATGCCGCCCCTGAAGCGGAAGTCAGCTGCTCGACGATCCATATTCACCGTTGCCCGGAAGAAGACGCTCGAGACTCTCGCGTGGAACTCCCGACCCAGGAAGCCATCATTGCCCAGCCCGGGAATCACTCGCCTGGGGCCGATGGTTCGCTGTGATTGCCATGGTCTGGGTTCGTGCGAGTACCTGCCGACCAGCAACTCGAATCGAAAACCTGGAATCGAAAACATCGCGGCTTGGCGCACCCGAGTGGCGGTCTCGAAGTCCGCAGATTACGCGAATTGGGTTTGTGGACGCGTGGCCCAGAGGGCCACAGTCCGGATCTGCGCGGCTCCCTCTGCGGCAGGTGCGGCCCCTGGGCGCACGGCGGTGAGATCGCGATGAACAGCGCGCCAGCTGCATCGGGGACCCAACCAAAGAAGCATCTCGTCGAGGACGAAGATCGGCTGACTGGTTTCGGTTTTGGTGGCGGCTACAACGGCCTCGAGGCGGCCATCCCCAACACCAGTCGCCGCACACCTGCCCCACGGGACCGCGGACGACACGCTCGAGATTTCCGGCGGCATGGCCGCCCGTGACTACCTACTCGAGACGAACCATTGCACGATGACCTCAGCAGCCGTCGAGCCCTCACCCTGCGTCGAGTATTCGGGGTGCGACGACGGTTACCCGGTAATTTGGTGCGAGCATCCAGGTGGGCAAACCGTCCCCGACTTCGCCTCCGCCGCCATCGCGGACTTCTTCCAGCGCTTCTGAGCGGAGATGCCCGGGTGGGGCGTCAGGTCGCTATCGCGGGCTTGGTTCCAAAGGTTCTGATCCGTGAACCCGTGTGCGCATCACGTCGGTGACGGCGCGGTGACGGCGCGTTCGCTCCGTGAGTGTGCGAGAATAACGGGCGGGCGTGCGGTGGTCGGTTCGTATTCGTGTGCCGGACAGGGTTTGCGTGGCGAATGGGGTTTGCGTGAGGGGGCTGCGAGGTGCGTCGCGTCGCCGTGGGGCTGGCGACGACCTGCCGTCGTGCTGCGCGTCGGTTACCCCGCGTGGTGACATGCGTGACGTCGACGTGCAATGGCGTGTGGCGCGGTTGCGTATGCGGCGTTGGCGTGTGCGCACGAGCGTTGCTCTCGTGCGCACAGCAGCCGAACGATTGCGCGTGTGCGCCTCTTGGTTGCGCACTGCGCGTCGGTGTCGTGCGCAGGGGTGGCTGTCTTTTGTATGGTGCGCGTCGGTGTCGTGCGCAGGGGTGGCTGTCTTTTGTATGGTGCGTATCGTCGTTGTGCGAATGAGTGCCGTTTGCCTGTAGGGCGTCTGTCGACTTGGTGCGGATGCATGCCTGGCGGCTGCGCAGTGTGCGTCGAGTAGTGCGCATGCATGTCTGGCGGCTGCTCAGTGCGTACCCACCGGTGCGGCGTGCCTGCCTTCCGTCTGTGGAATGCGCGTCGGCTCGATGCGCTCGAGCGCCGGGCGATCGACGCATACGCGCCGAGTGGGTGTGACCAGGCACATGCCTGTTGCGTCATACTCGCCGCTTTGTTGCGACCACTCGCCTGGCTTGTGCGAAGGCATGCCCGCGAAGTGCGAATGGTCGCCGGCGAAGTGCGAATGGTCGCCGGCGAAGTGCGAATGGTCGCCGAGTTTGTGCGAACGCTTGTCGGCGGAATGCGAACGGCTGTCGGCGAAGTGCGAGCGGGGGGTGGGTGCTTCGGAAAGATCAATGGTTATCGGTGGTTGGTGTGCCGGTGGGGCTGAGCGAGCGATGGCGAGCGGCTCGGCTCTCGCTGCGCGTCGCGAAACCGACTGTTTCCGAGACGGGCAGCGCGAGACTCGAGGGCGGTCCGTCGGAGCCCGCACTGTTGTTGTCTTGGGCTGGGACAGTGACGTGAATCTTGCCAAGGTTGACGTCGAGGGTGCCTTGCTTCGCTAGCGCTCCGCAGAGTCCTGGTCGGTCGCCGCGTTGCGGGTTCGACCGGAACTGTACGGAGTCCAGACCACCGGACAGCTTTATCAGTGCTAAATGAGCGTTCGCGAAATCGCGCTCGCTCATTTAGGCTGACGCGATGCGTTCCTTGTGGCTCGTGCCAGCGACCGTTGCCCTGTGCACCTCCTGCGTCGGTGGGCGATCGGGCGTGGATGAGATCGGGGGTGGTCGAGCGACGCCGGATCACGGTGCCGATGCTTCGGCAGCCAGTGATGATTTGGACGGATCAGCTCGCAGCGAATTGCCCAGCACGAGGGGCGATGCCGGGCCCAGCGCCGCGGCAGGCGCCCTGGGCGTCGAGGCGACTGAACTTGCGGAGACGGGAGGCGACACCTCTGAAGAGCCAGACAGCACGGGGTCGGGAGGCTCGGATGGGGCCGGAGCAGGCGGGGCCGGAGGCGCGCCTGACGCGGGAACCCTGGGCATCGCTGATGAAGACGGAGGCTCCGGGGGGGCGGCCAGTGAAGAAGGGAGCGGAACGGCTTGCGGTAGCGGACTGCAAGAGTGCAATGCCGAGTGTATCGATGTCAGCGTTGATCGTTTTCATTGCGGCGGCTGCAACGCTTCGTGCGATCGCGGGAACGTTTGCGAGTCGGGAAGTTGCATAGCGCCCAGGCCCGTCGCGCTGGTGCCAACTGACGACGACCGCGCCGCCGTTTCCGTCGGCCTGGATGGTGACATTGCGGTCGTTGGCACCGAAGGCGACGACAACGGCTACAGCACCGGGGCTGCCTACGTGTTCGAGCGGTCGGGAGCGAACTGGGTCGAAGTGCAGAAGCTCCTGCCGTCCGACAGCGCGGCAGGTGACGACTTTGGCGATCTCGCTGCAGTGAGTGGCGATACGCTCGTCGTTGGCGCCAGTTTCGGCCAGGGCCACAGCGCCCAAAGTGCTGCGTACGTGTTCGTGCGGACCAGCTCCAACTGGATCGAGCAGCAGAAGCTCGTGCCGGACGGCGGAAGGAGCGAGTCCCTCGCGCTGAACGGCGATACGGTGATCATGGGCGTCCCTGACGCGGGCTCCGGTTCGGCTCAGGTGTTCGTGCGCTCGGGAGAGACGTGGACGGAGGAGCAGACGCTGGTCACCTCTGACGGCACAGCGGACGACTTTGGTTACGCCGTCGCCGTGAGCGGAGACACTGCCATGGTGGGCGCCCGCCGGGCTACGGGCCGCGAGGATGACCTCTTCGAGGCAGGTGCCGTGTATGTGTTTGAACGTTCAGGGTCGAAGTGGGTTGAGCAACAGAAGCTCACGGCGTCGGATGGCGCGATAACCAATCACTTCGGGTACGCCGTTGCGTTGAGCGGGGGTACCGCAGTGGTGAGTCCTTTCTGGGACCAAGAAAACGATGGTCGCGGGGCGGCGTACGTCTTTCGAAAAAGCGATTCGGGGTGGATTCAGGAGCAAAGACTCGCAGCGTCGGACGCCGCAGCAGACGACGGATTCGGCCATGCCTTGGCCACGAGCGCCAATCTCATCGTCGTTGGCGCCCCTGGGGACGACCCTCCAGCTGGCTCCAACGACGGGGTGGCCACTGGATCGGCCTACGTCTTCTCGCGCGCTGATTCGAGCTGGACCGAAGAGCTCAAGCTCGTTTCGCCGGCAAACAGATACAGCCCGGGAGGCAGCGGGTTTGGTGGCTCTGTTGCCATCAGCGGGGATACCGCCCTCATCTTGACCGATGGCTGGGTGTACAGCATCGACCTCGGCCTCGAAGGGTTCTAGGAACACGCGCGCGCCAGCAGGCCCTTCCCGGTCGGCCTTCGGCTGATTCGAGTCTGCGTAGGCACTAGCGCCCCGCGTACAGGAACGGCACTGATGGCATCAACTGTACACCAGGTGCGTCGTGGGCGCGTCACGCGCACCTTGCGGTGCGTGGCGACGATGAATCGGCTTTGGGGACGCGTTCCGACTCGAAACCGTCGAACTGCCGGCGATGCTCGATCACCCCGCCCCCAAGCTGCGCGCCTACGCGAAAGAAACGGTGGTTTCGGAGAAACTGGAAGCAATGGTCAGCCGCCGGCGGTCCCGGCACTGACCGATAGCCCCCCGATGCTCCACACCACGTCGCCCCGGTAATCACCAAGCGCCGCAGCACCCTGCCTATCGTCGCCTCACGCTTGGTACAGCCCACGCCTCCGTGGTCCCCAGCATCAGTTGCTCAGCTTTCAATAGCCTGCACAGCGGTTCTCAACCCCTGGAACGGTACCTCTACTCAAGTACGCTGCTGATTCCTCGAATTAGAACTCGAAACGAGGCGTTCAAGTCGTTCGGTCAGCGGGTGTGAGATGCGAGCGGACCCCTCAAGCTGCTGAGTCCCTATTCAGTCTGATACACGGGCATGCACCTGGCGTCCTCGCAGCGGTAGTCCACGACGGGAGTTCCAGAGGTCGGACAACTTGAGGGGATCACGGTGCAACCTCTTGCTCGAAACTCCGCGCACAGTGGCGCGACATCTTGCAAGGCCTGTCTTAGCGACATTTCGTACGTGGCGGTTCCGGTTCTAGTGGCGTCAGCGCCGCAGAACGAAAGGCAATCGTAGTCCGCGTCAAACAGGGCGCAGTCGGAGGATGCCTCGCACTGAACCAGCGCGGAGACGTTCGACTGGAACTGCAGCAGGGCGGCATTGCTCTGCTGGTCGCACTGCGCTTGCGTCCACGTCGAGGTGTCCTCCGGCGTTTGTGGCTGGGTGGAGGCAGCATTGGCTTCCATCGTCGGTGCGCCGGACGGGTCTTGGGTCACTGGGTCTTGCTGCTCGGAACTTGAAGTGGTGTCAGCCCCGCATCCCAGTACGAGAATCGACACTAGTGCGGTGCCCACGGGGGTCTTCTTTGGATGGTACATTGCGATAGGGTCCACGAGAGTTACATCTTGCAAGGAGGTCTGTTGGAATCGCAAGAGATCCCAGACCCGTTGATGGTGGAGCTGCAACACGAGGCAGCACCGCCTGGCCGTCCTGAGCAACCCGGGCCGCCGCAGCTGCCGCAGCTGAGCGCGCACGGTGCCGCTGGAGATTCCTGTGTCGCAGTTCGGGTCCTGAGTGCACAACGGCCCGTCGCCGCCTGGTCCTCCAAAGAAAAGCGTTGGGCTCCAGGCAGACGCGGGCGATCCGTCTGTGGTCCTCAGTGCGTTGTAGCAGAAGGTGTCCGTGGCATAGGCCGACGCGTTGCTGTCGGTGATGCCACCGGCACCAGCGCTCGTGTAGTATCGTGTAGCGCGGATATTCGCCCTCGTGCCGAAGTTGGCGGAAAATGTTGAGCCCGTAGTGAAGACGCCGGACCCCATGTCGGCATCCATCCAGTCCGTGGTTGCCTGATCTATGTCCAAGGCTTCGGAATAGTGATTGGCTCTGCACGCCGATGTGTCCATCTGCTCAAACCCGGCGGAAGACGCAAGAATGTGTCCGAACCCCACGCCGTTGTAGTAGGCGATCCAACGCGCGGGATTGCTGAAGTAGATGAGCGCCAGCGGGGCCTCATACTGCGTACCGCCAGGGACAGATGTTCCGGAGAGCGCGGTGCCTGGCGCTATCTGACCGGCGTACGGCACCCATGCTGGTGTACTGTTGACGTTTACCCAAAGCCCCGTGCTTGAGTTGCCGAAATACTCGACGGCGAGGCGGTATCCTGAGCCATAGAGTCCTGGCATGCGCCCGACAACAATGCCAGCGACGTCCAGGCCGCCAGAGGTTTCGCACCAGCTCGAGAGCTCGTTGATGACGAAGTCGGTGATCCCCCGCTCTCGTCCACGCGCTACGCTTTCGTACCATTAGCCCTCCTGCGGGCTTCTGCCCTTGCCGGGTGAAACCCAACGCGCCGCCTGCACTGTGCCGACTCGCTGCGATGCTAACGGATC